>MHYB01000034.1 GCA_001824635.1 Planctomycetes bacterium GWF2_50_10
TCGCCGTAAAGCCATATCTGGGTGAGGTTGTCAAAGCATTTATCTTCGGCGATCTGCGCGGGGGGAAGGTGGCAATGGTAATCGTAGATGGGCATTTTGGCGGCGTAGTCATGATAAAGACGGCGGGCGGTTTCGGTTTGGAGGAGGAAATCTTCGGTCATGAAGTCCATATTCGCCTCAATTCAAAACTGAACAAGTTCACATGCCCCTGGATCATACCAGAGGCATGTTTTTAATGCAACTTAAGCTGTGTAGGTATTGGCTGTGGTGTTTCCGCCGCGGCCGGTCCAGTTGGTGTGGAAGAACTGGCCACGCGGTTTATCAACGCGTTCGTACGTGTGGGCACCGAAGTAGTCTCGCTGGGCCTGGAGGAGATTGGCAGGGAGGCGATCGCAACGGTAGCCGTCGTAGAAGGACAGGGCTGCGGAAATGGCGGGCATTGGCACGCCCATTTCGACTGAACTCATAATAACGCGACGCCAGGAATCCTGGGCGGCGGCGGTTGCCTTCTGGAAGAACGGGTCAAGGAGAAGGTTGGTAAGCTTCGGATTGGTGTCGAAAGCTTCCTTGATCTTTCCGAGGAAGACTGAACGGATAATGCAGCCGCCTCGCCACATGAGGGCGATTGGGCCGTAATTGAGATTCCATTTAAATTCGGCAGCGGCGGCACGCATGAGCTGGTAGCCCTGGGCGTAGGAGATGATCTTTGATGCATAAAGTGCTTTGCGGAGGTCGGCGATCATCTGCTTTTTATCGCCTTTGAAGGCGGGCTTGGGGCCGGAGAGGACTTTGCTTGCGGCGACGCGTTCATCCTTGATGGCTGAGAGGCAGCGTGCGAAAACGGCTTCGCCGATGAGGGTCAGGGGCATGCCTGTGTCGAGGGCGGACAGGACGGTCCATTTGCCGGTACCCTTCTGGCCTGCGGTGTCGAGAATGAGGTCAATGACTTCTTTGCCATCCTGATCCTTGACAGCGAGGATGTCGCGGGTGATCTCGACGAGATAGGAATCGAGTTCGCCCTTGTTCCATTCGGCGAAGACTTCGTGCATTTCCTTATTGGACATGCCCATCGATTTCATCATCTGGTATGTCTCGCAGATCATCTGCATGTCGCCATATTCGATGCCGTTGTGGACCATCTTGACGAAGTGGCCTGCGCCGTTTTCGCCGACCCATTCGCAGCAGGGTTGGCCGTCATCGGTCTGGGCGGCGATTTTCTGGAATATGGGTTTGACAGCGGGCCAGGCTTTGGGTGAGCCGCCTGGCATGATCGACGGGCCAAGGAGTGCGCCTTCTTCGCCGCCGGAAACGCCGGTGCCAATATACAGTTTGCCTTTTGATTCGACATACTGTGTACGGCGGGTGGTGTCGGGGAAGTGGCTGTTGCCGCCGTCGATAATGATATCGCCGTCTGAAAGGTGCGGCAGGAGCAGTTCGATAAAGTCATCCACTGCCTGGCCGGCTTTGACCATGAGCATAACCTTGCGCGGCGAAGCGAGATTGGCGACGAGTTCTTCGATGGAACGGCAGCCGATTATCTTTTTGCCTTTAGCACGGCCGTTGACGAAATCGTCTACTTTGGACGTTGTGCGGTTGTAGCAGGCGACGGTGAAGCCTTTACTTTCCATGTTAAGGATGAGGTTTTCACCCATTACTGCCAGGCCGATAAGGCCGATATCCGCTTTTGTTTCCTTTGTCATTATACAATTCTCCCTAATTTTAAGTTTTTCGTTTTACAGTTTTGTTATTAGCGTTTGACTCGCGCATTGCCGTTCCATATACTCCAGAGCTGGTCTTCATCGGCAGGCTGAGCATAATCGGTAAGCATAGTTACGGCAAGCGATCCGCTGGCCCAGCCAAATCTGGCACATTTTTGAACATCCCAGCCCTTGAGTATGCCGTAAAGCAAGCCGCCTACAAAGCCGTCGCCGCCGCCAATACGATCAAGAACGCCTATCTCACGCGGCTTGATAACTTCCCAGGTCTTGGTGTCGGTTACCAGTGCGCCCCACAGATGACTGTTTGCCGATACAACTTCACGAAGTGTGGTTCCAAAATAAGTCGCGTTGGGGTAGGCAGCCTGAACTTGGCCGATCATTTCTTTGAAGCTGTCGATTTTCTGGTCAAGTCCCTGACCGCCGGCTTCCGGGCCTTTAAAGCCAAGACAAAGCTGGAAATCTTCTTCGTTGCCAATGAGGATGTCGCTGCGAGAGGCGATCTCGGCGAACGTCTGCGCAAGTTCTTTTTCTCTGCCTTTCCAAAAGCTGGCTCGGTGGTTTAGGTCGAAGGATATAAGCGAGCCGTTTTGCTTGGCAACACGGGCAATATCAAGACATAGTTTGCTGGTCTTGGGCGACAGTGCCGCAAAAAGTCCTGAAAGGTGCACGATCACCGCCCCTTCCTTCGCGAAAATTTTATCAAGGTCGAAGTGTTCCGCGCTAAGCTCTCGGCCAACTTCACCAGCTCTGTCGTTATGAACTCTGGGGCCGCGAGCGCCGAGGCCGCTGTCGGCCATATTGATCTGATGGCGATAGCCCCATGGGCCGCCCTGTTCGAATTCAGGGCCTTCAAAATCCATCCTGCGACTTTTGAGATTATCCTTTATAAAGTGCGAGACAGGGCTGCCTTTGACAAATGCCGTCAGGACTTTTGTCGGCATGCCTAGATATGAAGCAACGCTTGCAACATTGCTTTCAGCACTGGTGGCCTGCATTTTGAAAGTGTCGCTGCAATGGAATGGCTGCGAATCAACGGGGGTTAATCGTATACCCATGCTCGTCGCGACAAGAAGAGAATATTTCTTTGATGTGCTTTCGGTCATTGTTAACTCCTAAACAAATTCAATTATGATATAAACCGCTCTCTCCAGGACCAAAGCCCCATGCCTGGATTCGAGATATAGAAAATGTTTTCCCCATTTACGGTATTATAGCCGTCGATGAGCTTTTGGGGATCATAAATTTTGAGCATTGTGTCGAGGTGGGCATACTTGAAGTTTATGCTTTCGATCTCCGCTTTAGAGACATTACCAGGGCAGTAGGTAATTGAGAAGCGGTCTTCGGATGAGCCATGGACGAGATGGGCAGCGGCGGAAAGATTATTCTGGAGTTCGGGATTTTTCTTTACCGAATCGAGTACCCTCTCCGTACCGATATAGCCATATTTGCGTATGAGGCGATCAATTTCTTTGTCTTCGCCGAATTCCTTGAGGCCCGGAGCGAGGACGATAAGTTCGCCGCCGTCGGCCATTGCCATGCGGGTGCGGTAAATACTTTTATTGCCCAGCCAGGTGGATTTGAATTCGTGCGGGTCGAGATATACTACGACTTTTTTGAGGCGGTTTTCGAGCATCTGGAAATTGACTTTAAGGCTGAGCTGGGCCGCTAGGCGGAAGCATTCGATATCATCGCCGATGTAAAGGCCTCTTGTGACCGGCCCCTGCGGAGTTGCGGCGACAACGGTCTGGACGTAAACGATCGGCAGTGATCTCACGAAATTATCGGAAGCGTAATTGAGCACCTTGCGAACGGGCGTATCTACACGGCCCATGATGCGTTCCATTCCATAGACGGCGCCAAGGAAATGGCTTTTATTTATGCCTTCTGCGCCGCCGGTGCCGACGAAGATATTCTTGTTGTAATTGGCCATACCGATGACTTCGTGAGGGACAACCTGGCCCAGCGAGAGGATGAGATCAAAATTGCCTTCGACGAGAAGGTTATCGACCTGTGCGGGCCAATCGTAATCCAATTTGCCTTCGCTTACCTCCATCATGAAATCCGACGGGACTCGGCCGAGTGTAGCAAGGCCTGTTCGCCAGTCGTGATTACGAAAGAGGCCCACGGGCGTATCGCCGAACATGCGGGCGATCTCTTTTTCGGACATGGGAACGTGAGTGCCCAGCGCAGGGAGGATATCCGTAAGCGTGGGGCCATAATATTTCCAGCACATGTTCGTTAGGTCGCCGGCGCGTGAGTAAAAACGCGTACCATCTGGAGGAATGGCGAGCACCTTATGCTTTTTGCCGAGCTTATCGAGAGCGGCATATAGGCCGGCCTGGAGGTCTTCGAGGCTCAAGTTGTCAGTTTCGCTTCCGCGTTTATAGTACAGCATGGTACACCTTTAAAAACTATACGCCTGAAAATGCGGAGAATCCGCCATCAACAGGTACAACTATCCCAGTTACGAATTTGGCGGCATCTGAGCAGAGCCAGATCAGTGTGCCGGTAAGTTCGGATGCTTCACCAAAGCGGCCCATCGGCGTATGCTCAACGATAGTTTTGCCGCGGGCTGTAAGATTGCCGGTGGCTTCCTCGGTGAGGAGAAAACGGTTTTGGGCAGTAAGGAAGAAGCCCGGGGCAATAGCATTGACGCGGATGGTCTTTGAATAATTCTGGCACATGTGAACGGCAAGCCACTGCGTGAAATTGCTGATGGCTGCCTTTGCTGCTGAATATGCTGCGATGCGGGTAAGCGGGCGGAACGCGTTCATGCTGGAGATATTAATAATTATGCCGTCGCCTCGGTCGGCCATGGATTTGCCGAAAACCTGGCTTGGCAGGAGCGTTCCGATGAAATTAAGGTCGAATACGAAGCGTATTGCATCGGCGGGCATATCGAAAAAGCTCATTTCGGCATTGGCGGTGGCCTCCTTCTTATTGCCGCCTGCGCCGTTTATAAGGATATCAACCGGGCCAAGCTTTGAAATTACCTGCTTTTCAGCATCGATCACACTTTGCTTATCCAGCACATTGCATTTTACAGCAACGGCCTTGCCGCCGGAGGAAGTGATCTGATCGGCAACTTTTTGTGCGCCAGGTTCGGAAAGATCCAGCACCGCTACTTTTGCGCCAGCCGCCGCCAGTTCCTTTGCCATTGCGCCGCAGAGCACGCCGCCTGCTCCTGTAATAGCCACTATTTTTCCACTTACGTCAAACATATTGCTCATAATTTTACCCTTTATATATCAGGCCATGAAAACGGGCCTGATGTGTTTATCGAGAATATTTTCTTTTACGCCTTTTGCGATCACGTCCTCATACTTTTCGAGAGCGGATATATATTCCGAGCCAAGCTCGACGGCGACCTTGTAGCCGACGTGAATAAGCTGGCGGAAATTGGGGTTGTATTTCGGACAGGACTGGTCGTGGCGAAGTGCGGCTGCGAAATCGGGACCGCTCCAGGATGCAACGACCTGCGGAGAAGGAAGTTTTGATTTATCGATGTCAATTACCGTCGCGTAAGGGCCGCAGAGTTCATCGAAACGGCCAAGCGCGTTCGCATATATTTTGTTTGCGATCTGGAGGCCCTGTCCCCCTGCCATTGCAAGGCCGATGACTTCTTCCAGCCAGGTAGTCCCAGCGGTTTTAAGATGAAGGCCGGCATTGAATTTTTTAAGTGTTTTGCTGATCGGGCCGTAAATCGAAAATTTATCTGAACCTGAGTGCACAGATAATTTAAGGTTCGAAGGCAGGGCAAATTGCTTAACGGCCGCGGCTATTACGGCGACATCCTGATCGAATTCTTTGGCGAACTGGGCAACATTGCCGACGTAATCGACACCTTTATTGAAGCGGCCTGTGAATTTTGGCGCAATAGTTTGAGCTGGAATTTTTGCATCGGCTACCATCGCCAGGGTAAAGAACATCTCTACCGGAGTCTGGGGCAGATTGGTTTCATCCATTGAGACTTCCGTAATGAAGTTATCCTCGCCTTTTATAGATGCGATCTTCTCATAAATATTCGCAGCCTCGCACACGCCGAGAAGATATTTTTTGGCAATCGCT
>MHYB01000035.1:0-8332 GCA_001824635.1 Planctomycetes bacterium GWF2_50_10
CACAGCCCAGTAAAACGGTCGGGGACATATTTGTTTTTGTCGATGAGTGCCATCGTACCCAGAGCGGCAAGCTGCATACAGTCATGAAAGCCATGATGCCCAATGCGGTATTTATAGGCTTTACCGGCACACCGCTACTTAAAAAAGACAAACAGACCAGTCTGGAAGTCTTCGGCGGGTACATTCATACATACAAGTTCAGTGAGGCTGTAGAGGATAATGTTGTTCTTGATCTGATCTACGAGGCTCGTGATATCGATCAATGGCTTAGTTCAAATGACCGGATAGATGCATGGTTCGAGGCAAAGACCAAAGGACTCAACAGCTGGCAGAAGGATGAACTCCAGAAGAAATGGGGTACAATGCAAAGTGTGCTCAGCTCCAAGTCGCGCATGAGCAAGGTTGTAAGCGACATAACTCTGGATTTCAGTACAAAATCACGTCTATCTCACGAACGGGGCAATGCCATACTTGTGGCGTCAACAATTTATGAAGCATGCAAGTATTTTACCTTGTTCCAGCAAACTGAGTTTAAAGGCGAATGCGCCGTGATAACATCGTACAATCCCCAGACCAGAGATATAACCATGGAGGATACTGGCGCAAACACAGAAACCGACAAGCAGTTCATCTATAATATCTACACGGAACTGCTGAAGGATATATGCGTGAATCCAAATTCCACAAAGACGGAAACCTATGAGGATAGCGCCAAGAAGCTCTTCACAAAGGAACCGGCAAATATGAAACTGCTGGTGGTCGTGGACAAACTGCTCACTGGATTTGATGCGCCTCCATGTACTTATCTCTATATTGACAAGTCAATGCAGGATCATGGCCTATTTCAGGCTATATGCCGGACAAACAGGCTGGATGGAGAGGATAAGGAATTCGGTTATATCGTGGATTATAAAGACTTGTTTAAAAAGGTCGAAAATGCCATATCGGTTTACACCTCTGAAATTGATCATAGTGCTGGTGGCGCAACACCGGAGGTCCTCATACAGGATCGCCTTAAGAAATGTAAGGAAAGACTCGATAACGCACTGGAGGCAGTCTTCCTTATATGTGAACCGATAGAAACCCCCAAGGGCGCGTTAGACTACATCCATTATTTCTGTGGCAATACCGAAATCCCGGAAGATTTACAGGAGCGAGAGCCATTACGCGCCGCTCTTTATAAGTCTGTCGTAGCCCTGATACGCGCTTACTCAAATATAGCGGATGATCTTGAACGAGCCGGATACAGCAATGCCGATATCACCCGTATCAAGAAGCAGATGGATGAATATCTGGAAATCCGGGAAATAATACGCAAGGCCAGCGATGAAGTGCTTGATCTGAAGCCTTATGAAGCAGATATGCGGCATCTTATAGATACCTATATTGAGGCAAAAGAGCCTAGAACAATCTCTCCTTTTGCGGACATGAGTCTACTGGATCTTGTCGTTAAAACCGGAATAGCCAAGGCAATAGGTGAGAAACTCAGCTGTCTTAAAGGGAATAAAAACGCAATAGCCGAGACTATCGAAAACAATGTACGTCGTAAGATTATCAAAGAACAGCTTAGCGACCCTGCATATTATGAGAAGATGTCCGTCTTGCTGGACGAGATCATAGAAGCCCGTAAGACTAACGCTATTGAGTACGAGAACTATCTTCAGGAAATAGCGAAGCTCGTCAAAATGGTGGATGCCGGAAAAGCAGACGATACTCCTGCTCGACTAAATAGTTCAGGTAAAAAAGCCCTTTATAATAACCTTAAAAACCTGTACGCCGGAAAGCGTAATGAAGAGATAGCAGCTCTTGCCTTAAAAATAGATGAAGCCATAATGACGAATCGTCCGGACGACTGGCGCGGCTTTCATGCAAGAGAACAGAAAATAAAACGTACCTTATATGAAATTCTTGATGATGATATGAAAGTTGAAGCTCTTTTCCTTATAGTAAAGGCACAGAGAGACTACTGATGGATGCGCAGCTGAAATTTGGTGGGATTACGATGGATGTGCTGTTTAAAGACATCAAGAATGTCCATCTCAGCGTATATCCGCCTTACGGCAGAGTACATATCTCAGCACCTTTACATATGAACATAAATACGATCCGCAGTTTTGCCATATCGAAGCTGAACTGGATAAGGCAGCAGCAGAAAAAGATAAGCGAGCAGGAGCGGGAAACACCGAGAGAATATCTGGAACGGGAAAGCCATTATGTATGGGGTAACCGCTATCTTCTTGAAATGATCGAGAGCAATACAGCACCATCCATCGAGCTTCGCCACAACACTATGCTGCTCCATGTGCGCAATAAGGATGATTTTGCCCGGAAACAGGCCGTAATAGAAGAATGGTATCGTATACAGCTCAGGAGGTCGGCATATTCCCTTATCGCCAAGTGGGAGCCTATTCTGGGTGTAAAGATCGAGAAGATCTTCGTACAGAAGATGAAAACAAAATGGGGCGGCTGTAATCCCGCAGAGAAGCATATACGCCTTAATACAGATTTAGCCAAAAAGCCCCCGGAATGTCTCGAATACGTAATCGTACACGAAATGATTCATCTACTGGAGCCGACACATAACGCCCGCTTTACCGCACTGGTTGAACAATTCATACCTAAATGGCTCTTTTACCGCGAACAGCTTAACCGCTTGCCCGTAAGCCACGCGGAATGGGACTATTAAGCTTCATGCGACTGAACACAACTAAGCCAGGAGGAATCGCAGAGGTCTGTATATCGTTAGGGACTGGTGCAAGTGTAACAGGTGTGCCGTGAAAAGGTACAGGTATACAGCACATTTTTTGCCCTACTTTGTGGAAGACGGTGAAAATGAGGGTTTGAGCTCAACGAAATCCGCCCAGGCGGATTTCGCTGAGGCTAAAAAGTCCCCACGCCCCGAACCGTAGTCCGGGGCATGAGTAGCACTTGGCGGTGCAGAATCAGCTTATTATTCCAGAGAGTCCGCCGGTGGCAATCCTCGAACTGAAGACTACCACCAGTAACAGAAACCCCAGCGTTTTCAGTTTCGTCAACCCGGAACGGCGTTGTTCGGGAACATCGTCACGGAGTCCTGGATAGAGTTCCATCGCAAATGGGACAACCCCCGCCGCAAGGAGTATCAGCGACGGGACACGGCACAGCGCATCTTCCATGAAGAAAATCCACAGCAGTGTTAGCGCATTCGCCACAAGGTATCCATGCATAGCCAGTTCCGCTTGACGCGCAGGAGTCAGCATGAATATATTGCTTACGGAGTCACGGAGTCCTTCGAGCAGCCGTGTTCCGATGAGCACCATGAACGCCGCGAATATCGAAAGCGGTATCATCCGAACCCGCAGATAGTTGCGTACTTTAGTCTTCAGGTTTTCCTCTTTGGACTTAATGGCGCCGAGTATCTCTTTTTCGGCATCCTTTTTACCTTGGGTATATGCCCGGGTTACGGCATCGCCGGAATTCCGGTTATCGCCGCATCCGGCAACATAGACTGTAATCATCATCAGAATAACAGCACTACAGATTATCCATTTTTTCAGCATCGCGGATTCCTCCTGTTTTTACCGATTATCCAGATTATGGCAATAACGACTATCGCAATCGCAACTCCATAACCCGTGTACGAGATAGCCCCGCCAGCGGATTCCGTCATCGGCTCGACGATATTCTCGAACTTGTCGCCGACATTCACAATCGAGTAGGTGATCCCACCGGACACCATCAGTATCGCAAGTACCAGCGCCGCTAATATAATTCCTGGCATTGGAGCCTCCTTTCTTTGGGATGGACTTTGACAGTTATCACGCCGCATCCTCAAGCTCGAAGACTGAGGCCAGCCCCCGGAAGCATCTGTACGAGCGGTCGGGCCGGTACTTTTTGGCTATTTCCGAGAAGGCGTTATACAGCGACCATTGGGTCATTTCACGGAATTCGTCATGTCGCGGATTCCTGTACTCCTGCAAAATTGGGACAATATCACAGGATGGAATCAGATTATTCTCAGCGGCTTTAACGACCGTTAACCGGGCATTATCGTCGCTGACGATTTGATCCTTAAGGTGGTTATACTGAGTTTCGAGTTTGTCGAACCTTCCATTCAGTTCGGCAAAAGCCCTCGGTATAAGTATCTCAATATCAATATTCCGCGTATGACGCCTGAGAATAGTTTCCTCGCCACCGAAGCAGAGGTTGTCGCAGACCAGTACGCGCAGCCCGACCGTCAAGCCCAGCGCGAAAGTCTTGTCGTGCGAATTTCGAAAGCCCAGTGCGCGACTGTGTTCAGGGTGTCCTTCAGGATGAAAGCGGAGAACGCCAAACATCCGGCTCTGACTCGGATTGAGGCCGTACTCTTCCCGTTCTATTCTGAAACCGTTATCCAGCGCCTGATTCACAATGAAATCGGCGACATCGGCATGCGGCACCGGGTGCCAAGTGTGCGTATTTTCAGGAGTTTCGACAAAACGCAGCTCATCGCGAGTGATGCGTTCCGAACCGCAGTGAAGTATAAGTTCATTACCCATAATTTTATTCCTTTCAATTTATTTATTATGCTGCAAACGAGTGGATTCTGGCATTTTTCCTGTGCCATTCCCGGCATGCTCCTGAGTAGGCACAGCCCGAACACTGCCAGTCCTTGCGAGGGAAATATGCCTCGGCTTTGACAATCTTATCGGCGATCTTCACAAGCTCGGCCATCCTGTTGAAATCCTCGAAGGATCGCTCGACCGGATGCCGTTCAATAATTGGCAACTTGTTCTTGACCAGTACATCGAAACGGAACGACGGAACACAGCCTATATCCAGGGCATGTCCGTAACACATGCAGGTGGCCTGCAAGGAGTCCTCGGCCTTCTCGCGCGGCCAGCGGCGTGCCGACGTTTTCCAGTCAACGACTATGAAGCGTCCGGCAGCATCCATCACGACCAAGTCCATCTCGCCGATAAGCGGTTTCTCTGAAGCTGCATTTCCTTCAGCGTCAAATATTTCAACACTGAAAGCCGATGCCACATCGATAACCTTTTCATCCTCTATCCAGTTCGTGTACAATACCTCGATAAGCGCCCGTCCCGTCTCGTTCATAGATGCCGCCGATGCGCCGTCCTTGAACTCTATTTTTTCGCCGGAATCAAGCGCCATAAGCCACCATTCACTGAACAAATCCTGAATTTCTTTGAGATTAGGATTTTCGCCAGACATTTTAATTATGGCAAATTCGCTGGCCGCCGCATGGAACGCGCCTCCGAACGGAAGCTCCGCACCGGTTGATTCCGGCGGGCGCTTGTAGATATGTCCGAAAGCCCATTGCAGTGAACAGCGGTTCAGCAACTGATCAAGGCTCGAATACGACCAGTGAGCATCTTTCCTAAGCTCTTTTATGTCAGCCATTTTACTGTCCTTTCATAATGAGTTTTGTCAGGCAGCTTTCCTGGTCAGCCGGTCAATCAGGTTACTGCACTCTTTGCGGCCAAGCTTGTTCAGATCTTTTACTCCAGCCATTGAACAAAGTTCGGCGTTAACTATTCCCTGACGTTCCGCAAGTGTCGTCAGATAGTGTATCTGCTTTTCGCTGGCTTGCTCTACCTTGTCAGGCTTCTTGTCAGGGTAATTTTTATGCCCATTTTTTCTGAAGTCCCGCATTTCGAAGCGTTCATTGAGTTCTGCTTCAACCGATTCTCTGACAAGCATAAACGTGTCATGAATCTTTTTCTGAAGCTCAGTATCGCTGACACCATCCGATATTTCAACTTCGACTGAACAGTGATACGATTGAGAACTGTATTCAGAGTCGGATGGAACTTTTTTGGAATATGACGCATTCAGTTTCAACATGATATTTTCTCCTGTTTATAATTATTTTGATGTCCCTCGGCTGGTCAAAAGCCAGCTACTTTCAGTTTCTCCAGAACTTCACGAGCGCTGCGCAGATCGCGTTCACGCTTCCTGAAACTGACCTGGTTATCGCGGATTTTACGGGCGAGACTGGCAGCCTGTTCATTGATATTACGGACAGAGACCCGGAGTTCGTCAACAGCATTCAGCAGTTCATAATAGATATCCGGCTGTAGAACCATCTTGAGTCCGTTGTTGGGTTCTGCCGCAGCTGTTACATTGTTTTCTTTTTCCGCGGCTGTGTTGATTTCGTTGTTCATGATTTTATTCTCCATATTATTGGTTATTGGTTGATTAATCGATTGTTGTGGTTTTTCGGTTGCGACATTTTCCTGTTTTACTCGAATTGTCATAACTATCAGTTTGCCTAATCCACCGCTTGATACCAGGGGGCTGAATGCCGCCGGATCACATGTAAAAACGTTGTGTCCAAGCGACAATGCACGGAGCAGAAGCTTGCGGTTGACAAGGATTCCTTCTTCTGGATTTGCGCCAGTTGTTTCGCTTAACGCACACTCTACAGACTGTCCCGGACACGCTTCCGAAAATGCCTTAACTTTTCCATCGGATATAGTCAGCTTAAGCATGTGCATCGGCGGATTATCCTTGAGCATTTTAAGCTTTTCGATAAAACCGTCGGCAGACTTCTTGTCCAGCACCATCCTGAAAGGCAGAGTTTCTTCTCTGGGAATAACTTGCCGCCAGTCAGGATAGGTTCCGGAAATACCCTTTGCCGTCCAAGTCCAGTTACGGATACGAAGCGTTATCCACTGTGATTCTTTGTCTTTCACCACGCCGAATCCTGAGTCAAAAATGAACTCGGAATCGAGGAAACAATGCGGGATCGGCATTATGCAGTTTTCAGCCAGCGGCATTTCGTAATCGACAGTGCACAACTGTTTACCGTCGGTTGCAACTATCCCGCCGGGATGCAGCAGAATGCCCTGAAGAACTTTCCGTATTTCCGTCAGCGAAATAGACGGGACTACCTTGTTAATGGCCTGCATAAAATAAGCGTTGATCTCTGCCAATTTTTCAGGAACAGGCGGCATCGTTGGAAATTCACTAGCTTGCGGAGCCGGGAATTCCTGGGTCAATGTACGGCCACCTCTTTCTTCAGAAATACTCACGCCGCCACCCGGCAGCTCTTCGATGCTCAGAATTGATTCCCTGCCGCCATTGATGAACTTTTTAACATCCGCGACAGGCATCAGAACATCCATATTATCAGCTACTTCCGAAGCATTAAATGTACACGACAGATACTCGTTGAGATTTGTTGCCGTGAGCTTCAGTTCCTGCTGATTCACTGCCTGCATCCTGACACATTTCAGCGCCGAATTCGTGCGATTTTTTGCAATAGCCACCTTGCCTAAAACTGACAGCGCCTTCAAAAGTTCCTTTTTACTTACCTTCAACATGATTACCTCCATTGTTGTTCAGAGCGTTATGCCCTGCTGTTTGATGATGTTCGAAAACCAGAGATCCGCGAACCTTGCCAAACGACGCTGTAACGGCAGGTTCACTTCTTTACCCATAACCTTCTGCTCGACTCCGACATAGTTATTCCGGAAACTCAGCGGATAAAAACGCCATTCCTTCAGACCGAATGTCATTTCGGGATCCGCCATCAGATCTCCGTTCTGTTCGCCGTAGTGTCCGACGGAATACACGGCTTCGAAGTCTGCGACGTCCGAAACCTGCTCGACGACGACCGGCATAAACGTCCCGGGTGCATTGTCGAGCTTGAGATAGCCGTCATCCAATTCTGCAATAAGCTTCTCCATGACAGCAGCCGACTTCTTGTTGATCTCATACATTTTCAGCATCCTCCTTTGTGCATCGACGAATAATTCCATCGACACCCTATTATGCCGAAAAACAGCCCCGAATTAAGCAGGAAGCGGGAACGGAGTCCCGAAAGAAGGGCAGCTTGGGTGTTTCAGTAGCGCTTGGGAGGAGAATATGAGGGGGTTCAGCTAAGTAAGTCAGGCAGCTTGTTTACCGCATCGATAGCAGTTTTAACATCATGCGAATAGAGCTCGGTCATTATTGGAGAACCGTGTCCGACAAGTTTCTGTGACGCATGCCGCGCCGCTCCACTTTCTTCAAGCATGGTTACAAAAGTATGGCGCAGCGAGTGAAAACCAGCTTTGCCTTCTGTAGAATCCCCGATAGCGGCAGCCGCAAGTATCTTTGCGAACTCCGACTGGAAGCCACGCCGGGGATAATTCTTTGCCATGTATGGTAAAACATACTCCGAGTCCTGCTTGATTTTCAAAAGTTCGCGATTCAATGCCTGATGAATGGGTATGTGAACTTTTCTGGCAAAACGCTCAGTTTTTGCAGGTTCGAGTTCTATCAGCTTCTTTCCGAAATCCACATCGCTCCACTTCAAAAAGCAGACATCCTTGAAGCGTAATCCTGTGTAGGATGCAATGATGAC
>MHYB01000035.1:8355-8510 GCA_001824635.1 Planctomycetes bacterium GWF2_50_10
AGTTTTTGAGAATAGCCTGAAGCTCTTCCTTAGAAAAAGGCCTGAACGATATATGCCTGGCTGCGAGGGTCGGAACCACATCAAAGGGGTTTTCCTTCATGTTGGCAGAATAAAGCAAGGCTTTAAATATGCCGCGCAGATTATGCCGGTGATTG
>MHYB01000036.1 GCA_001824635.1 Planctomycetes bacterium GWF2_50_10
GTATTTGTATGAAGCATCAGGTCAAAAACCGTACCGCCCCTCAATCCCACCGCACAAAGCCCCGCCGGTACCGCCAGCACCCCCTTTTGTCTCCCCAGCGGCCACCCTATGAAGTATCCAATAAACCCAAGTACAAAGCTCACCAGCCCAAGTACTGCTATCCTACCCGCGCCTAAACCAAGCACCACCGCCCCCATACCGTCCGCCGGCCTGAACCAGTCCCACAAAAACCAGCCAAAAACCGCCACCCCCATACCCATGATCAACGTCAGCTTGATCCTGCTCGTCCACGATAATTCCATATTAACCTCACCGCCCCAGCAGGGCTCTATCCGCAAACCATTACTTATGCCCGACCTACGTTCCTTCTGAGCATATTCTGTTCACTTTTGCCAAACTTATCAATATCTTTATGTCCGCCGACATAAGTTTATTGCTACAATACCTATACCGGCGTATACTATAGTAAACAACTTCCGCCTGATTTCTATTTTGGGACTTAAAAAATGACTAACGCAACAAGCTTTATCGACCATGACAGGATCAATTCAACACTCGCCGCGGCAAAAACCCCTTCGCAGGCCCAGCTAAGCGAAATCCTCGCCAGAGCCTTGGAGCTTAAAGGCTTATCCACCAGCCAAATCGCCCAGCTCCTCCAGGTAACCGATCCCGACCAGCTCAACAGCATTTTCGACACCGCCCGCCAGGTCAAAACAGGCATTTACGGCCAGCGCCTCGTGCTTTTCGCCCCTTTATATATCTCCAACCTCTGTGCCAACGACTGCGCATACTGCGCATTCCGCATCCGCAATAAGAAACTCAAACGCCGCGCACTCCGCCAGGACGAGATCCGCCGCGAAGTGGAAGTCCTCATAAACGAAGGCCACAAACGCATCCTCCTCGTCGCCGGCGAATCCTACCCCGCACAAGGCCTGCAATACGTCTTCGACGCCGTCGATTCCGTATATTCCGTCAAAAGCGGCAAATCCGGCTCGATCCGCCGCGTTAATGTCAATATCGCCCCGCTCTCTGTCGAGGAATTCAAAGCCTTAAAAGCACATAACATCGGAACTTACCAGATATTCCAGGAAACCTACCACCTGCCCACATACCAGAAAATGCACTTGGCAGGCCCAAAAAAGGACTACGTCTGGCGAGTTGAAGCCCCCGACCGCGCCATGCAGGCCGGCATAGATGATGTCGGCGTCGGCATACTCTTCGGCCTTTACGACTACAAATTCGAGATCCTCGGCCTGATGGAACACATCGCCCACCTCGAATCCCGTTACGGCGTCGGCCCGCACACCGTCTCCGTACCCCGCCTCGAACCAGCCTGCGGCTCCGACGTCAGCGCAAGCCCGCCCTACCCCGTCGACGACACCACCTTCAAAAAGATCGTCGCCATCCTCCGACTCGCAGTCCCCTATACCGGCATAATCATGTCCACCCGCGAGACCGCCAGGATCCGCCGCGAAACCTTCGCCCTGGGCGTTTCCCAGCTTAGCGCCTCAAGCCGCACCAACCCCGGCGGCTATTCCGAGAACGACCGCGACTTCGACCAGGCCCAGTTCTCACTCGGCGACCACCGCAGCCTCGACGAAGTCATCGCCGATTTGGCACAGATGGGCTATATCCCCTCTTTCTGCACCGCCTGCTACCGCCTCGGCCGCACCGGCGACCACTTCATGGAACTCGCCAAACCCGGCCAGATAAAATTCATGTGCGACCCCAACGCCCTGGCCACCTTCACAGAATACCTCCTCGACTACGCCACCCCCGCCACAAGGGACCTGGGCACCAAAATGATATCCGAAAAACTAACCCAAATCGCCCAAACCAACCCCCAAATGGCCCAATCCGCCCAGAAAATGATCACTGAGATCGAGTCCGGTAAACGAGATGTCTATATTTAAAATGGGGACGATTTCACAATTCTTTTTTGCGAAACTTGCGCAAGTTGAGAAAGGGTAGGGTAGGGTTTTGAGTTTTGAGTGGTGAGTTTTGAATTCAATGCGGGTTTTTGTGGGCGGCAGAGTGGTTTTTGGTGGGCTTGCGCAAGTTGTTGTACATGAAAAAAAGTGTGTCAAGTGCATTTTTGGGGGGTGTTTGGGGGTAGTTTGGGGCAGTTTTTAGTCGTTAGTTATCAGTTTTTAGTGAAAAAAGCATTTAAAATTGATGGTTTGGGGGTGGATCGGGGGTGGTTTGGAACTGGAGTGCTAACATTCGGAATTTTTTGGAAGAAGACATCTGTTTTTTCTTTTCAGTGTTAATCCGTGTAAATCCGTGGCTAAATCCATAGCCTGATTCACCCGATAAAACCACCGTATGCGCAAACAATACAAAAAAAAGCCGTTTTTAACTGTGAAATCTGTGCCAATCAGTGTATCTGTGGCCGGCTTCTCCCTCGTTGAGGTGTTAATCGTAGTCGCCATCCTGGGCATAATGGCCGCAATCATCTACCCCGAATACCAAAACGCCGCCCAAAAAGCAAAAGAAGCCACAGCAAAAGAAAACCTAAGAGTCCTCCGCGAAGCAATCGAACGCTACTGCATAGACCACGACGGTATCCCACCGGGATACTTTGCGAATAAAATTACTGAAATCCCCGCTTCAGGCAATGTTAAAATCCAACTCGTTTCAAGCACGGCTAAATACTTGATGGCTTTGCCTAAAAATCCCTTTAACAATTTTGCAACATTGCTTGTTTTAGAAGATGCTACAGATTTCCCAAGCGAGCCATTACAAACAACTGTGTACGGATGGATTTATAAGCCCTCTGAAAAAACAATTAAGCTGAACTGGACAGGAACAGATTCCGAGGGGACAAAATACTTTAATTATTAATTACCACGCACTCCTAAGACATCAAAAAATTGACTTGATTTGCCATATTATTTTTGCTTGAGAGTTCTGCAATCAGATTGTTAAAGTACAGTTCGTTTATTAAACACAATTTTTTCAGGATTTCTATTGATATTCTCAATATCTGGGTCAGTGGCGCCCTCCAACCAACCATAACTGCGCCATTCCACTTCCCAGGTTTTACCATCTTTTGATGCCTTGCCGACAAGCGTGTCCTCCATTCGGCCTTTCAGGCTGTCTTTCGGAAATTTTAATTCGTAATCTTTAATAACAATTCTCACCTTAATTATTTCAGAATTGGGATCATAACCAGTCTCGACCGGTCCTAAGTCAAATGCGAAATATGTGTTTGGGTCTGGTCCCTCACCCATAATACCCCCTTCTTTAACGATCACCCTTCCGGCGACATAATGAAACATCTCAGGAATAGTACCGTCCTTGTCAAACTTCAGTTCCCATTTTTGAGTACTCAGTGGACCAACCTGAACCTCCCACACACCTATCATTTGAGGAGGGAAATATGCCTCCCTAATTCTAGGACTTCCAGTCTTAGCGGAACGATTGCAGCCACAAAACCCCAAGCAACAAATAATCATTAATAAAGTAAACTGCCTCATATTGGTTCCTTCAGATTTTATTTAGTACACATATAGTATAACAGGCTTCTGGCGCAAAGAAAAGAGGCATCCACTTAGGGACGCCTCTTTTAAGATGCTCATTTTTTTTAATGTGCTGGAGCTTATTTCTTCTTGCGAAGGAACAGACCACCAAGGCCCAGAAGAGCCATTGTCACTGGTTCGGGAACTGATGCAAGGGTTACCTGACCCGCAACGGAAGCATCGAAATTTCCGTCAACATTGAGAACTTGAATAGTAACAGGAAGTTGACCGGCCGTAACCGTGAAAAATGTCTTCAAGGGCATGACAGCGCCGGTCGAACTTGTAATTGTCCAAACGGGGCCATCAAAACCAGCAGCCACATTACCCAATGCACCAATCACAGAGTCTGCGGCTACACCTGACTGATCCGGCATAACAGATTTGTCGGCGGTCAACGTAATGGCTTTGTCACTAACAATAGCCATATAATAATCTACACCGGTGTACTCCATTAATATTTCGAGAGTAGAACCTGTGCCATTGTAGCCGTTAGCAACAGTTGTGCCATCAACCTTAAATTCAAGAGCTGCATTTGCCATCGGGACTACGGCCAACAAGGCCACGATCAAAGCTAATTTCTTCATTTGCGATCCTCCTTCAAAAGGAATTTCTAAATATTGTGTTTCTTCGTTTCTCGAAAACACATTTTGTAACTGTCGGGTAAACACTACTCGACAACTATTACGCGTTTTTGAATTTGCCCGTAAATCTCAGCACCTTTTCAGCCATCGATTCTGATTCCGTGAAAATCTTCCACAAAATCCGTGCAATCAGTGGCCGTACCTGAATCCGAGACAAGGCCAGTCAACAAAGGTCCGAAAACAAACTAACTGCCAAAACAGTTACGATGCACAGACGCTTAGTGACCTTTTGAAGAGTTATTCCCTTCCCCCACACTGAAGAGTTCTCGTCGGTTCCCCAACCAACAAATGTAATATACCACAAAGCGTGCCACTGCTGCAAGAGTATTTTTTATAAGATACAATTTTTTTTGCAAAACGCTGTTTTTATGTTGATATTGGGCTTTTTACCGGGCTTGCAGCACAGCTTTTCACAGATTTCACTGTACCATAGATGGCACTGATTATACTGATTTCGCTGTAAACTGCGAAATCTGTGCCTATCAGTGTATCTGTGGCACTACCTAACGAATCTTTTGACTGTGACGGTTGGGCCAAAATTGATCAGTAGGCCCACTTCAAAACCGGTGGCTTTGAGGTAATTGAGAATTTGAGCCTCATTGCCAGGCTCTAAAGTTGCTAACGCTTTTAATTCGATAAGAACTTTATCTTCGACAATAATATCGGACCGATGCTCTCCAACCACTTGCCCTCTAAAACTGATCGCAACAGGTTTTTCGCTCTGAGCCGACATTCCCAGGGCAGCCAATTCAATGAGTAATGCCCTAAGATAAATTTTTTCAATGAACCCCGCTCCAAGTTCATTATGCACAGTGTAAGCAGCCTTGATTATCTGTCCCGTCAGTTCCTGGTGTTTATATTCCGCCATCTGCTCCTCTTAACAGTGAAATCATCCTAAATCTGTGTATCTGTGGTACTCTGTGGCACTCTCTTAAACAAAAAAAAGAGGCAAGTTTCCTTGCCTCTTCAAATTCGTCTAGATCCGAATTATTCGGTACTGATTGGTTCTAGTTCTTCTTCCTTGCGAAGAACAGTCCACCAAGACCAAGCAACGCCATCGTCGCCGGTTCAGGAATCAAAGTTACCTGACCCGCAACGGAAGCATCGAAATTTCCGTCAACATTAAGAACTTGAATTGTTACAGGTGTTGTGATAGCTGTAACCGTGAAAAACGTCTTCATAGGCATGCCAGCACCAGTCGAGCTTGTAATCGTCCAAACAGGACCATCAAAGCCAGCAGCCACATTACCTAGTGCACCAATCACAGAGTCCGCTGCTACACCTGACTGATCCGGCATAACGGTTTTGTCGGCGGTCAAAGTAATCGCTTTATCGCTAACGACAGCCATATAATAATCAGCCCCGGTATAATCCATAACTATTTCAAGGGTGGTGCCTACGCCATTGTAACCACTAGCAACTGTTGCACCATCAACCTTGAACATCAGACCTGCATTGGCCAACGAGGCCATTGCAAGTACCAGCGAAAGTACTAACATTTTTTTCATGATCTCTCTCTCCTTAATTAGTTGAAAACCTTGATTTTG
>MHYB01000037.1 GCA_001824635.1 Planctomycetes bacterium GWF2_50_10
CGCGGATGAGCACAGTAGTGTTGCTCTGGGCAACCTGCTCGATGAGCCGGTATATCTCCTGTATCGCGTTGCTCGACCCGATCATGTTATTGATGTTGAAACGGCTCTTGAGTTCCTGCTTGAGCCTGAGGTTCTCGTTGCGAAGGTCCCGCCTGTCAAGTTCAAGAAGCCGATTAAGTTTCACCGCCTGCGCCACCATCGTCGCTACGACATTGAGCAGTCTCACCGTGTCCTCCGGCGTGCCTTCGGTGGGTCTGTCGCTATCAACGCTCAGCGCGCCGATGGATTTGTTCTCCAGTTTTATCGGCACGCAAAAAAACGACACCGGCTTACCCGCACTTCCGCGCGATCCCGTGCGATGCAGAAATCGCGGGTCCTTGTGAATGTCCGGCACCACCACTTCCTTGCCGGTCTCAACCACCATCCCGGTTATCCCTTCGCCAACCTTATAAATTCCAAGCTTCTTCGACAGCTCACTAAGCCCATGGGCAACTTTGATAATTATCGTTTCCGTCTCCGCGTCGAAAAGCGTTATCGTCCCGCGCCGCAGCCCAAGGTTGCTCTCGAGTAGCTGCAATACCGCTTCCAGCGACGCCTGCATATCCAGAGTCCCGGAAAAAACCTTGGCCAGCTCGCTTAAAAATTCTACTTCTTTATCAAAACTAGGCTTCATAGTAATCCTTATTTTACAAAAATGTAATGAGTTCATAGTGTACATACAAAAATGTACCACTTCAAGCCACTTTTTACAAAAATCGCAATCAAAATTGAGTTTTGTCATTAACGTAAGTATGTTAAACTCCACATCTTAGTAAAATTTTTATAGCTGGAGGCGGGATGGACAACACACGATCTGTAGCATCTCAAAGTGCCGTAGTGATTCTCTGTGCCGGCAAAGGCACCCGAATGGGTCGCTCAGATATGGCCAAAGTCTGTTTCGAGATCGATTCCGTTCCCGCCGTAAACCGGACCATCCAGACCTTTAAAAGGCTTCGGTTCAGCAAATTTGTCATCGTAGTCGGCTCTTTAGCGGGGCAGGTCATGGAAATCGTTGCCGCCGAGGAACCAGAAGCCCTCTACGTCTGCCAGATACCCCAGCTTGGAACCGGCGACGCCGCAAAAAAAGCCGCTGCCGCCCTCGAACGCATCGGCCACACAGGACCGGTACTGGTAACACTCGGTGATAAATTTCTCGACACCGAAGCTATTGAGGCTCTCGTTGAAGGCTTTGTCAGGAGTTCCGCGGATCTTGCCCTGGCAACAATCCCGAAAACGTCCGTCACAGAAGGCTCCGGCGGGCGTGTTTTCCTCAACTCCGCCGGGCAGGCACTTGAAATAATTGAAAAACCGGATATCGACCGCGGCTTCGCGATAGAAGAGATCAAAAAATTCATCGCCCGAAAAGAAACCGTCGATTCCAAAGCCGTTCTCGATATCGCCGCAAAACATTTCTCCAGCCCAAAAAAAATGGCCGTGGCACTATCTGAATTGATCGAAGTGCTCTCGGCAAAACCATCCATCAAGAAAACGGCCCTTTCCCCCCTGCTCAACTCAGACAAATACGCCTTCGCCATCGACGGCTCCACCTATACGGCAGCCCAGATCGAATCCCGCTGCAAAGGCGTAAACCCCAGCCTCTACCTTTTCACCGCCAAGGCCTTTTACCAGGGCGTCTCCATGATCGACAACAACAACGCCCAGAAGGAATATTATCTCACCGATGTCGTTCGCCACCTAAACAAAATCGACGCCCGCATCAGATCCGTCCATCTGGAAGAACCCGACCTCATTCAGGGCTTCAATTCCCCAGGCGAACTGCTTTTGATCCAGGACTATATCCGCCGCAAAAAAGATTCCAAAACCGCCGGCGTACATCACGATAAACCCCAGCTTGGCCCGCGCCAGTTCGCAACTGTTACGCAATGGCTCACGAAGATCGATTCGTCCGCCCCATCCTTGCGTAAATGGCTCGAAACCATCTACGGCAAGCACAGCCATCTGCACGATGAAAAGCTACAGATGCTCAAAAAAGCCCTCACATGCTATTCCAAAAATTTCGGCGCCGACCAGAAAGTCGTCATAGTCCGCGCGCCGGGCCGTATCAATCTCATGGGCAGGCACGTCGATCATCGCGGCGGTCATAACAACTTCCTCGCCATCGACCGTGAAACGATCGCTATTGCCGGGCTTCGTGATGACGACAACGTCGTCGCCGTAAACTGCGACCCAGCCGCCTTCAAACGCGGCCAGTTCTCCATCTCTGAACTCATCGGCCGCTTCGCATTTTCCGATTGGATAAATTTCGTAAACAGCGACTGGGTACGCGCCATGCTCTTTTCCAGCGCCGGCGACTGGGTAAACTACATCAAAGCCGCCACCCTGCGACTGCAGCACAAATACCAGGATCTCAAAATTCGCGGCATGAACATTGCCGTTGTAGGCAATGTTCCCATGGCCGCAGGCCTGTCATCAAGCTCCACGATAGTCGTCGCTACCCTCCAGGCCGGCATCGCCCTCAATAACCTCGAACTCACCAGCCGCCAGTTCATAGACCTCTGCGGTGAAGGCGAATGGTTCGTCGGCTCACGAGGCGGCTCATGCGACCACGCCGCCATCTACCTCGGCCAGCGCAGCAAGATCGCCCAGGTCGGCTATCTCCCATTCCGCGTCGAACGCGTCATCGATGCCCCGGCCGATTACCAGGTCGTTATCGCCAACAGCCACATCAAGGCACCAAAAAGCGCTGCCGCAAAAGATATGTTCAATTCCCGCATCGCCGCTTATAACCTCGGCCTTGCTCTGCTCAAACAGCGCAGCCCCGAATACGCCTCAGCGTTGGAATACGTCCGCGATATAAACCCCGCCCGCCTTGCCGCAAAGACATCCGATATTTACAGGCTCCTCATGAAAGTCCCCGAATTCATGACCCGCGCCGAGATCGCCGCCGCCCTTTCGAGCGACAACCACAAATTAATGAACGATAATTTCGCCACCCACAGCGAGCAGCCCTTCTATTATATAAGAGGCGTCCTGATGTTCGGCGCCGCCGAATGTCTCCGCGCCCGCATGGGCATGGATCTCCTGGCAGCAGGGTCCGTTGCCGAATTCGGCGATCTCATGAAGATCAGCCACGATGGCGACCGCGTCGCACGACCAGGCCCCGACGGATATATTCCTGCCCTTCCCCGTTACGACGACAATTACCTCGGCAAGCTCATCGCCGACCTCCAGAGCGAAGACCCGCCACGAGTGCGCGGTGCCCAGCTCCACATGCAGGGCGGAACATACGCCTGCTCCACACCCGAAATAGACAAAATGGTCGATATCGCCTGCCGTGTCCCGGGCGTAGCGGGCGCACAAATCGCCGGCGCCGGGCTTGGCGGCTGCATCATGGTCTTGGCCAAAAAAGATTCCGTCGATCCTCTCAAAAAAGCCCTCACCGCAGGCTATTACAAACCCGCCGGCCTTGAACCGGCAATTATCGCCTCAACCACAGTCGAAGGAGCAGGCCTGGCGGAATTCTGATAAACAAAACCACTGTCCCAAACGGTTTATTGCATAACAGCCCGGATTCTGGTATATCTTGATTTTTGATTTAAATCTCGAACTTTATTCCTGTTATTGGATACTATTTTTAATGGAAATAACGCAGCTTAAACAGACAATCGATGACCTCAAGGCCCGGATCGAACAGTTCCGGGACTGGCTTTGACTTACCCACAAAACAATCCCGCCGCGCTGAACTCGAATCGCTCATGGCCGCCCAGAATTTCTGGGATAACTCCGAAAAAGCACGCGAGGTAGTTTCCCAGCTAAGTGCTCTCAAATCCGTCATTGATCCTGCGAAGGAAGCCATCAACACGCTCAAGGACATCGAAGAACTCTTCGAACTGGCCCAGATGGAAAATGACGAACAGGTACTGGCCAATATCGAAATCGATCTTACCGCCCTGCAGAAACGATGCGACCAGATCGAACTTTCCGGCCTGCTCTCCGGCCCCGACGACATGCGAAGCTGTTTTTTTTCCATTCATGCCGGCGCAGGCGGTACCGAAAGCTGTGACTGGGCATCCATGCTGCTGCGCATGTATTGCCGCTACTTCGAATTGGCTGGATACACATTTGAAGAACTCGATCTCCTGCCCGGCGAAGAAGCGGGCCTGCGATCCGTTACACTTCGCGTCTCGGGCACATTCGCTTTCGGCAAGCTCTCCTGCGAAACTGGCGTCCATCGCCTTGTACGCATCAGCCCCTTCGACTCAAACGCACGCAGGCACACAAGCTTTGCCGCGGTGGACGTAATGCCGGAATTCGATGAGGATGTCGCTATCGATATCCGCGAAGAAGACCTCCGCATAGATTTTTACCGCGCAAGCGGCGCAGGCGGCCAGCATGTTAATAAAACGTCATCAGCTGTTCGTCTGACGCATATACCCACCGGCATCGTGGCAGCGTGCCAGAACGAACGCAGTCAGCACAAGAACCGCGCAGCTGCCATGAAAATGCTCAAAGCAAAGCTATATATGATCGAACAGCAGAAACGCGATGCCGAAGTCGCAAAACTTTATTCCAACAAGGGCCAGATCGCCTGGGGCAACCAGATCCGCTCCTACGTTCTCCAGCCCTACCAGATGGTCAAAGACCACCGCACCGATTTCCAGACCGGAAATGTAACCGCCGTCCTTGATGGCGAAATAGAAGGTTTCATTGAAACTTATCTTAAGTACCGCGCCCAGCAGCGCAATGTAAAAAAATAAGGGGAACCAAATGGATTTGATCAAAATTGATGTACGCACCGGCCCGGCAAACTTGCTCAGGGATAAATTCGAATTAATAGCACTGGGCGTAACGGCTGAAACCAAAAAGCCCGCGGGGCTGCTTGCCCAAATCGATAAAGCACTTGGCGGGCAAATAGCCAAACTCCTGGCCCTGGGCGATTTCAAGGCGAAAGCCAACTCGACCGCCATGCTCTATGCAAACGGCTCAATGCCTTCTGAACGTATCCTGCTGGTGGGCCTGGGCGATGAAGAAAAGATCGATATGGAAACGCTACGCAAAGCCGCTGCCGTATGCTCAAAAGAATCCGTAGGCGTAGCCGCGCAAAAAATCGCAATTGACCTTACATGGTCACTCGACAGCAAATTCGACGCCCATCTGCTGGGCCAGACCCTCACCGAAGGCCTTCACTTCGGCGCATACAAATGGGACCAGTATTTCTCCAAGCCCGCCGAAGACTCAAAAGAATCAAAAAAACTTGCGGCTCTCTTAATCGAACCTGCAAAAGACGCAAAACAGTTCGCCGCAGGATCCAAGATCGGCTCGGTTATCGGCGCTGCCCAGAACTGGGGCCGCACGCTCGCTAACCAGCCCGGCAATGTAGTCAACCCGCCCGTACTGGCAGGTATCGCAAAGAAAATGGCCGCCGAAAA
>MHYB01000038.1:0-5963 GCA_001824635.1 Planctomycetes bacterium GWF2_50_10
TGAAGCAGCAACTTGTAACGTTATTACTTGGCGAAGCTCAAAAACCAATCAGCGGCGAGCTTTTCAAAGCCCCGCCGACAAAGAGCGCCCCTGCCTATTCCGAATTATCCATACCGCGCCAGGTCGTTATAGGCCAGGAACTCGCGGATATCAACGGCCGGGTCGTCCCCTTTATTTTAAAGAGTTACCAGCCCGATGTCCTGCTCATTCAGTGCACAATTGATGTGGAAAATATCTTTCATAAAGAAATATTTACGCTTGAAGAGCAAATTTTCGCCCACGCCAACCGGATACTCGAAGAGCATGGCGGTTCCAGTGGGTTCACCGAAACTTACTCGATATTTGTGGTCAGCGGCTACGATACCGACCCGGAACAGTTTTTGTCCCACGGCGCGATCATCGCCTCCCTGCTCAAATCCGAACGCCTCGAACTTGATCCCAATGAAATAAAGTACACTCTCGATGCCTCTTTAAAATACGCCAAAAACGACCTGAGCATAATCGACTGGGATGGCGCGTTTCTTTTTGACCCAATCGGCGACGTGGATGAAGAGATCGAAATACTAACATTAGCAAACCTGCAACTGCTCAGGCACAGGATACTCGACAGGACGCTCGACCAGCGGCTTGCCAGGATAGCTTCGATGATACCAACGCGGCGAAAACTCTTCACCTCCCGCGAACTGGACGAAGACCTCCGAAAAGTCATAAAGGTCAGAATGACATCGATAGCCGAACTCCAGCGGCTCGACCGCGAAATCAAAATGATCGGAGATTGGTACTCCGCCCGTTTCTATAATCTGGCCGGTACAAAATTTCGAATTGAGGACTGGCGAAAGAGCATCAACACAAAGCTGGATTCTCTTGAAGACGCCTATTCCGTCGTCGTCGAAAATTTCACCGTCTCAGGCAAACACCGCGCCGAATGGGCACAGATAATCGTATTCTTTTTCCTGCAGATCGGCTGGCTGACGCTGATCATCCTGGAATTCCTCCAATTCATGCGGCACAAATAGCCTTTGCCCAGAGGCTCTATACCGGCAGTTCAACAAAAAATCTGCTTCCCTTGCCAGGCTCGGAATCCAGGCACACCCTGCCGCCGTTTCGCTGCGCCATCCGCTTTACCATTGCAAGGCCGATCCCTTCGCCACCCGCCAGGCCTGTTTCTAACCTGAAAAAGAACTCGAATATCTTTTCCTGCTTATCTGACGGAATGCCGATCCCGTTATCTTCCACGCAGTAGGTCGCCTTGCCCTCCTTGACCTTGCCCGAAACTCTGATCTTGCCCGGCCGAGACGGATCAAGGTACTTTATAGCGTTATCGATCAGGTTAGTGATAATCTGCGTTGCCTGTGTCTTATCAGCCGTGCACTGAGGCAGTTCTTCAATTTCAACTTCAATATGCTTCTGCTTGATTTTAAATTCAAACCCCGAAATAACCTCCGCCACCAGCAAATTCGTGTCCAGCTTTTCGGCTTTAACAACTGCGATCCCCACCCGCGCAACCTGTATAAGGGACTCGATGAGCCTGCTCATAGACACAGTGCTCGTCTCGATAAAACCCAGTGATTCCGGCAAACTTTCTGTTACGATCGGATCTATGATTTTCCTGGCTTTTTCATTAAGGCTCTCTTTTGCCAGCACGTCCCTTAAATCCCCGCAGTCCTTTTTGACCTCCTCAGCGAAGCCTTTAATATTCACCAGCGGAGACCGTAAATCGTGCGACACTATGCCGATAATTGACTCAAGCTCTTTATTCTTGTTTTCAAGATCGTCTTTGAGCCTGGTGAGCTTTTGTTCAAACTGTTTGGATTCCGTAACATCAACAGCAATTCCAACGATCCCTGGCTTGCCCTTGTAAAAGATCCTCGCCGCGCAAAAATCCATCCATCGCTCTGTACCCGATTTGGTGATCATTATGAACTGATATTTGGATGGCACTTCCAGGCCCATCTGCCTTTTCATAGCTCTCTCAAGCACCATCTGGCGATATTCAGGGTGGAGCATCTGGGCGAGATCTATTTTCAAAAGCTCCTCGCGTGTATATTCGCTCACCTCTTCGAGGTAAGGATTGACATAAACAAAATTCTTGCCCTGGATAATGCCTATAACCGCATTGGCATTCTCCGCCAGCAGCCGGAACATCTCCTCGCTTTCGCGCAGGTTTTGCTCCCCGACTTTGCGCTGAGTTTCATCGAACGCCGTACCTATCACTGCCGGCTCACCGAAATATGTTGCCCTCGCTGCCGAGAAATCAAGCCACAGTTCACCGCCGTCCTTCGCGACCATCTTGAATTCATAATGCGACTCAACCTCCTCCCCGAGTTGCCGCCTCCGTGACCTGTCAAGGACCATCTCGCGAAAGTCTGGGTGAATAATCTCGCCGATTTCCATTGCCAATAGTTCATCCATGCTATATTTGCTGATCATTACAAACAGAGGATTGGCATAGATTAGTCGTGTGCCCTGGACTATAACGATCAACAGGTTGGCGTTTTCGGCCAGATTGCGGAATTTTTCTTCGCTCTCCCTTAACTGCTGCTCCAGTTTTTGTTGACAGTCTGATGTCATATTCTGCTTTCAGAAAGCCAAAGAGACATTGGTTCCTATCAAATAGCTTGACGCTGTTGCGGCAAAACGCACATTCCATCCCAAAGAATCAGTGATCATCAACTGGCTTGATATATACCCACCGAAGTAATCCTCTTCCTTAATGTGTATAGTGGTTTTTACCGTCTGGCCAAGTACTGGCGCACTTACCTTCGCATCGGCATCGATGAACCGAGCATACGGACCCGCCGAGAGTATCCACCCTTCGACAAATTCATACGCCGGCCCCGTCGAGAACTGGTAGTCAGTAAGATTAACTTTCATTTTGCCGTCACTTACGGGTATACCGTTGAAAACTCCGCTCCACGGGTCAAAACCTTCAAGCTCGCACCAAGTTATCACGCCTGAAATCGCCCAGGTAAACCTCTCTTTTTTGTAAATGACAGCTCTTACGCCGCCACCTGCTGTAAATCCCCAGTCGCTTGTACCCTGCTGGCTTGCCAGGCTGCCTTCGTTGGCATTCTCGTCGATATCCATCCGACTGCCGCCAAACCTGCCTAAAATGATGATATTATCGAACAATGCGTAAGACGGCACAAAAACAATTCTATCGAGCTGAACCTTCTTGATCTTGTCAGCTGGCAGCCGTACACCCCCAAAAAACGACTCCTCTGTTTGAACATCATCCTCGGCAAAAATGTATTCGATACCTGTGCCGAAATGGCCTTTCTTTAAAGGTACAGTCCCAACAGGCGCAGCCGCGGTACCCTCAATGGCATAGCCCCAGGTACAAGAAACTAAAACCGCCCAGATTATTATGACGTGTTTCATCTTCAACCCCCATGAGCCTGATCTGATACCCGATATTAGCGTGCGTTGTTATATCGTTCAAGTATTTTTCGTTAGATTTGTCCTTTTCCGCGCTTTCACTTTCTAGCCACATAACTCGTCATCAAATTTCTATACGCCGGAATATGATCCGACAACAGTTTGCCCAATCCTTCAACGTCATTTCGCCAGTCGCGATGCAGTTCACATGCAACGCTGAACCAGCTCATCATTTGAGCGCCAGCCGCAGCCATGCGGGCCCACGCCGCGTAACGCGTGACCTCGTTAAACGTCCCTGATGCGTCCGTTACCACAAATACTTCATACCCAGCCGCGATAGCCGATAGCGCGGGAAAGGCCACGCACACCTCCGTAACTATCCCCGCGATGATAAGCTGCTTGCGGCCGGTCTTTTTAATTGCCGCCGCAAAATCATCATTATCCCACGCATTTATCTGTCCCGGCCTGGCTATCAGCGGCGCGTCAGGCAGCATCTCTTTCAGCTCCGGCACAAGCGGCCCGTTTGGACCATTCTCGAAACTCGTACTCAAAATAACAGGAAGTTTGAAATATTTTGCAAGATCCGCAAGCGCCAGCACATTGTTCTTAAACTCCCCCGGCGAAAAATCCTGTACCAGTGACACCAGCCCCGACTGGTGATCCACCATCAGCACCGCCGCGGTATCCTTCGAAAGTCTTTTATATTCCCCTGCCATAGTGTTTCCCCCTTTCACTTGTAGCTGAATTATACAGGTGTTTCTTGTTTTAAAACAAGCCAAATCCCCGAGTACCAAAATACTTAACGAAGGCTACATAAAAGTGGTAATGAGCCGCTGACCTAGTCCAGATACTTGACCGTCACTCCAAGAGGCCGCTTTGTCGGCCCTTTGCTTTGCCGCAATGCGTATCCGATCGGCACGATGGCCATAAACTCCCCCTCAGGCTCGCCGAGCAGTTTTAGTACCTCATCCTTGATAAGCACCATTATCCCCAGCCATACCGAATCAAGCCCAACGCTTTTAGCCGCAAGGAGCAGGTTTTCCACTGCCGCAGCCGAACTCTGGATCTCCATCACGCGGAAGAAATCGGCTGCCATACTGCTGTCTATCGAAAACAATTCTGTCCCGTGCCTTATTAAGTCGCCTGTGTTAGCAACCGCAACAACCACAGGCGTCATTGTTATAGTCCGGCACGCCATGCGCAAAAGAACGCTGGCGGGCTTGGGAAAATCATAAGACCTGGCATAGATAAGATCGGCAAGCTGCTGCTTTTTTTCATGTCGTATAACTATGAACCGCCAGGACTGCTGGTTGTGCGCAGAAGGAGCCGTATTGGCAGCGTCGAGCAGTGTCGTTATAACTTCATCCGAAACAGGCTCTTCTCTGAACTCACGGATGCTGTGCCTGCTATGTATCGTTTTTAGCGTCTCGTTCATATTGATATACTCTTGATTACTTCTTGTTCTTTGCCGGCAGCGGAACCATCGCGCCTTTGAAGTTCACTACCTTGCCTTCGAGCGTATCGGTATTTAAAATGAACTGTTCCGCGCTAACCCCGTTGACCACGCAATTATCTTTTATGTTCAAAGTATTATTGTCGCTTGTGTAGTGCAGTTCGTTACCCTGTGCATAATATTTGCCGGGCTGATCAAAAATAATACCTTCTTTGGCGTTTATAGCGGATATTTTTCTGTCGGCAGTAAGCAGCAGTTCCAGCTGTCCCGCATCGATGAGCATCTCTTCGCCAGATGCACTTCCGTTCTTGACAGGTGAATAACCGATATGCAGCCCCGAGGGCACACCTTCGCCGAGTATTCGGTTTTCGTTCTTGAAGAATGTAAGCTTGCGGAAATTGTTCACATAAACCCAGCATGGCCCCTTGAAATTTACACCGCCGCCGCTATCGGCTGCCGGCTGAGCTTTGGAATTATCAACAACGATCTCACCAGGCCCGGTTGCCCAGATCGACTCGTTTACAGCGTTATAATCTACCTGCACGCATTTAAGCTGGAGGCCGTTCAATATCTTTTCACCTTCCTGCTGGCAGCTCACGAATTTTACAACCTTGCCCAGAAGCGAAAGATGCTCAATACCTGTTTTCTGGCCACCGCTATCTGCGCCGATGCTCGGTTTGCCCGCGATCATAGCCACAAGCTTGTCGGAACTAAACGTGCTCACGTCATCGTAAACAGCACCCTTTTGCACGATCGTGCCATTAACGGCGCCGTTGAATACTACCTTGTTTTTCTTTTGAAAATATTCCGCATTATCCCTGGCAGTTATCGTAACGGGCAGTTCCTTATTGGTGACCTTGTCAACCGATATGATCTTAAGCTCGACAGGCCCGGATGCCACGGCATAGCCGTTGGGCAGATCGTAATCTATATTTTGCGCTTTGAAGATTGTTGCTCGCTGCCCGGCGTTGCTTCCGGGCTTCATTTCAACATTGCCCGTACCTGTCACATTCTTTGCGTACACGTTGCCGTTGGGATCTTTATCAAACGTGATCATTGCCTTCTGAGCCTTCATGCCCCCACTGTTGGAATCAAACGCCACATTGCCGTTGAGATCAGCACGTGAAAGCGC
>MHYB01000038.1:5980-13717 GCA_001824635.1 Planctomycetes bacterium GWF2_50_10
CCAGCCTTGCCGAATCCGCTTCGAATCGCGAATTATCCTTTTGCATCGAACCCTTGAGGCCCCCTTCCATCGCTATTGCTCTTATCGACACCGGCCCGGACGATTTCTGCGGCGAATTGGCGTCAGCAAACGAAACCCGCATTGTTCCCGCAAAATCCATCTGAGCAGGCCCCGTCTTGCCGCTGTCATCGGAAGGCATGTAAAGCGTACCAGGCCCGTTTATCACTGCCCTGTTATCTTTTACATTCCAAAAAACCGATTTGGACGTCTGCAGCGTCGAGCCATGCTGGCCAAGATTGAGCGCCACAAAATTCCCGTTCTCATCGGCAAACATGTCTAGCAGGCCCCTGTCGAGATTATATTTGAGCTGGGCGCATTTGGCCATCTCCACCTGGCCCGCTTTGCCGTCCTGGCCGACAGTATCTTTGGTTATTATCACCGGGTTGCCGTTTACCTCGACAAGACGGTTGGAAGCCTTGCCTCTTACTTCATCCTCTATCGGCCGTACGGTAATTCCTCCATCGCACTTTACATCGATCTCGGTGACTTCTCCGGCAACTGCTTCGGGTTCTGCATGGGCCTTTGTCTCCGATTTCGCAGGCTCTTTAGCTACAACTGCGGCATTTGAATCCGTAGTTTGCTTTTTCTTGTTTGACGCCGCCCAGAACAGATTACTTATCGATACCTTGTCCGCATATATCGTCTGCGGGCCGTAAGATATCACCACATTCTTTTCAATCAGACACTGGTAATAATTCACCGGTGCCGCTTTCTTTGCTCCGCCTGACTTGCCGGCTGGTTTAGAATCGCTGGCAAGCTCTGGCTTATCAGCTTTATCATTCTTCTGACCTATCGGGCTTGCTTCCTTATATGTCTTTAAATGCATAAAATCGACATGTAGTATATGCAGCAGTTCAAGCCGTTGCTTTTGCCGGTTAAAGATAACTTCCAAGCCCTTGCCGACCATCTCGCCGTCGGCAGATACAAAATGCACCGGCCCATCGGTACTGAAAAGCGATTTCTCGCTCGAGTAATCGATCGAATCGAGGTAAAGAAAACTTTCCTTTACGCGGTCGTTATTATCAGGAACTATATGGATCACCACGTTTCCTGTGAGCTTGGCGTCTCGCGGACTTGGCTGATTGGCAACAATCTCGATCTGCACCTTGCCATTATCCGCGGTAATTCCGCACACGAAATTTTTCTCAAACAGCTTCATGTATGGTTTTTCGAGCGTCCATTCCTTGCCGCTCTCATGCAGGAGCTTTTCGAATCCGAATTCCCGCTCGGCCGTCTTGTAAACCGCTGTTTTTACGGTACCCAGCCTGGCGGCACCTATGTTACCCATATTGCCGTCTATAGCTGATTTATCATAGACGCCAGTACCTGTGTGAGAGCCGCTGTCAAATTCCGGCGTGGCGGCAAATTTGACATACACAAGATAAGCACCCATCAGCACTGCTACAGTAAGTATCGCGATAAATATTTTGCGTGAATTCATATTAGCCTCAGACGAGATACCGCTTCATCAACTCGTCCCATCTTCCTGTATTTTTTAAAATATATTCAACCGTCTCGCGAACAGCCCCGCGGCCGCCCGTGTTCGTCGTAACATAATGCGCAGCCGACTTGCATTCGCTTACGGCGTTTGCTACCGCCACACCGAAGCCCACTCGACGGATTATCGGTATGTCCATGATGTCGTCGCCTATGTAAGCCACCTCGTCGGCTGTTATTCCTGTCTGGTTCAAAAGCTGCTCGAATGTGGGCAGTTTGTCAATGCACTGCTGGTACACATAGGTAATTTCAAGCTGCTTTGCGCGGTGAGCCGTGGCCTCGGTTGTCCTGCCGCTTATGATCGCGCTTTGAAAACCCGCCCTGTGCCACATCCGTATCCCGTGGCCGTCAAGCACGCTGAATATCTTGCTTTCGCTTCCGTCGGCATTGATGATTATGCCACCGTCCGTGAGCACCCCGTCAACGTCCAGTATCAACAGCTTTATTTTTTCAAGTTTTACCGGCCCGGCCATATCAGTTCACAATCTTGATTGCAACAATATCCTGTACATCTATCAAACCCGCCGGCCTGTTGTCTTCATCCACCACCGGCAGTTCGTCTATCCTGTGTTTATGAAAGATCGCCATAGCCTCGGCAGCAAGCGATTTTAGCGCGATCCGCTTGCATGGACTTGTCATCGACTCGCCTGCTGTAAGCGAAAATGCCGCGCTGCCATGTTTGGTCATCAAACGCCGCATATCTCCGTCTGTTATGATACCCGCAAGCCTGCCGTCGCCATCCACAACCATTATCGCACCGTGCCGTTTGAGTTCCTCTGTCGACTTAAGCACCGCCTCCAGTGTATCCGTCGTCTTTGCAAGCGGCAGCTTTTCGCCTGGCCTGAACATCATCGATTGCTCAACCGTGATGAGTTTTGCTCCAAGTGAGCCGCCCGGATGGAATCTTGCGAAATCTTCCACGCCGAATTCCCTGGCCTTCATGACCGTAAATGCAAGCGCATCGCCCACCGCCAGCATACATGCCGTCGTTACGCTGGGCGCAACACCTAAGGGACAAGCCTCAATAAGCTCGCCCATGCACAATACCACGTCGCTGTACTTGGCCAGCAGCGATGCTTTTTTGCCCGTAAGCGCGACCATCCTGATATCCAGCTGCTTGACAAGATTAATAAGCCTGCTTACCTCTTCCGTCTCGCCGCCGTAGCTGAGCACCAGCACGATGTCATTTTTTCGCAGCCGCCCAAGATCACCGTGGATCGCCTCAGCAGGGTGAAGAAAATGACTCGGCGTACCCGTTGACGCAAGCGTCGCACTTATCTTCCTGCCGATGATCCCAGCTTTTCCTATGCCGGTCAATATCACCGATCCCCGGCAGTCGAAAAGCATTGACGCCGCCTTCACAAACGATTCGTCAACTATGTGCTCCATTGAAGCGATCGCCGCCGCTTCGGATTTTATTACATTTTTCGCATAAGCAAGATCAAACTGCATTTCATTCCTCGTTTCCGGCTGTTCGTTCACGGCCGATCATTCTGCTAAAGTAAAGAGCCTAAATAAGCCGACAGTATCGCCTCAAATCGACTGAAAATCAAGGTTTAAGTCTGGCAATGGGGTAATAGTCACCAGCACCCAGCAACCGGCTTGTTCATTACGGGGACCCAGAACCTCAAAAAAATGTAACTTTTCTCCAAAAGTCGCTGTTGCTCTGCGCCGATATCAGACATTGTCAGGGGTTTGGTCGGGAGTTTGCCATAAGGCAGTTAGCCGCAAGTTTTAAGAAGTACCAGTTTTTCCTTGAACTAAGCAGTAGAGTTTTGCAACTTGATATAACGGCCCGCGTGGGCCAAACTTCTTTTAGGGATACAGTCATGAGTATTAAGTATGTGCTTCAGAAAAATAATCTTGTAGAAGAACCCCAGCAGTACGCAGCAAGCATGCGCATCGCTGGATCTGTAGGCCTCAATGAACTCGCCGACCGCATCGTCGAGCAGGGCACGACCGTGCGGCGGCCTGATGTGCTGGCAGTGCTTGAAAACGCGCTTATGGCAGCGGATTCAATGCTGCTTGATGGCTTCAGGGTGCAGTTTGGCGGGCTTGTCGATCTTTACCCAAAGATCAAAGGTTCTTTTGAAGGCCCAACCGACACCTACGACCCATCCCGCCATCAGGTGGATGTTGGGGCAATGCCAGGCAAACGTGTTCGTGACAACTTCCGCGAGCACGCAGCGGTAGAAAAGACCGAGACGATAAAGCCCCAGCCATCGCTAATTGAGGTAAGCCAGCTTCCCGCGCCAGCGGCCGAGGTGACCGAAAGCCTTGAGGAAGATGTCATCCCCATCGTCGCCGGAAGCATCTGCACGTTGAACGGTTATCGCCTCCGGTTTAATCCAGCTGCCGAAGATGAAGGAATATATTTCGTCGCCCGAATCGGCGGCGCCGTTATCAAGGTTGCCACAGTGCAAAAGAACATGCCCGGCCAGCTTGTATTCCTTATGCCAACTATCGCAACCGGCGGGCTATATTACCTTGAAGTACGCACACGCTACACCGCCGAGGGTGAACTTCGCATAGGCCGATACGGCAACATGTTCACCAAACAGGCATAAACATATCTTTGCCCATTGCCAAAAGCCCGCTTGCCGCGGGCTTTTTTTATGCGCCAAAAAAACAGGGTACAGCGTTGAGCATGCAGCGTTGAGGCAAAAACACACCCAGCACCCATCAACCAGCATCAATCCATCAAGCACCCAGCACCTCTCTTCTATCACTAATCTCCAAATCACTGATCACAGTCCAGCAACGCTCGCCCGCATGTCCTTACCGGTTTCGTCGGGCAAAACCAGTAATGCGCGCCCGACGAGCACGGTTTGATCGTCCGCCGATCTCGGTTGGGTTGTCCGACGACCATGGTTGGTTCGCTGCCCGAACACGGTTGGCTCTGCCCCAAACAAGCCGCTTGTTCTGCCTAAACTACGGGCTTGTTTTGCCTGAACAACGGTGATGTTTACCGCCTGCTATTAGCTGTTTGCCTCCCGCCAAGCATATCTTTTCGACCAAAACAGTCTCACCTTCCAGCCCAAAACAGCAGGCACTTTGACCAAAAACACACAACTATCCCCGCATTGCGTCTAAATTAATTATTACACAGATTTAATAAAAAAAAACACTTGCATTGCTTTTATTACCAGATTATATGTGTGCTTGCCTTGAAAACTGCTCAAAGCTGAAGTTCGTTTCAATTCTGTTTTGATACCCCGCACAGTTTTCAACCTACTTTTGTAGTAAGTTGTTGTAGTACCGTTTTTAGATTACTAGTTTGCTCAACTTGTTTGTTTTTGAAAGGTATTGCTGTGCGGGTTTTGTATCAACTGATTCCACCTGACATATCTTAGCTTAAATTAAATGGTTTTCCGCTTGCGGATAAATTTTTTACCCGACGGAGATGGTCTAAACACGTTGCGATAAATAATGGAATTACTTCCTGTTATGGAGATCACAGAAAATGGCAAAAATTTCAAGTTTAATCATGTCCGGCGTAGTTTGTGCAATTACGTTTCTGGGATCGGCATCAATCGCAGAAACAGCCGCTTCTGAGAAGAAGGAAATCTTATCCGCGCGTGATAAGAATAGCCGTCTGTGGGAAATCACCAAGCAGCAGGAAGTAATTGATCCGATCACAAAGGAACCTAACATTGTTGAAGTCAAATCTTCTATCCGCGAAAAGGGGTGCGGCATATGTTATAAAGACGGCCAGGGCAAATGGCAGCTTACCGACACGAAATGGAAGCAGACTGCTCAAGGGTATGTAATAAACAAAGCCAATTACGAACTCTCGATAGGAAATACCGCCGCCTCGTATCTTTCCTATACCGTCGACGGCAGAGTGATGCAGTTGAGGCCGTCCGGCTTGTTTGTTACGGATGGGAACAATTCCGTACTGGCTGCAAAGCTTGACATCAAATCGACAGCCCAGATCGACCCCGCAAGACCTAATGTGCTTGTTTTTAAAAATGCGATCGGCAATGGCATCGACCTTGAATATGAAGCCCAGCCGGGTGGCTATCACCAGAATATTATATTTGAAACAAAACCTGCTGTTCCTGCAACGATGAATAAATCAAAAGCACAATTTCGCCTTTATACCGAGTTGGGCTTTGATGAGGAATCGACTAAATCGCTCAAAATAGAAACGGAGGAAATTGATGCGGATTCCAATTCTGCTTCTGTAACAAAGAGCAAAACGACAGCTATTTCTGAATTGCGCGAGACAAGATCGAGCAAATCAAATATCCGTTTTGTTGAGGGTACAGACAACGGCTCCCGAATCAGTTATCAATTTACAGAGTCAAAGATATTAAATCGCACTGCCGGCGGCAGGCACAATCGGATCGGCGAGGCCCAAAAGCAGCTTATCCATGACAGCGCGGCTAATCCCACCTATCTCGTCGAGAACCTTGATGCATCAGTGCTGGACAAGGCGGAAAATTCATTTATCTGGGATTACCACATCGTGAATGGCACAATCGGCAACCAGGAATGGTATGCCGATGCGACATATTATGTCAGTTCTGATCTTATCGTAGGCGACGGCAGCACATTGCGAATTGAGCCGGGCACAATTGTTAAAATATCGCCAAATATAAATCTGTATACAACGGGAACAGGCAGGATAATCGCCCAGGGCAAGCCTTATGCCTATATCGTCTTCACAAGTTCACGCGATCCCAATATGGGCGATACGATAGACAGCAACAGCATTGCCGACTGGAACTACCTCGGTGTAGAACAGAACAGCAGGATTGAATTCTGCAAAATCGGATATGCCGCCTACGGCATTAGCATGGGTGTTGGAAGCTCAGAACCTGGCGAAATAAGCAATAATATTTTATATAACTGCGGCAGCGGCCACGGGGATTTCGCAATCTGTGTTTCAAGCGGTTCTGAGGGGGCAACAGCAAAAATTTTCAATAATTTGATTATTAATGCAGCCGGTGGGATACAATGCTGTTTATGGAGATACGAACAAGGAGTTCGCGGGAGAGTCGATATACTAAATAATACCATTTGTAATCTTGACGGAACAACTGGATATTCTGGAATAGAGCAATATACGTCAGGATACGATTGTTATTACCACAATAATCTGTTTGCTGGTTATATAAGTGGTATTGGCGTTATTACGGGAATGTGTTACGAAAGTTATAATGGATTTTATCAATGTACACATATGCATTATATGGGTGGGCTTGAATTGGCGGATGTAACTGATGTAAATCTGACAACGTCGCCTTTTGATTCCGTCAAGACCCAGCTTGGCAGATATTATCTCAATACCAATCCAAATGGCGGCGAAAGACTTAAAGATGCCGGCATCGGGAATGTATCCGATTATTATTCCGATCCGTGCTCATGGAGCGTTTATCCTGTTTCCGATTCCAATCATTTGTTTACTACGAACACAACGTTCACGACCGACAAAACATGGCAGCCCAATTATCAGACCTGCGACATTGGTAATGTTGCTATCGGATATCATCATCCCCGAGTTGATTATGTTATATGTGAAGCCAAGGTTCAAGTTAATAGTGGAAAGACCTTAACCATAGCTCCCGGCACTGTTACTGCGATAGACGGAGAAGACTGGCCAAATGGCCTTTATGTCGTCGGAAAAGTCATAACTAACGGAACTGCTACTCAGCCGAATGTTTTTACTTCACGACAACTCGCTACTTCCAATTGGGAAAGGGCCAGGGTAGTCTCGGACTACGATCCTGCTACCTATTGTGTATTTCTGCCTTACGGTTCGAGTAACGATTCTGAATTTAATTTTACTCGCTTTCAAGGTTTTTATAACGCCTTAAATATAGGTTCAGGCGTGGAACTTAAAAAGCCTGTTCATGACTGTGTATTCCAGCAGAACTCATATGCATGTTTCAATGATTTCGTCATATTGTATATGTATCCGAATTACACAGAGTATCAAAACAATATATTCAAAAATAATTATTACGCTATTACTGCCTCAAGTTCCGAATTGTGCAAGTTTAAGTCGTTCAATAACGCTTTTGATCGAAATAGTTGTGCTATATGTGGTGATGGTTGCGAAAATGAAGTTTCAGAGGTCAAAAACTGTGTTTTTACAAATAATCCAGTTGCGATAGAATATTTCACAAATTTATCCGAGTCGTATAATGCATTTTATAACAATACCACTCATAT
>MHYB01000038.1:13730-32823 GCA_001824635.1 Planctomycetes bacterium GWF2_50_10
ATCGGCACAACTGATCTGGCAGGCAGCCCATCGATTTCAGGACGGACAGTAATTGACCAGAATGATTTTTATAAAGATTGGGCTGATTTTGACAACAGATTCTATCTGCCACAGGATTCGAATCTGGTTGATTCTGGTGATCCATGCGAAGGACCAATTTGGGGATACACGACAGACCCGAATATTCTTACCGACCCGAACCATGCTGTAATCGATACAAACCGCCGCGACATTGGGTATCACTACCCAACGAATAAGCACAGTGATATTGACGGCCTGTATGATTACCAGGAGTACTGGCTGGGAACCAATCCAAGTTCGGTCGATACCGATGGTGATGGTTTGGTTGATGGTAACAGTACAGCCGTATCTGTATCTTCTTATAATGGCATAGACTCAGATTCCGACGGCTACGTTGATGGCGAACTTACAATTGGAACAAAGCCTGACTGCAATGACACGGATACTGATGGCATGCCGGATGGGTGGGAATGGAACTACAGCTTAAATCCGCTTGCAAATGACGCTAACAGCGATTTAGATGGTGATGGAATGCCAAATGGATGGGAATTTACCTATGGCTTTAATCCAATATCAGCGGCAGATGCCAATGATGACTTTGATGCTGATGATTTATTAAATAGAGATGAATGTATCAATGGCACAGATCCAAATAGTAACGATAGTGATAACGATGGAATGCCGGATGGGTGGGAAGTGCAATACGATCTAAATCCATTGGTCAGTGATGCCAACAGTGATGCTGATAATGACGGCATGACAAATTTTGAGGAATACGAGCTAGGTCGTGTTCCGGGTGATAATTGGCCGACTGAGATGACAAGTTCGATACTGGCATCGGCAATGATTACCAATCCTGTCGATCTAGCGTTTGACCCGAACGGGTATTTATATGTGCTTTCGTCAAGCCAGTCACAGGTTAAGATATATGACTGCAATCTCGTATTAGAAGCGACCATTGATATTAATGCTATCGATCCTGAGGGCTTTGCGGTATATCAGTTGGATGAGCCTAACGCAAGGCCAATGGTGTATATAGCGGATACTGGAAGAGATCAAGTTTTAAGGTATAAGAATGCGTCTGCTTTTAATTTTGCGGTTGATAGTGATTTTGACGACAGCGGTGTGATTGGTCAGACAGGCAGTGGCGATGGCGATTTTAATTTACTCGTCGATATAACGGTTGGCAATGATGGTGAAATTTTTGTCGCCGACAGCAATAACAACCGCTTACAGATTTTTGAGACAGATGGAAGCTTTGTCTCCAAATTTGGTTCCGGCCAGCTTAACCATCCAAATGGTATCTGTGTAATTGGTAGCAGTATTTATCTTGTTGACGCAAATGATTATCTGCAAAAGAGAACTTCAGGCGGCACACTGCTTGAGAGATTTGGAAGTGCTACTAGTGATTTTGGAAAGTTCGGTGATGTATCTAAGGTGAATTATGATGTGAAATGCGACCAGCTAGTCGTTGCAAACCCTGTCAATAACTGGATCGAATTTATAAAGGTGTTCAACTACGGCTCCGGCGATTCCAATAAGTTAATGTTTGCTGGAGTAGTATCAGATCAAAACTTTGCCGCACCGAACGCTGCATTAGCAAAACCTAATCTCGACGAGCCGAACTTGATTATTTATGTAGCTGATACCGGTAATAATCGTATTTTGAAACTTCAACTTGAACAAGATTCTCCAACGAACAGACCGACTGCTAAATTTGCCAGCTTTAAATCCGCACTGGAAGCGAATGACGTGAATGCGACTATAGCTTTATTTATACCGGATGCGGCAGAAAAATATCGGCCGATATTTGAAGAACTCCAGCCCAAATTTGCCGAGATGGTCTCCGACATGGCAGGCTTTGTGCAAATATCAGATAACGGTCAAAGAGCCGTCTACGATGTCCTCCGCGAAGAAAACGGCGAAATGTTCGGATATCCGATTGTATTTGTAAGGGATGAAATGGGCAACTGGCGTATTGAGAAATTTTAGCATTCGAAAGAGCACCCTATGGAAAATAAAAAAGCGAAATTTGAATCACCTGCATGGATTGGAAAGTTATTTCTAATCTCGATTTCTGTTGGCCTTGCTATTAGCATAGTGATCGTTCTGGATTTTATTTTAGCGGGGTCTCAATTTGAATTCAAGTCTCTAAGCGATCTTTTAATCAAGACTAGATTTTTCAGATGGGGCTGGATCATAGTAATAATATTAACACTGTTTGCATTGTTGGGTGTGATTTTCAAACTGGTTAAATCACGATACTCAAGGATATTCATAATTTACAGCGTAATTTTAAATGGCATTATCTCATTACTTTGGATGGCAATAGTGCTTATTTTTGTGACCTTTAAACCTTAACTTTAACGGCTTTAATAATATGTTAAGAAATCCCACTTTGGCCGTAAATTTTAATATTAAGGAACATGCAATGGAAACTGAAAAAACAAAATCGTTCTTAACCAAAATAGACATTGTAATCCTCGCAATATTAGCGACGCTCGTTTTGGTAGTAGGGTTCTTTTCCCTGTCCAGATTCTTGTCGGGCGAAATAGGTTTTTCATTATTGCCGCTTTGGTTCTTTACACCTTGGGGATTGCTATCAATCTTGGTTTTTGACGTTGCATGGTTTGTTGTCGCGTTAAAGTTTTGGCCTAAAGAAAACAGAAGACTTAAAACATATTTGAACGTGCTGATTATTGCTTTTTCAGTCGCAGCATTATTGAGTTTGTACTTAGTTATAGCACTCAGTAACGCTATGCATTAAATTAAATACGAGTTGAATTACACAAGGATAAAAAGATGAAAATACAAAAAGAATATTTGATTGCTATATCTTTGATTTGTTTTTGTCAACAACTCTATGCTTGGGAAAACAGGTTTACTCATCCTGCTATAACGGAGAAAGCGGTTAAAAGTAATGGCACAATAATCAATAACTATCTAACAACTCAATTCGGCCTTAGTGATGGTCTGTCTGCTCAATTATATTGGAACTTTCCATCCGCCATCGAAAAGAGATTGAAGGCTGGCGGAGCTGACCCGGGCATAAAAACCCGGACTGTACTTGAATGGATTAAGGCAGGAAGCAATATTGAGGATATGGATGGTATTAGAAGCCCTACATGGCGGGCACGCCATCATTTTTATGACTCAATTCGAAACTCGGGTCTGGACAATCAAACCGAGCATCCTAATTGGTCAGGTATTGCATATAAGGCAACAGGATGGCTTCCAATCGGACAATCAGCGTTGGAATGGGCCACATGGGGGCAAGCAACCCAAGAGCCAACAACAAATGACAACGAATGGAGTGACGCAAGGGACGCATTTAATGATGCACTTACAAAAACGACCAAAGCCGAACGCGAAGAATCTTTGGCTATGGCTATGCTTGATCTTGGTTGCGTACTGCATATGCTTGGTGATATGGGTGTTCCTGCCCATGCGAGAAATGATTTTATATGGGGACATGTAATGGGAAGTGTCTTTGGTGGGAACGCTTTTGAGAAATGGGTAGAAAAACGTGTGCAAGCCAACAACAATGCAGTTCCAAGTACATTTATGGGGGAAACTGTTCAACCCGTTGCATTTTCAAGGCTTGACAGTTATTGGGATACCGAAGCTTATACTGGCCAATATATCGGAACAAACCCATCGGACAACTGGGGCCTTGCCGAAGCCACAAATTACCAGTTCCTTTCAACAAGTACTATTTTCAGGGCAAATGTCAATGATACAAAATATTATTTTCCACAGCCTGACTTTGCGCACATGGAAACAACCCCAACCACCGGCTATCTATGGTATAAACGAGCATATTTGAAAGGCTATGGTGTAGACCATCAGGCTAGAAAACTGTTTATCGAAAAATACCAAAACAACCCGCCACCTTATCAGCCGGATGAAAACAGCGATTATACTGTCGATGACGATGATGCTATTTATAACGACTACGCCAAGATAACAATTCCCCGCACAATAAACTACGCCGCCGGCCTTGCCAATTATTTCTTCCGTGGCAAGATAGAAGCCGAACAGACCGGAAGTTCTGGCGACATTGCTGAAATCACAGTGAAGAACCTTTCAAAGAATGGCGACGTTGAGCAAGTGCTTAAAGGCGGCCAGTGGAGTTTATATTGGGACGACCAAGATGGCAATAGAGTGTCAGTAGAAAGTACAGTCATAATACTTGAACCAGATGGTACAATCTGGAATTCAGAAAGTATTCTTCATCATAACGAAACAACCAAAATAGAGTTTGTCCCGGTTACCACACCAGAAGGTAAATATATTGAACGCTATATTTTAATTTATAAGGGTGCTATTAATAGTCAGGATGACCCTAACAACACAGATGCGGATGACAGTGAAGCAATTGCCACTACTCTGTTCTATGCCAGTTGTGATTATAGTAATCTTAATTGCGGCTGTTTTTTAGACCCGTGTACACCTCGTTGGGAATCAAATCACGCTTATGACATCAATGATGTTGTGTGGAGTTATTCCAGTAATGGGATATGGAAAAACTTAATCGCCGGCAATTTGTACTGGCCCGATGCTGGTCATGGATGGGCACGATTAACATCAGCTAACCCGTATGGAAACATGAATTGGAATTCTGTGCCGCCGTTTGGTGGTATCGGTAAAACACCGATGCATTATATACTTGAAATGCGCGGTGTGACAAAAGTTGTATCCAAAGCCAATTGTAGCGGAGTAGAACGTAATGGGGCGTATCCTACTACCACTCTTAGGCTCACCTATCGAGGAAGTATTGGGAGTTCATATGCATCCTGTTGGTCAACGCATAACCCTAATGAACCTTCCCCTCAAAGTGGAATGACAGCAACAATAATTTTTTACTGGACGTATAATAGTCCTTCACCCTATACATTAGTAGAAGTTTTTGATTTAGATCGTACAAACCCTTGTGGGTTTTATGGCTATTGGCCGCATCTAATTTTTAAATCTATCCCTCCTAGCAGTTCGGCATATCCGGCGGCCCCATTCTGTGCAATTAGCGACACACTTTCTAACTTATATGGTTGGAGTTGGAACTGGTATATTAATGGTGGCGCGGACGGTTCGGTATCTATTCGTCCACAATGGTGATATAAAATTTGTATCAATAATTGATTCGGATAGACCCAGGTTGCCACTGTGGGCTGGTTGTGTCGCCACGTTCGTGGCTGAAGAGCACGAAATTAGTTTCGGATGGGCAAGTACTCTTGCCCATGCGGGATTTTGGCGATTGACGACTGCGGCCAAACGCGACCAAAACCACGAGGCGGGGTTTCTCCCGCCATCTTTTCAAAATCAACGTTAATCAGCGTTATCCGTGGTTAGGCCCTTCTCCGTATTCTTTAATCTCTGCGGCGAAAATAATCTAAAACTTCACCACGCTGCCGCGGTCGTTATAACATATAAATTTGTGCTTCTCGCCAAAAACCACCGGGTCAGCAAGCACAACTACCTGCTTGCCCGAATTCTGCTCGATATTCGCAAGTGCCATTCGCTTTATATTCAGCAGATAGCTGGCCACTTCCGGCGATACCACCACCTCAACGCGAATAATTTCCTTGTTCGCCATCGCAAGATTTATCATTCTGATCAGTTCAAGAGAAAGCGACTCATGGCTCTTGATAATGCCCCTGCCCGAACAATGCGGACACTCCAGGTAAGTACTCAACTCCAGCGACGGACGCATCCGCTGACGGGTCATTTCGATGATCCCGAATCGGCTGATCTTCAGTATCCGCGAACGCGCGCGGTCTATCTTGGTCGCGTTGCGGAATGTCTTTTCCACTTCTCTGCGATGCTTTTCTTCCCGCATATCGATAAAATCGCAGATAATAAGCCCGCCAAGATCTCGCAGCCTGAGCTGCCTGGCGATTTCATTGGCCGCCTCCAGGTTGATCTTATACGCAGTCTGTTCAGCGTTTGCCGCCATGCTCCTGCCGCTGTTTACATCAATCGCGACTATCGCCTCGGTCTGGTCAATCGCTATCGAGCCGCCGCTGGGCAGTTCCACGCGCCTCGACTGTATCTTGGCGATCTCCTTTTCGATACCGTATTTATGAAACACCGGCACATTATTGTCATAATATGTGACCCGGTTCTTGAGCCGTGGCATCGCTATATTGAAAAATTCTCTTATCTGCTTTGAAACCATTTCCGAATCACAGATGATCTTGCTTATCTCCGGCGTAAACACATCACGCAGCGTTCTTATCACAAGATCCGATTCCTCGTAAAGCTGTATCGGCGCGGGCTTAGAATCTATCTGCCCCTCAAGCGCATGCCACAGCCGATTGAGATATACAAGATCGTTCTGCAGGTCCTTCTTCGATGCCTCCTGGCCTGCCGTGCGTATGATATATCCGAATCCCTTGGGAAGTTTCAGCCCTTCAAAAATATCGCGTATGCGCCGCCGCTGCTCTTCATCCTCGATCTTATGCGATATTCCAACCCGGTTCATCCACGGCATCATCACCAGATACTTGCCGGGCAGCGATATATAAGTCGTAAGCGTCGGGCCTTTGGTCTTTATGCCTTCTTTTGTGACCTGGACAATTATCTCCTGGCCCTTCTTAAGACATTGCTGTATCGAAGGCCTGTCTCTCAGCGCCTTTCGCCTGCCGATCGGCTCGATATCCTCAACCGCGTTCTTTGTAAAGTAACGCGGATGAATATCGGATATATGGAGAAACCCATTCTTGCCGCTGCCAAAATCCACGAACGCAGCCTGTATTCCAGGCTCGATATTCACTACCTTGCCCTTGTAGATACTCCCAACATGACTGGCCAAACTCGTCCGCTCGACATACAATTCCTCAAGAACGCCGTTCTCCACTACGGCGATCCTGCACTCCTCCCCCTGTGCTACATTGATAAGCATTTCTCTAGACATTACACAATTCCTTTGTTCTCAAAATTTCCATTCTATTTCTTTCCGCACCACCGGCGAGCCAAGCTGCTCCTGTTTTAATCCAAGCAGCTCAAGCATCTCCTCCACACGAACAGTGCCGGTAGGCTTGATTTTTGTTTTCCATGACAGTTCGCACCCGTCAAGCGCGATCGAATCGATGTATTCCGAAATATCCCGCGTCTGCGTGATCCCTTTTTTCACATCCACCAGTCGTTTGACCAGCAGCGGCTCGCCCGTGGCGATTTTTGCATTTAGGTTATTGATACCAACCTGAGCATGCTCGCCGTCCAATACTCGCACCTCATATTTTGCCCCCTGCGGCTGAGGCGATATCTTGCCGTCGATCACCTCTATTGAAGCTATGCGCAAGTCTTCCGGCATCTGTGCCCCAAGTGCCCCCTTGAGATCCTCGCCATCAAGTGCGCCTCCTTCGGCCACTTCCATTTGCACGCACGCCAGGTCCTCCTCGGATATTACCCCGACATGTCGCGGCAGCGGCAGCGATATCTTCGGATGCGGATTGAACCCGGATGAAAAATGCAGCGACACCCCGCTCCGCGCAAGCGCACGCGCCCATACCCGCATCATCTCCTGGTGCGACAAGAACCGCAGGTCGCCCCCCACCCTGAATCTTACTAAAAGCGTCTTAACCAAATCCCCTGCCAATTTCCAGCAAGCCAAAAGCTCAATTTTTTCCCGCACTCCCGCTGCCTAAAATACTTCAGGCAATATCTTGCGGGTAGCGTCACGCAGATAATTTATGATCTGCCGTTCGGAATTCATCGTCAATACCTTCCTTGCTATCTGGTTGCACGATTCCGCTGTAACCGAACGAACGATCTGTTTTATTTCCGGCAGCATCGGCGGCGCAAGCGAAAAAGACCGCACGCCCATGCCTATAAGCAGCATGATATATTCCGGCTCCGAAGCCATTTCACCGCAAACCTTAACATCAATCTGTGCCTTGTACGCGTCCTGCACCACCGTCCGCACCAGCCGAAGCACCGCCGGATCAGCCGCCGAGTACAGTGACGACACACGCTCATTACCCCTGTCCACCGCCAGCGTGTACTGTATCAGGTCGTTGGTGCCTATGCTGAAAAAACTCACTTCTCTTGCGAACGTCGATGCCATAAGCGCCGCCGCCGGCGTCTCCACCATCATGCCTATCGGAATATTGTGATTGTATGGCAGACCGTATTCATCGAGGTCTTCCATAACATCCCTGAGGATCATCTTCGCCTGGCGCAGCTCCTGAAGGCTCGTTATCAATGGGAACATCAGCCGCACATCCCCAAGCACCGAGGCCCTTAGTATCGCCCTAAGCTGCGTCTTGAACATCATCAGGTTCTGCAGGCAAAAACGTATCGAACGCAGCCCAAGCTGCGGGTTCGTTTCCGGCACGAATCTTTTGCTCTGCGTATATTTATCCGCTCCAAGGTCCAGCGTACGAATGATCACCGGCTTATTGCCAAGCGCCTTTACGGTTTGTGCATATGCTTCGTAATGATCCTCCTCGGTCGGCTCGTTCTCGCTGTAAAGATATAGGAATTCCGTCCGGTACAGCCCGATCCCCTGCCCGCCCTTGGCAACGACCATCTGCGCCTCATCGGGAAATTCTATATTGCCCAGCAGTTCGATCTTCACGTTGTCGCGAGTCACCGCCGCCAGGTCTTTTATAGAGTCAAGCTCATGCTCAAGCCTGCTGAATTCCAGCGCATACGCCTCATGCTGGAGTATCGTCTCTTCATCGGGGTTAAGTATTACAACCCCGCGATTTCCGTCAATAATTACCGTATCCCCGCCGTGAATATTGGCCGTAACATCCTCAAGAGCCACAACCGCCGGTATGCCAAGCGACCTGGCCACGATAGCCGTATGGCTTGTCCTGCCGCCCGCGTCTGTCGCCATGCCTTTTACAAAGGATTTGTCGAACCCCGCCGTCTGCGTCGGACTAAGTTCGTGCGCCACCACCACAACTTCTTCGGTGATATGCGCCGCCTCCTCTCGTTTTTTACCCAGCAGGTGCTTTAGCAGCCTTCTCTCGATATCATAAATATCCGCCGCCCGCTCGCTGATATATGGATCTTTGATCCTTGAGAAATGCGACGCTATATCGCGCAGCGTCGTTGAAACCGCGAATTCCGCCGTATAATGGTCGCTCTCGATGAGGTCGGTGATCTTTGTTCTAAGGCTTTTATCCCGCAGGAACCGAAGGTGCACTGCGAAAATGTCCTTGATGTTGCTTTCTTTAACATCGCTCTGCGCAGCCTCGAGCGTGTTGACTTCCGTTATGGCATGCTTGAACGCCAGGCGAACCTTCTTGATTTCCACCTGCCTCTGCGATGGCATGATCGTCCGTCGCGGGATCCGGTAGTCTTCCGAGTCTATCACAAGCGCTTTTGCGATTGCGATGCCCGGCGAGACAGCAATACCCTTTTTTATTTCCATCGCGACCTATACCACAAGATGCCTAAGCCTGACCCTCGTCGAACTGGCGAACTTCTACTAGTTCCCGCAGTGCCACGACGGCCTGATCGGCATCCGGCCCCTGAGCTTTGATTTTTAATTTTGTTCCATGCGTTGCCGCCAGCATCGTCATCTGCATTATGCTTTTGCCATCGACAACGTTCTCGTTGCTGCTCACGGAGATATCGCTTGCAAACTGGCTTGCGGTATCCACAAACTGCATCGCGGGACGCATATGGAGGCCGTCGGGATTTCGTATTTGTACTTCTATTTCACTAACGACCTTAGCCACAAACTACTCCGCAATACAACAGCAGCTTAAAACTTTTTATATTATAAGGACGGATTTTCATCCGCTTCCTTTACAAGATCTGCGATCGCCGCGGCAGACTGCGACTGACGCAAAAACTTCCTGAAATTATCCCTTTGCAGGTGCCTGAAAATACTCTCCATCGCCTGAAGATGCTTATCGGGATCGTCTATCGGGCTTATGAGAAGAATTATTGAATACACCGGCTGTTTGTCTAATGATGCGAAACTCACCCCGGCAACGCTTCTGCCTATTGCCGCTACCACCTTCTTAACACCGTTATGTTTGATGTGCGGAACTGCCACACCCCTGCCAAGCCCCGTACTTGCCTCGTTTTCACGTTTGATCACCGATTTGATTATTTCATCGGCACTTGCCGTCCCTAGCGCGCCCGCACCATCCAGTGCCTTTACAAGTTCCGTGATCACACCGTCTCTTGTAGACGACTGCAGATCCGGAAGTATCGCGTCGTAACAAACTACATCGGAAATCTTCATTGAAACTCCTATAAAACTAATGCGCCCGAAAACCGGGTACAACTATAATCCAAAAGGACCACCCGTTTTTACTGGGCCGACGAATCCGTCAAACCCGCCAAACCGCCGCTCTTATTGTCGCGCTCCTTTGTCTTGGCTTTGATTAACTGGCGTTCCAGCTTATGCGATGCCATGTCTATCGCGGTATAAAGATCGCTGTTGGTTTCCTTGGCTACAAACGTCTTATTGTGTTCGCCTCGCGCGATAAATTCCACACTGGGTTCGCCATGGGCATATTCAACTATCGCGTCGATCTGTGATATGCTGTCGTAATAATGAGGCATTTTTGAAAGTTTATCGTCTATGTGTTTCTTGATAGCTTCGGTAATATCAACGTGCTTGCCCGTGATGTTGATCTGCACTTAGTACTCCTTGTAATGCTTGGGTTTAAATTCCGATAATATCTGGCTTAATAGCTTTTCGACGTCCGGCTTCCAGCTATACCAGCAGCCGGCCTTAGTGTTCCTCGCAAGAGGGTTAATTTTACATAAAATCACTGCCAACAAAAGATTACAATGTAATTAGTAACCCATTTCTAGTCAACCAAAAACTCCTTTGGGCCATGTGCGCCTATTGCGTGGATAACCATCCCGCCAAGCGATCCTGCCAGCATTATGATCCGCTGGCTCAGCGCCAGTGCCAATGCCAGTTCTGTCGGCGTACCCGTAAACTTGACAAAAAGGAAAACTATCCCGAATTCAACCACAACTGTACCCCCGATACTCACCGGAAGCACCCCAAGCACCCATGAGGCCGGGAAAAAGATCAAATAGTATGTTAACGAAGCCTTGATCCCCAGCTCCAAACCAATTAGCCACAACCCGAAAATAAACATAAATTGGCAAAAAAACGTGAGTAAAAGCACCCAAGCCATCGAAAACGGACTGGTAAAATACGCTCTTGTCGAAGAAAAAACCCTGGCTGTGAGTTCCGCACCTCTGGTTAGCAGCACCTTGGCAATCTTTGAAATCAGCAGCCTCGTTTCACTGTAAGTCGCTGCAGCAATTAGAATTATGATTGCCCCAGCCAGAATCGCCAGCCCTATTTTGCCGTATTTTTCCACCAGTCCCGCCGAAATGTGCGGTTTTAGCCCAAAATCCGTGATAGCCTTTCGCCCAGGCACAAAAAAGATCGCCGCGGCCCCCATTAATATTAGACCAGCAAACCCCAGCATTCTGTCAAAAACCACACTGAACGCCGCCTCCAGCCGCTTCGGAGTATGCTGCGTAACATACCACGCCCGAAAAGCATCCCCGCCCACCGAACTTGGCAGAAAATTGTTATAATATAACCCGACAAAAGTCAGCTTAATAGCCGGCCAGATCCCTATTTCTATCCCCTGCACCCTAAGCAGCGAGTACCACCTGATCGCAACAAGCACCTGGCTCAAAATAAAAAGAATTAAGGCAGCCGCCGCCGTAAATGGCGAAACATTCCGTATAGATGCCCAGAACGCTCCCCAATCCTGCCCGCTTTTGAGCAGATACAAAACCCCCAGCGCAAGCACGACCACCGCCATCCCAACCCGTAAGATAGATACCCATTTACTTTTTAGCCGTGAGTCCTGCGCCAACGAAAATCTCTCTTAAAATAACTTGTTTTTGACAATGATACAGGGTAAAAGGTGCACCGGCAAGTATTTAGCCCAGGAGATTTATATGGCAGCGAACGTGATAATTGAAGAAGGTACCGATTTTACCCCGAAATTCGACAGCAATGGCCTCATCACCGCCATCGCCCAGGACGTCAAAACCGGCCAGATACTCATGGTCGCATATATGAATAAAGAAGCCCTCGATCTCACCATCGCCACCGGCAGAGCCGTTTATTTCAGCCGCTCGCGTCAGAAACTTTGGAAAAAAGGTGAGGAAAGCGGCCATTTCCAAATCGTCGAGCAGGTCTTAATCGATTGCGATCAGGACTGCATCGTCCTAAAAGTCTCCGTCGACCAGGGCCAATGCCATGTCGGCTACCAGTCCTGCTTCTATCGCAAGCTCACAAACGGCAAACTAGAATTCATCGCCCAAAAAGTCTACGACCCCAAAGCAGTCTATAAAAAATAATCGTGGCACGGTCTAGCACAGCTAGGCCGTGTTTTTTTCCTACTTGTGACCTGTGACCTTGCCTCTTTCTTCTTGCCTTGTTATCCTTTCCCCAATGAAAGAAGATTTCGCAAAACGTATTGAGCATCTGCGCCACGACATTCGACGCCACGACCACCTCTATTACGTCATGGCCCAGCCCGAAATTTCCGACCAGCAGTATGACCGGCTTTTCACCGAGCTTAAAGACCTCGAAAAAGCCCACCCCGAATTTGTAACTCCCGACTCCCCCACCCAGCGAGTCGCAGGCCAGCCCACCCACGGTTTCGCCCAGGTGCGCCATTCCAGCCCCATGCTAAGCATAGATAATACCTATAATGCCGATGAACTCCGCGCCTTCGACGCCCGCGTCCGCAAGATTCTCGGCCCGAATACCGAATATGACTACGTCGTCGAACTCAAAATTGACGGCCTGGCCATAAGCCTGCGATACGAAAACGCCCGCCTCGTAACAGCCGCCACCCGCGGCGACGGCGTAACAGGTGACGAAGTCACCCCAAATGTCCGCACGATTAAATCGGTGCCGCTAGTCCTGCACGAGAAAAAGAGTGTCCCCGAAATTTTCGAAGTCCGCGGCGAAATTTACATGCCCACCTCATCCTTCACCGCCCTCAACCAGGCCCGCGCCGCCGTAGGCGAACCGCTCTTTGCCAACCCGCGAAATGCCGCCGCAGGCTCGCTCAAATTACTGGATTCATCCATAACCGCAACCCGCAAACTTGCCTTCTTCGCCTACGCCGCCGGCGAGATAAGCGAAGAAGTCGCCGATACCCACTGGGACCTGCTACAAGCTTTCAAAAAATTCGGCCTCCCCGTAAACCCGCACATCGAAAAAGCCGCTGATATCGACAGTGTCATAAAAATCTGCGAAAAGTGGGATGCCAAACGCAAAGACCTCCCCTACCAGATCGACGGCATGGTAATTAAAGTAAACCAGCTCAACCTCCGCGAAACACTCGGCTTTACCGGCCGCGCCCCGCGTTGGTGCATCTCATATAAATTCGCCGCCGAACAGGCCGCCACTAAAGTCCTCTCAATCGAAGTCAACGTCGGTAAAAGCGGCATCGTAACTCCCGTCGCAATTTTCGACCCCGTCGCCCTCGCCGGCACAACCGTCAAACGTGCAAGCCTTCACAACTTCGAAGAACTCGCCCGCCACGATATCCGCGTCGGCGATACAGTTATCATCGAAAAAGCCGGCGAGATCATTCCACAGGTTATCGAAGTAAAAACAGACCTCCGCCCCGCCCACACAAAACCATACAAGCCGCCCCAAAACTGCCCCGTCTGTTCTTCCGAGCTTGTAAAAGACCCGCAGGGCGTCTATCTCCGTTGCCTCAACACCGATTGCCTGGGCACCCTAAACGAACGCCTGATTTATTTCGCCGGCCGCGACCAGATGGACATCCGCTCCGTGGGACCAGCCCTCATCGACTCCCTCGTCTCCAGCGGACTGGTAAACAATTTCGCAGACCTCTACAAACTCAAAAAGGAAGACCTCCTCAGCCTCGAACGCCTCGCCGAAAAAAGTGCCTCCAATATCATTAGCGCCATTGAGCAAAGCAAGCACCAGCCCCTCTCGCGTTTCATCACCGCGCTTGGTATCAGGCACATCGGCTCCCAGTCCGCCGAGATCCTCGCAAACCATTTCGGCTCACTCGACGCCATAATTAACGCCGACATCGAAACCCTCGAAACACTTGAAGGCATCGGCCCCATCCTCGCCAAAAGCATCCACCAGTATTTCCGTGACCCCGCCAATATAAAGGTTATCCACCAGCTCCTCGCCGCCGGCGTCCAGGCCAAACACACCAGCCAAAAAGCATCCTCAGCCCTCGAAGGCAAAACCTTCGTCGTAACCGGCACTCTCCAAGATTTCTCCCGCTCCGAGATCGAGCAGGCCATCAAAGACAACGGCGGCAAAGTCTCCTCAAGCGTCAGCAAAAATACCGATTACCTCCTCGCCGGCGCAGAAGCAGGCTCAAAACTCCAAAAAGCAACCGAACTAGGCGTCACCGTTATCGACGAAGAAGAATTCAAAAAAATGCTCGCCTCCGATAAACCAAAACAGAAAAAACCACTCCGTGAAAAAGGCTTGTTTGATGCGTAACATTGAAGAAAAATTCATGCGTGAGGCTTTGGTGCTTGCGGCTAAGGGGATCGGCCTTGTTGAGCCAAATCCGCTTGTGGGCGCGGTTATAGTGAAGAATAATAAGATAATCGGCAAAGGCGCTCATAAAAGATTCGGCGGCCCGCATGCCGAGATAAACGCTTTTACAAATTGCAGGAATGAGCGTAACGATCCGGCCGGCGCGACGATGTATGTAAATCTTGAGCCATGCTGCCATCAGGGCAAGACCGGCCCGTGTACCGAGGCGATAATAGCAGCGGGTATAACCAAAGTTGTTTTCGCCACGACCGATCCGATGCCGCATTGCAGCGGCAAGGGCGCGGAAAGATTACGCCAGGCGGGTATTGAGGTACGGCGAGGCGTTATGGCTCAGGAGGCCACGGCACTTAATGCCCCTTTTTTTAAATTGGCCCAAAAAGGCAAGCCCTGGGTAATACTCAAGTGGGCACAAAGCATCGATGGCAAGCTGGCGTGGTCAAATCCTGATTCGGAGCACAGGTGGATAACGAATGAGGAAAGCCGCAAGAACGCGCACATGCTGCGGCGGCGGGCGCAGGCGGTGATGGTTGGCATAAATACCGTTATAGCGGATAACCCTATGCTGACGCCTCAGCCGGGCAACGATAAAAAGCCTTTGCGGGTGGTGCTGGATAGCAGATTGAGCATACCGCTTGAATGCCTGCTGGTACAGACGGCGGCCAAGTGCCCGGTGCTTATCTATATGAATAGAAATTATTTGCAGGAGAATGAGCTTAAAATAAGCATGCTCGATGCGCTTGGGGTTAAGGTTGTGGGCGTAGCTCCGGCCCAGGACAAATGCGATCTCGATGCAGTTATCACCGATCTAGCCGAAAGAGGAGTTGGTCAGGTACTCGTTGAGGGCGGCCCTTGCGTGCTGGCGGCGTTTTTGGCAAAGAATCTTGGGGACGAATTCAGGATATATATATCGCCAAAAATACTCGGCAGCGACGGTTCAGCAGATATCACCAATGCCTTTGCGAACATAAAAGCCATGCGGCTTATGGATGTCCGCATACGCGAATTTGACGGAGATGTAAGGATACACGCGGTGCTGTAAATCGCCTGCAAAGCGGCGGTTTTTCCTTACGCCATAACTAATGCACTATGTTCCAGGTACGACGGAAAATCGGTGCCCTGGCCGGCCCCGCCGCAAGATAGCCCTTGCTTATCCCGCCGCCGTAAATATAATATCTCCTCTAATGCGTCCGTAGCTCAGCTGGATAGAGCAACGGATTTCTAATCCGTAGGTCAGGGGTTCGAATCCCTTCGGACGCGTTTTACAAGTCTTTGCAAAATCAACAACTTACATCCATACCCTTGTACTTTGAATTTTTGCCGGTAACAATTCGGGTAACAATTTGTGCAACTTTAAAGGAGGTATGTATGGCGAAGAGAATCGATTTGCCGGGGCATTTCTATATGAAACGTGGCCGCTATTACTGGCGTGTACGCTTACCTGGTGAGCAAACTTTTAAGAGCTATGCTCTTGTTCCAGAAGGGATGGCCAAAGGATATGCTGTGAGCGACGAGGCTGAGGCAATGGAGATAGCTAGGCGGATGTACCTGCTATCTGTAAACAAAGCTGCCAATATAGGGAAATTTGATGGGAGCATCGCTTCGCTGGTTCAATTTTTTATGGCCCATGTAAACGCTTCGTTTTCATCAGACAGCGGCGAACCAAATGATTTCAAAAGAGCAAATAAATATCTTGTTATACACTATGGAAATGACCGTGTTATCGACTTTACGCCTCAGAAATTGAAAGTCCTGCGTAAATTGATCGCAACCGAAACTAGGAAGCGTAAAGGACAGGAAGTGCCAATTACCCGATCAATTACAACAATAAACCGGTGGATAAGAAGAATTGTTCGAGCATTCAAATGGGGAATATCTGAGGGGTATGTTCCATCGCATACAGCTTATGCCCTCGAATCGCTTGAGCCGTTAAACAAAACAAACAAAATTGCTGGGGCTTCGGTGGCGGATGTCATCAGGGTTAAGCCAGTAGATCCAAAAAATGTTCAAGCAATTCTTAAATACGTTGGGCCGGTGGTAGCAGACATGCTTAGACTGCAACTTATCACTGGTATGCGCAGTACGGAAATTTGCATTATGCGTCCAGCCGATATTATTAAAGATGAGGAATATTGGACTTATTATCCAACTAAGTTTAAGAATACAACCCATGACGAAAACTATGTCCGCGAAGTTATTCTCGGCAAGCAAGCCCAAGCGATAATATCGCCATACCTTTTGCGTAATCATGAAGACTTTTGTTTTAAACCCGATGAATCAGAAAAGACTCGCCTAGCTGCAATCCATGTCAAAAGAAAAACTCCAATGAATCAGGGCAATAAACCGGGAGTGAAATGCACTGGGAAAGAATATTGCGAACGTTATTATGCTGATACATACTACAGAGCGGTACAACGCGGGATCAGTGCAGCAAGGAAAAATGGCATTCAATTGCCAGACTGGCATCCACACCAGATCCGACATACAGTTACTGATAAATTTTCTAAACAGGTGGGCGAATTTAAGGCTAAAGCGGCTTTGGGACATAAGACGCTTGACGCAACCTTAATTTATCGTCAGATCGAGCGAGAGAATGCCATAGAGATTGCGAAAAAACTTGGGTAAAAAGAAAAAGCCGAGATAATCTGATATTAGCTATTGACTTTTGTATGTTCACGTTTGTAGTATAAGCCCATAATTTAATATGGGCTTGAAGAAGCTTTGGAATTTCGACCGAAACCAGCAAAATTTTAGTCACGAAAAAAACCAAAGCATGTGCTCGTTTGCCCTAGGGCAAAACGGGCACTGCTGGCGTCTTTCGTGACAGGTCTTGCTGGACCTCGGTCGAAGACGATTCGGTGGTGCCCTTATTTTTTGCGCACCTCCAAATCACACTAAGTTCCCAATGAAAACAGGACTCTCCATGTTTAATGTATTTGTGTGGTTGATTTTAGAGCGAGTTGTACGCATACCCACTCGAATACTTATGGTGATAACCAATACTTTCATTGATTTACATCTGTTACTCTTGGCCAAATTAGCTCATGCGGCAAGATCTTGGAGATACGGAAATTCTCGGCGATAGTTATCCGGCCTGACGGTTCGGGCCGGCCTTTATGAACTGGTGAAAATTCACTTGAGGTCGGATAACTTTTGGCAAAAAAAATAGAAAATGGAAAAAGTAGTTGTTGACGACAGAGGATAGAGGTTTTACTATGGGACAAAATTAAATATTGAAAGTCCACTGGGACTTGAGTGTTCTGTCGAAATCGCCAGTTTCAATGCAAAGGAACGCAAGGTTACAGTGCCCCGTAAGGGGCGCTGCCTAAGCGTCCTTTGCTGGCTCTGGCGAGCCAAGACAGGCGTGATGAAGCAGTCGCCCCGCAACGTTTTCCTAGTCCTGCTAAAACGCCAGTCTAATTAGGGGATCATGTAAAATAATTAAAAACCTGAATTTTGTGTTGTACCTTGTACCAACGAAAAAAGTCTTATAATAGTGTTTACATCAATATTGAAGGAGCAAAAATGAAGAATCGCAAGTATTTCAAGGCCACTATTATTGTTCTTGCCACCATTCAGACGATTGCCTTAAATGCCGCATGGCCTGCCATCAGCGGTTACTTTGGCTTTGATTCAGCGTCCAACCTGACACTTGCTTATGAAACACCGGAGCCGGGGACGATTCTGCTGCTTGCTTTTGGCGGTTTGGCACTTCTTAGAAATAAGAATCGCAAAAGCTAACATTATCTAACTTTCACGACAAAACAATAATAATGTGCGCATAGTCTGCGCCTACTTTTTCTGTGGGAGATCGTATGAGGCGGATACTTACAGCAGTTTGCTTGTCATTACTTGCTACTTCTTATGCTTTTGCAGACCGGACATACTCACATACGCTAATAGTCGGTCAGGACGCAAACAGCTACACTTCTATCAATCAGGCAATTGTTGCTATCAGCCAATATACTCTCACGGCGGAAAGTCCCGGCTGTATTCAGGTTTATCCGGGTACTTATGTCGAACAGCTAAACAGTTATTATCCTGGTGGCCATAACCTGCCTGCCCATTGCGATCTTATCGGCATGGGTACAACGCCCCAAAGCGTTGTTATAGAACATAAACGCAGAGCGGAAACTGATCCTAACTTCACGCAGATCGGTCCTGAAATTTATGCCAATGGTGTACTTTGCGATGGTGACAACATCGTCCAAAATTTAAAAATCGCAAACGTAGGCCCCAACCAAAACAGCATCGGCTTCAAAACCAACGGTTCACTGTTAAACTGTATCGTTGACAGCGATCACGATGCCGTAACAGGATACGGGCATTTGATCGTTAGCGGCTGTACGATTTCAGGTATGTACAGGTCTTGCATCTATGCCTTTTCCACTTATGCGATTTCCGACAGTACAATCACACCCGCTACCCGCAGTTGGGGTGGTGAACATCCTGCCGGTATCGAGTTGTATAAATCTGGCACGATTGATAATGTAACGATAACCGCCGATGTTTCATCGAGCGATTATGTTCCGCATTATGACACTCCATGGCTTGTGG
>MHYB01000039.1:0-903 GCA_001824635.1 Planctomycetes bacterium GWF2_50_10
CCTCGATGCCGCCTTTTCCGCCGATTTCCTCCCCGTCTCTTCAGCCACCGGCCAAAATCTCTCCGCCCTCAAATCCAAAATTGCCTCCGCCCTCGCCATCGCCCCCGACACCACCGCCGCCCAGCTCATCACCCTCACAAACACCCAGAACCTCGCCCTCACCGCCGCCGCCGACCACCTGACCCAGGCCCTCGAAGCCGCAGCGTCCGATAACCGCCCCGTAACCTCAATGCTTCTCCGCGCCATTTATCGGACCTTAACCGACATCACCACCCCCCGCACTCTCGACGAAGCCGTCCTATCCCGCATCTTCTCCCGCTTCTGCATCGGAAAATAACCCGAACCCGCAACCCGTAACCCGCAACTCGCAACAATGCCTTAATCTTCCCCCTCACATTACCGATATAACACTATGCCCCAAAATCCAGATACATCCGCATCCGTCCTTCTCGTCATGACCGGGCCGAACATGACCCGCCGCATCCCCCTTGACCCCAACCAAAAACCCGTCCACATAATAGGCCGTGGCTCCGCAGATATTGTCCTCTTAGACCCGCTCATCTCCGCCCGCCATGCAGAACTTGCATGGTCCGAAGGCTCCTGGGTCGTCCGCGACCTCAGTTCCACAGTCGGAACCTTCGTAAACGCGATTCGCATCACAACCCCCCAGCCCCTCGGCCACAACGACAAGATCCGCTGCGGCTCCACAACCCTCGTCCATTTAAATTACGCCCAGGCCGCCGATGCCCCCGCTTCCGCACCAGCACTAGCCGCCCAGGATCAGCCCCAATCCCAGCCCATCTCCGCCCAGCCCCAGCCCATCCCGGACACAACCGTCGTAGAATCCGAATTCTTCGAGCAGCTAAACTCCGCCCTCTCCGGCGCCGTCGAATCCAAGGACCT
>MHYB01000039.1:949-4944 GCA_001824635.1 Planctomycetes bacterium GWF2_50_10
TGCGTCTACGTCGTCCTCAAAGATGCCTCAGGCAACCTGCTCCCGCTCATCGAACTCCAGAAAACCCAAACCCATTGCCTGCTTTACAGTTCCATGATCGACCAGGCACTCGCCGATCGCAAACCACTGTACGTCGAGAACATTGCAAATTACAAAAGCCTTTCCTCCGTCGCCGGCCTACAGTCCGTTCTTATTATCCCGCTCCAGGCAAAAACCCAGGCCAACGGCATAATATATCTTGGCTCGCTCAAAATCTCCGCCTTCCCAGCCCGCGAGATAAACACCTTGTACACCACCGGCTCTCTCGCAGCACTCCACATGGAAAATCTCGAACTCTCCCGCACCGCCCGCCAGCACCAACGCCTCTCCGACGCGGGCCAGACCGCCGCCAATCTCTCGCACACGATCAAAAATATCATTCAGGCCATCGGCGGCGCAACAGAAGTAATGGATTTCGCATTTGAAAAAAACCAGATCCCACGCGCCCGCTCAAGCTGGGAAATTCTCAAAAAGAACGTCAACCGAATAAAAAAATTCAGCCTCGACATGCTCGCCCTCACCCGCGAAACTAAAGCGATTTTCACAAACTGCCGCTTCAATAAACTCGTCGAATCCGCCGTCGAATCCCTCAAATCATCCGCCGCCGAAAAAGGCGTCACCATCGACCTCCAGATGGACAATTCCATCCCCGAAGGCCAGCTTGACGTTGACAAGATGCACGATGTCATACTCAATCTCGTCATGAACGCAATCGACGCCGTCGAACCGGAAAAAGGCCACATCTCCGTCACAACCTGCTGCGATCTTCAGAACCAGCGCATCATGCTCTCAGTCAAAGACAACGGCCCCGGCATAAAACCCGACGACATCGAAAAAATCTTCCAGCCTTTCCACACTACAAAACAAAAAACCGGCACAGGCCTCGGCCTCGCCATCGTCAAGCGAGTAATAGAACTCCACAACGGCTCAATCGAAGTAGACCCAACCCCCAACTCCGGCGCAAACTTCATCGTAACCCTCCCCCTAAACTCCGTCAGCTAATCCTCTTAACCTTTATTCACTTCCCACCCCCCTTCTACTTTGAACTTAGAACTCTCCCTTGCCTTCCGCACTTTGCACTTTCTCACTTTTCGCACTTTCACACTTTCACACTTCTTCTCCTGTCTTCTCACTTCTCACTACTCACTTGTTTCTTGTTTCTTCTCACTCAAGTTCTTGCTATCATTTAGCATCTTATGAAAAAACTTCTAACTCTAATTTACAGCCCCGCCGGCCCAGCCGAGGTACTCAAACTCGCTTTCCCGCTCATACTCTCCACCTCCGCTTTTACAATTCAGCTATTCGTTGACCGCGTGTTTTTGATGTGGTATTCGGGCCCTTCCATGGCAGCCGCCATGTTCGCTGGAATGACCGTTTTCACGTTTTATTCCTTTTTCATGGGCACCGCAATGTACGTCAATACATTCGTCGCCCAATATGACGGAGCAGATAGATCCAGCCGCATAGGCCCAAGCATCTGGCAGGGAATTTATTTTTGCGTCATCGCCGGCCTTATAATGGCCGCCTGCGCGCCCGCTGCAAAAACCATCTGTGCATGGGCCGCCCACAGCCCCCAGCTTCAGGAACTTGAAACAACGTATCTCAAAATTTCGCTCCTGGGTTCAATGCCCGCCATTTTGACTTCCTGTTTCAGTTGCTTTTACACCGGCAGAGCCAAAACCTGGACCGTCCTCTGGGTCAACATCGGCGTTACCATAGTCAATCTCGTCCTCGATTACTTGTGGATATTCGGCAAAGGCGGTTTTGCCGCCCACGGCATAGCCGGCGCCGCCTGGGCAACCGTCGTCGCGAATTCCTTTGGCACCATTGCCTTTTTTCTGCTCTTCCTCCAAACCAAATACAGAACCCGTTACAAAACATCTCACTGGGCATTTGATAAAGATCTTTTCTGGCGCATCATGCGTTACGGCATCCCAAGCGGAACCCAGTTCATGCTCGACGTGGTAGGTTGGGTTTTTTTCCTGGCATTTGTAGGACGCATCAACACGCTTTCCCTCACCGCCACCTCCATGGCCTTCCAGATAAACACCCTTGCTTTCTTGCCCATGGTCGGATTTGCCACCGCCGTAAGCACGCTTGTTGGCCGATACCTCGGAGCCGATGACATCCACAAAGCCGCCAAAAGCACCTGGTCAGCCATCACAATGACCGCCTGCTACATGACAGCAGTAGCCGTCTTGTACTGGACAGTCCCATCCATATTTATGTACCCCTTCAAAATGCAAGCCGACCCCGCCGAGTTTGCCCAGCTCGCCCCGCTCGTTAAGAACCTGCTCATCTTCGTGGGATTCTATTGCCTTTTCGATTCGGGCAACCTGATATTCTCCGCCGCCGTCAAAGGCGCAGGCGACACGCGATTTGTAATGTGGGCATCTGTCTTCCTAAGCTGGATCTTGCTTGTCATTCCAGCTTATATCCTCTCGCAAATTTTCACCGGCACAAAAGCTCTATATCTTATATGGATTTGTGCCGCCGCTTATGTTTGCGTCCTTGCGGTAGTTTTCCTCTTCCGCTTTATCGGCGGAAAATGGAAATCCATGCGCGTCATAGAACCCATCGCCCCAAAAATGGCCCCCGTCGCCCCCTCCCCCACCGCCGGCACCGACGAACCCGCCTGATTCCATCAAAAACATTTTGCATCAAAATAAATTTCAGTGCTCAATAGTGACTTGTCATCCCTGCGAAGGCAGGGATCCAGCATAGAATAGCATCGCGCAGCGATTCCATATCATTCCAATAACGCGCAAAAAATTCCCCGTACTCCCCTCAGCCCGCGATTTGCCCGCTAGCCTGCGTAGGGTGGGCAAAATTAATATTTTGCCCACCGATTTTACTTTGCACTTTTCTCTCTTTTCTTACTTTTTTCATTTCGCACTCTTCACACTTTTCACACTCTTTGTATTTTGCACTTAGAACTTTGTGCTCTGTAGAAACCTTTCGCATTAAGCCCTGAAAGGGCGCCCAGGGTAGCCTGCGTAGGGTGGGCAAAATTCTTTTTTGCCCACCATCCTGCCGAAAGGTCCGAATACTCCGAAAACTCAGACATGTCCGACTTCTTCTCGCACTTTGGCACTTCGGCACTTCGGCACTTCGGCCCCTAATCACTAATCACACGCGAATCGGCAGTATTAAAAACGGTATCCCTTTTCGAAAGAGTTTTCGCTGTAGCGCAAAAACGACGTAATTGTGTAAGAGACGAGTTAGCCAAGACTCTTTTTCAAACACAAGCTGGCCGCCGAAGAAAACCGATTGAGAAAATTTTTCAGAAATCTCTGAGGCAAGTCGAGCGGCAGTATCAACGATATCGGTTCCAATTTCAGTAACTGCCTCTGAGCAGTAGCCCAGATTGCGCATGCATTGGACATATCGCGATGTTTCTTTTGATATATGTTCTCGAAGTTTCTCGATCTGAGCGGAGCCTTTGAAATTTCCCGCATCGACCACGCCGGCCTGCACGAAAATGAAATTTTTAAAAACGTCTGGAAAGGTTCGATTTATAGTAAGCAGAGAGTGAACGCCAAGGCCGTTAAAACCATTAACAAAAATAACCGCGGTTTTACCATCACGCTCACATGAACTGCACTTTGTGTTCTGGCCTGATTTGAGAGCGTTTTTTTCAAACTGCTTTGCCAAATCACGCAAGCGGGTAAGATCGCGTTCAATTCGGCGATAATGGCCCCGGATCATGTAGGCAATTAGCACAATAACGCCGGTTACGAACAGCGTGATCCAGCCTCCTTCCCAGAATTTGAGAATGCTAAGCATTGCCAAAATAAACAACGTAAGACAAAATCCGATGCTGTTAATAATCAGTTTGTGTTTCCATTTGGGTTCAATGGCACGAGAACTCCACCAATGCCGCACCATGCCAAGCTGAGAAAGCGTGAACGTAATAAACACGTTTATACTGTAAAGCACCACAATAAATCCAACCG
>MHYB01000039.1:5012-5275 GCA_001824635.1 Planctomycetes bacterium GWF2_50_10
AGCCGGTCGCTCAAAGACGCAAAACGTGTGGGAACCCAGCGGTCCATAGCCATATTTGACAGTACCCGTGGCCCGTCGAGAAAGCCCGATTGGGCTGCGATAAAAAGCAGTGCCATCGCGGAGATCATCGCCGTAAATACAAATGCGGCGCCCAGTCCCGCAGGCCAGTGTGCGGTTATTTGCTCAAGGAGTACCGCATTAAGAGTTTTTCCGCTTTGCGGTTCCACTCGACAGAGCAAATACGCAAACAGCAGACCGGCTAC
>MHYB01000039.1:5342-6496 GCA_001824635.1 Planctomycetes bacterium GWF2_50_10
GCTTCAATACCGGTAAATGTTCCGGCACCCACACTGTAGGCGCGTATCAGCAGCATGAAAAGACCAAAGATACCAAGCTCAGAATGAGCATTGCGGAAATCTGCGCCTGTCCCAGCAGCAAGGGCGGGCAAATTTCCCAAATGTGTTATTATCGTAAAGACGATCGCAAAAGCATGTGTGCCAAGAAAAATAAAAAACACCGGCACCCAAAGCAGGACGGATTCTTTAACACCCCTCAGATTCAGCAGAGTAAGCAGCAGTGTTGCGATCAGCGCAGCAGGAACTTTATAGGCAAGCATATAGCCGGGAAGGATCGAAAATAATGCATCCCCGCCGCTTGAGATTGATATGGCAATAGTCAGGACATAGTCCACAAGCAGTGCGCAGCCCGAAACAACACCGGCTGTTGGCGAGATCAGTTTGCTGGCGACAAGGTAGCCGCCGCCGCCGCCGGGAAATAATTCAATGATCTGAGAATAGCTGGCGCATATTACTGCAATTGTTATAACGGAGGCAAGTGCGATAAGCGGCGCCAGCACTGAATGGGCTCCAAGTGCCTTGAAAGCTTCTTCAGGCCCATAACATGATGATGATAAACCATCTGCGCCAAGGCCGACCCATGCGAAAACAGCGATCAGCGATACCTTGTGAAAAATGCGTTTATCCAGGAGATTTCGCGGCTTACCTACGAAAATATCCTTTAACAATCCGACCATACGATTTACGTACATATCGCTCCCATCAACAAATAACAGCGCAAGCAGAATACCTGCGAATAGAAATGGGTGGTCTTGGACGTCGCCGCGCGACACCTAGAGGATTGCCCTTCCAACTTGCCGACGAGGTTAGCTGACGGGCTTGGCCTTAGAAGTGGCCTTGCAGCCGGTTTGCCGACTGCTTACGCCCCGTCCTCAAATTTTGCATTCGAGGAATTGGTTCCCCCGCATACGGCCTCAGGAATGAGGCCGAAATTAGGCTATGGGTATATATGAAATCACTCTCTAAATCATATGTCAATATAATTTATACTGCACTTTTCACACTTTTCGCACTTTGGCCTCTAACTTTAATCACTACTAAAACTAATCACTAATCACTCCCCGCTCGCCCCCAAACCACCCATTTTTTTGCTGTTTTTTAACTAAAAACTCAAA
>MHYB01000040.1:0-130 GCA_001824635.1 Planctomycetes bacterium GWF2_50_10
ACCTGCCTGGACATCCTCGCATTATCTCGATGCTTACCCGCTCATGGACGGGCTGCAAATATGGCACGATTGGCTTTTGCGGCACATGGGCATTATCAAAATCGCTCACGACTGCGCTGTGGAAATGATC
>MHYB01000040.1:213-7188 GCA_001824635.1 Planctomycetes bacterium GWF2_50_10
GCAGTATCTGGCTTTTGGATTTGCCCGCCTGCCTGGCGTCCATAAGGAACTTCGCAAATTCGACGATTGTCTCCTCCGCCTCGCCGAGTATGAAAATATCGACAAAGTTGGCCACAGGCTCGCAGCAGTTTGCCATCTGGCCGCCTGCGATGACTAGCGGATCGCTTTCCTTGCGGTTCTTTGACCTAAGCTCAAGCCCCGCAAGGTCAAGCATCAGCAGCATATTCGTATAGCAAAGTTCGGTGGTGAGACTAAAGCCGATCACATCATAATCTCTTATCGGCTCCTTAGATTCCAATGCGAAAAGCGGTATCTTGTTTTTGCGCAGTAATTCCGCCGCATCGATCCACGGCGTAAAGCAACGGTGAGCCGCCACCGCTTCCATAGAATTTAGTACGTCGTAAAGTATCGCCAGACCGGTATGGCTCATGCCGATTTCGTAAATATCCGGAAAGCACAAGGCAAAGCTCAATTTAGCCCCCGCTCTGGGCTTGTTGATGCTGTTAACCTCCGAACCTATGTACCGGCTGGGCTTGCGGACAAGATTCAGAAACTGTGTCTCTATCTGATCTTTAAAAATATTCATCATTTTAGTCCTTTATTCGGCTGTAAATTATACACGATTACACATTGCATTCACCGCCAAACTGATTAAAATCTCGTGGATTACCAAATTAAAGGAGTAACATGGTGAGTTATAAAGTAACACGGGCTACGGGCACCGTTGAATTAGGGAGCTGGGATAAAGGCCAATGGCAAAGTGCCAAACCTCTGGATATAGCACTTTTCATGGGTGCCAAGCCCGAGCATATCCCCCGCACGCAAGCCAAGGTGCTTTATGATGACCAGGCTGTCTATGTTGCCTTCAGGGTCGAGGATAATTACGTCCGAGCCATCGCGTCGCACCAGGGATCGGTGTGTCGAGATAGTTGTGTGGAATTTTTCTTTATCCCATCCCAACAAAAAGACAAGGGCTACTTCAATCTCGAAATGAATTGCGGCGGAACAATGCTTTTCCATTTCCAGCTGGTGCCCCGCCAAGCTGCGATACCGATCTCAGATGATCTTTGCAAGAAGATCGAGGTTTATCATCAATTGCCCGAAAAAATTGACCCCGAAATAGCCCAGCCGACTACATGGATAGTGGCATACAAATTGCCCGTGAGTATTTTAAAGGAATATGCGCCTGTCGCTGATCCAGCGCCAGGTGTTAAATGGCTGGCGAATTTTTATAAGTGCGCCGATGCCACAAGCCATCCGCACTGGCTTACATGGGCTAAGGTCAATAAACCCAAGCCCGATTTCCACGTCCCCGAGAGCTATGCCGAACTTGTTTTTGACTAGCAATAAAAAAGGCACAGTAAGAACTGTGCCTTTTACTTTTACAGGAGCCGCAGGTTTAGTCCTGTTTAGGTTCGTCCTTTTTGGGTCCTTTGCCTTTACCCTGGCCCATTCGATTTTCGCGCTGCGCTCTCATTTTTTTAAATTTCGCCTGCTGCTCGGGCGTTAGAATTTTATCCATTTCAGCTTTGCCTTCTGCCTTGAGGGCCTCAAGCTTTTCACGTCTCTGTTCCCTTGAAAGGCTTTCATCATCCATGATAGCTTTAGCCTGTTCACGTCTTTTTTCCGTCAGAGGCTTGATCTTAGCCTGCTGTTCTTCTGTGAGGCCAAGTTCTTTATTCATTCTCTCGGCCATTGCGCCGTCCCTGCCGGGGCCGCCGGGACGCGTCGCGGGACGATCCACAGGAGGTTTGCCCATATCACCGCGTTCGCTCTTAAGCTGTTCCATTTTCTTCTGCTGCTCAGGGGTAAGAATCTTTTTCATTTCTTCCTGATTCTGTTTCCGCAGTTCACCGATACGCTCTTTTTTCTGCTCCTCGGTGAGATTTGCGTCATTTCTCACGGCTTTTACCTTTTCCATCATCTGCTGACGGATAGGCTGCATTTTCGCCTTCTGCTCTTCTGTAAGGTTCAGTTCAGCCATGGCATTTTGCCGTTGACCATGCCCCTCGCCCCCGCGGAACTGTTTACCCGCTTTTGCGTTTGGGTCGCCTGCCGCGAACGAACAACTGGCGGCGAGAAATAACGCTGTCAAGCCGACCACAAGAGATCTGATGTTCATACCATTCCTTCCAAAAAAATTGGTTTGTTTGAATTTACAGTTACAGACGAGCGGAAAATTCAGTTTATTGCAGACTATTGCGTAATTATCGCCGCAGCACGACCCAAAATCGACTGATTTGGCCTGGCGGGCAATGATTCGGTATTTTTAATCGCTTCTTCAAGGCAATATAACGCAAGCAGAATATATTCATTTCGCGATGCACCCTGGCTCTGCAGGAAGGCACAGCAGTGGGACAATATGCTCGATACAGGATTTTGGGATTCATAGGGCAAGGCCCGTATCAAATTTATCATGAGCTTGAGGCCGTTTTGGATGTCATCTTTTGCGAAATCAAGGGCGGCGGATTCAGCAAGAGTGACCATTTCGGGGTGGGCCTTCTCTATTGCCGCCATTTCCTTTCGAATAACAAGCATTTGCTGGCCTGCGGCAGTGGAAAAATCGAAGCGAAGCTGGCGCCAAAGGTAAATATACCTGCTTTCGTCGCCGACAATGCGGACCAGGGCAAGGGCCATCTCATTTCTTAACATTTCGTCTGTTAGCGACTGGAAAAAATCGAGCATCTCGTCTAAAACAGCGGCTGAACGCATTTTTCCAAGCGCCTGGGCATAGGCAATTTTAAGACCGGGGTTTAGCTCCACCCTGAAAAGCTCGATTATTTGCGGGATCGAGCCGGTATCAGCTAGGGTGGCAAGCGCCCGGGCACTGCGTGCGCGTAAGATGGGCAAGTCGCCGTTTAACATTTCACGCAATGGGATGATCGCGCTTTTGTCGCCCAGCTTGCCTAAAGCCCAGGCCGCATGCGCGCTGAGGTCAGGTTCGTTACCGCCGAGCACCAAAAGCAAGGCATCTACGAGTTGGGCGGATGGTTTCATGTGGCCAATTGCAATTATTGCCTCATAGCGAACATTAAAACTGGGGTCATTGAGGGCTTCCATTAGCTCGGTATTGCTCATTGGGCTGCTGGAATAGCCAAGCTGTTCGGTGATGGATACCCTTTGCTGTTCGTCGGCTGCGCGGTAATAACGCATTATAGAGCCGGCCGCGGTTAGCGGGTTGCCTTGGAAAAACATGCCTACAAATTTTCGCATAGGCATTGCGCCGTCTGCCCGGACTTTGCTTAAAATCAACGCCCCGCAGATAAAAACGAGGGTTGCTGATATCCAAAGCGGGGTGAACTGGTCAAATTTGAAAAACAGGAACTGCCCGTTGATATGCGAACTGCTTTTGAGAAGCAAACCGCCAAGCAGCGGCCCGACAGCACTGCCAAGCCCGACGCAAGCATAAAAAACAGCCATATATGCCGTTTTTTTCTGGATTGGAACGGCACTGACGTTGAGATAGCGGTTAAAACCTATGGCCCACGCGATATTTGCCATGCCCATAAGGAAAGTGGCGCAAAAGCCCGCGATCACTGCGGTTTCGCCTCGCGGCATAAGAAAACATACGATCGGCAATACCATCCACAGGCAAATCCCGAAGAGCATGACGGGTTTTGAGCCGTACCTGTCTGCCGCCCAGCCCCAGATGTAACCCAGCAGCATGCCGCCGATGAAACCGCCTATATCGAGCCAAATGACCAAGCCTGCCGCCATACCGATCTGTTCTTTCATGTAAATCGGCAAAAACGCCTGCATTGCAAGGCTGGGGATTGAAACAACCGCAAGGCCTATCATGAATCGACGATAATTTGGGTCTTTTAGTGATTCCCACATACCAGAATAATGCGAAGTATAGGGCCTGCTTGATTTTACCGGTGCTCCGCCGGGGATGAAAGACCAGCACCAAAGAGTAACAAAGGCCGCGATGATGCCGATGCTTATGAGAAAAATGAAGGTATTGATGCCTGGCCAGCGGCGGACGGCAAAACCGGCGGCAGCTATTGTTATGATGCTCACCACCATCGAAAGGAAGTTGTTTATGCCGGAGAACTTGCCGCGGATGGAATTAGGGATCATTTCCTGTGCCCATGGGAAAACGGCGGTTTCAGCAATAGCCCGGCAGCAGGCAAAAGCAAGGACGGCGCAGGCGACCCATAGGAAAGTGGCGTTTTGGCCGTAATGGGAGTAAATGAGGGGGGTGAACAGAAATGCACCGGCGCAGAGAATGCGGAAAAAATAAAAGAGCAGGAAGGTTCTTTTGAAACCAAAGCTTTCGGTCAGTGGTGCCACGAGCAGGGCCAGGAGGCCGCAAAACGGCAGCAATGAAACAATTAAGCCGATACGGGCCTTGTCGAAGCCAAGTTCATTTAGGAAAAGGATAAAAACCGAGCCATAGGCCGCCGTGAACCAGAAAATTACGTTTAGCGCGTTACCGGTGTACTGCCATGGCAGTTTTCTAATTTTTTCGAGGGTTGTCAGGTCCCCAGTCATGTTTGTGTTACTCATATAGCAATAAAGTACGAAACAGTAATGATAATAGGTGGGGAATTTTAAGCAATAGAATTACGCTATGAGATTTAGGATTTTGTGCTATGTAGAAGCTTTTTTTTCGAGCCTCTGTAAGGGGCGCGAGCTTCTGTAGCCAGGGGTGGAAACCCCTGGAATATAATCAAAAACAACGAGAACCCCCGTAGGGGGTGAAACTTAGAATCTTTCAAAAAGGCACATTGGTAGTAATTGATATCTTTATTATTACAGCACTCCAAGTCGCCTCATTGTAGCCTTTGACCAGCGATTGGTGCGAAGCTGGGCCAAAATCGCAAGACCCAGGATAATCGCCCACAGCCCCGCAAAGCGAAGATAATAAAGAGCCAGCATGATCACTGTATGATTCTGATCTACCTTAGCCTTTAACGCCACAAGCTGCGACGGCGTAAACACCCATCCTGTAACAACAGAACCGAATACATTTTGCCATGGCATCGCCAGCACCAGTATCACAAGCGAAAGGAAAAACGCCCGCATGATATGATTTATCCCGCCAAGTCTGCCCACAAGCGAAACCTTTACCGCAAACAGTATGCTCAGACAGTACATCAGCAGCGATAAGATCAATACGAAGTTAAAAACGCGGATCACCCACGCGATATGCTCAAAGTGCAGCACCTCGTTTATTTCAATACCTCGTTTTTTGGCAGGAGCATTTACGTCTGCCGCCGCAGGTGCAGGCGCATTAGCATCGCCGGCCTTCTCAACAGTCGCCGCGAGATTTATCAGCCCCGCTTCGGCAGTGGTTGCAAAGCCGGCCCCATCCTGCTTTTGCTCTGCCGGAACAGAATTCGGCTCCACAAGGTTGGCGTCTACGATCCAGAAGCTCACCTGCAAAACCACCAGGCAAATCAGTATCATAACAAAGAAAAAATTCTTCCAGGCCTTAAGCACGCTCACAGCCTCAAGACAATCCGTCGTACTTACCAGGTCTGATCTTCCTTCATCGGCCATCCGACTATCTCCTTACAATTCTTTGATCGCCTTAAATGCCTTTCGAGCCGCGGCGATTGTTTTCTGAATATCGTCTTCGCTGTGCGCCAGCGAAATAAACATAGCTTCAAACGCGCTGGGAGCAAGATAAATCCCGCCTGCCAGCATAAGTGAAAAGAATTTTTTAAACCGACCCGAGTCCGTCGTCTTTACCTGCTCGTAATTGAATACAGGCTTATCCGTAAAGAACACGCTCATTATAGACCCAACCCGGTTGATCGTAATGGCGACCCCAGCCTCATCCGCCGCCTTTTTTATACCTCCCGCCAGCGCCGCGGATGTCTTTTCAAGCTTCTCATAGCACCCCCCGCCAGAAAGTATTTCAAGCGTAGTGATCGCCGCCGCCGTCGCCAGCGGATTGCCGCTAAGCGTCCCAGCCTGGTAAACCGGCCCAAGCGGCGCAAGCAAGTCCATAATTTCACCCTTGCCGCCAAAAGCCGCCGCCGGCAAACCTCCGCCCACTATCTTCCCCATGCACGTCAGATCCGGCTTAATCTTATATAATTCCTGCGCCCCGCCCAGCGCCACCCGGAATCCCGTTATCACCTCGTCAAATATCAGCACCGACCCGTTCATATCACAAAGATCACGAACGATCTCCAGGTATCCATCCTGCGGCACGAGCACCCCGACATTCGCCGCCACCGGCTCAAGCAGAACCGCCGCTATCCGGCTCCCGTGCATATTAAGGACAGCGCTCAATGTATTTATGTCATTATAAGGCACGACTATCGTAAGCTTAGCCAGTTCCGCCGGAACCCCGGGCGAGCCAGGCTTTGCAAACTCCGCCACGCCCGACCCCGCACTCACCAGCAGCGAATCGCTGTGCCCGTGATACCCGCCAGACATCTTTAATATGCAGTCCCTGCCCGTATAAGCCCTCGCCAGCCGTATCGCGGTCATTACCGCCTCGGTACCACTGGAAACCATTCGCATCTTATCTATCGATGGAAATGCCCTTTTCACCATCGCCGCAAGCGTATTTTCATTCAGTGTCGGCGCCCCGAAGCTCGTACCATTCTCCGCCGCCGCCTTAACCGCCCCAACCACCTTCTCATGCGCATGGCCCAGGATCATCGGCCCCCACGACCCGACGTAGTCGATGTACTCATTGCCATCTATATCGAATATGTGCGACCCCTTAGCCTTGGCGATAAAAATAGGCTTCTCATCCACCCCGCCAAACGCTCGCACCGGCGAATTCACCCCGCCCGGCATCAGCGAACACGCCACCTCATACGCCTGATTCGATTTTGTATAACGATCCTGATCTAAACCCATAGTGCTAAAGATGATAAAACCCACCCCCCAAAAGTGCAATTTAATTTCTGTGGCCGATCCCGCAACATTAATCGAAAATCTTCTATTCTGACTTCTGAATTCTGACTCCTGTATTCTTCAAGACAAAAAACTCGCAACCCGTAACTCGCA
>MHYB01000041.1:0-2854 GCA_001824635.1 Planctomycetes bacterium GWF2_50_10
GCAAGATATGGCTGGGCGGATGAGAATGTAAATTTAGTCAAACAGTTTTACAGCGGCGGCTTGAGTTATACGGGCTTGTTTGAAGGCAGGGATGATGATGTCGCGGCGGCGGGTGTGGCGCTGGGGCGATTGAGTGATGAGGCAGATAGCGGCGATGATCAAGAAGTGGTCTATGAAACCTTTTACAACGCCCAGATCACAAAGTTCCTCTATGTCACGCCTTCATTGCAGTACATTCAGAATCCGGGCGGCGATGATTCGATCGATGATGCTGTCGTGATTGCGTTGCGTGCACAGATAATATTCTGATTTATTTAAATTTTAGCCGAGTGCTTGTGTCGCCCTGCGATGATTTCGAGGGATATATGTCGCACAAACCCCCGATTGCCATCGGGGGGCTGGTAAATTCGCCCCTCTACGAGGGCGTTTCTACATTTGGCTAAAATGTTACTGATTTATAGACAGGCAGCCAGCTGCGAAATGCAGTTAACAACTTTTGGCGCGGCTTGCAGCAGACGGCTGGAATGCTGATGTCCACGGTCTATCAGTACGCAGTCGATATTGAGAGCACTTGCAACTTCAAAATCGTGCAGCGTATCACCGATCAAAATTACCGACGAGGGCTTAAGATCAAGTTTGGAAAGCAGGCCCAGCCCCATTTGTGCCTTGCTGTGGGCATAATAATCCGTCATTCCCACGCGATTTGAAAACAGGTCGCATATTCCGTAAAATCGAAGCGCGTCTTCAAGCATATCCTGCTGGTACGCGGATAATATTGAATGCCCCATTCCCGCAGCTGAAAGCCTGTCGATAGTTTCAAGAGCATACGGCGCAAGTGAACATTCAAAGCGACGGTGGTTATATTCGGTAATGTATTCTGTCGCTAAGCTCTCGTATGAAACGGTGCTGAAATCAAAACCCAGCCCTTCATAAAAGTTTTTCACCGGAAATCCAAAATTGGCGCGGTAGTGATCGATATTGACAGCGGTCATGTTCCGCCGTGACAAAAGCGTATTGAGCACGTCGACGCAGAGCCACACATCGTCTACGAGCGTGCCGTTCCAATCCCAGATTATATGTTTATAATGTGACATATAAGGGCATTATACCATGTAACAGCTATTTTGAAAGCAGGTGTACTTGTCCCAGAGTCCCCTTTTCAATTCGAAAGACAGCTTTTCTATACGGCAGCGGCGCAAAGCCTGTGCGGGCGATCTCGATCAAAAGCTCAACCATGCTTTCCAAGTCGTTAATGGACACGAACTCCGGCGAGATCGTTGTACGTTTGTCATTGCGATTGTGGTAATTTCCAAGGCAAATGCATACTGCGCCTGTGGTTTGCCCTGCACTGTGATATACAGTTCCCTCGCATGTGCCGCCATCCATGAGCTTGCGCTGGAATTTGAATCGTCGATTCTGTTTGGCAAGTTTCTGGGCGGTTTCAAGGAGGCAAGTTGTAATGTGAGGAGAGAAGATAGATTGTTTATCTCCCACTCGGATAACGACCCCGCTTGCAATTTTTGCATCAGGCCGGCGGGCGCTGGTTTCTATGCTTATGATAGGAGTTTTGGCCCCGAGTTGCTTTTGGGTGCAGATGTATTTGGCCCCGTTTAAGCCCGATTCTTCCGCAACCGTGAAAAGCCCAATCACATTTGCCCTGATCTTTCTGCGGACAAGTTTTTCAAATAAGGCCAGTATCGAAACACAGCCAACTAAATCGTCGCAGGCCCGGCTATAGAGCAGGTCGCCTTTGATCTTCATTGAGGGCAGATCCCAGCAGGCAATATCGCCCCGGCGGCATTGTACAGGGCTTAGCCGTGCCCGAAGTGCTCTCTCTTTTTTTGCCTTGGTAACGGAAAGTACCCTGGTTTTGCATGGGCCATCCTCGGTATAAACTGTAACCTTTGAACCTGGGAAATATTTTTTCTCAACTCCGCCGTAAAACAAAGCGCTTAGTCTTTTTGGAGTGCTCTTCTCTATTATAAACCCGGGATGATCCATGTGCGCGCTAAGTGCGATGGCAGGCTTGTTGCCACCGCGCTGGAATTTGGCGATCACATTGCCGAGTTTATCAATTCGTGTCTCAATTCCCAGCCCGCTGCAAAAATCGACAATCGCCTCCCGTATAAGTCCTTCCCGGAATGGAGCCGTGGGGTTGTTTAGGATCAAAGCGGCTATTTCAAGTATTCTTTTTCTCATGCCGACAGTATGCCGCAAACGCTCGCCCAAATCCAGTGCATAAAAGCGACAGCGTGCCTTGTTATTTAAAACATTTGTGGTACACTTACGGGCTTTGAACGGTTTATCAATACTGAAATAAGGGTAAATAATGAACGTACTTCTGGTCGGCAATGGCGGCCGCGAACACGCGATAGCCTGGAAGCTCAAGCAGTCCCGCAATATATCCAAACTTTTCATCGCCCCGGGCAATCCCGGCACAGCGCTTTGCGGTATTAACGTCGCCATAGCTGCCGATGATATCAATGGTCTCATAAATTTCGCGACCGAAAACAAGGTTGGTCTGGCGGTTATCGGACCTGAAGATCCGCTCGCAACCGGCATTGTCGATGCATTTGAAAAAGCGGGCATTAAGGCATTTGGTCCAAGCGGGGCGGCTGCCCAGCTTGAGGCGGACAAGGCATTCGCAAAGCATATCATGCGGGCAAACAGCATACCCACCGCTGAAAGCAGGATGTTTACCGATTTTGAAGATGCAAGGCAGTACATTGCCAGCAGAGATGAGCCGGTGGTAGTAAAGGCAGCCGGACTTGCCAAGGGCAAAGGGGTGTTTGTTTGCGATGAGCCGGCAGATGGCATTATAGCTGCGGAACAAATTATGCAGCAGCGGATATTC
>MHYB01000041.1:2875-5833 GCA_001824635.1 Planctomycetes bacterium GWF2_50_10
ATCGATACTGGCGTTTGTCGACGGCAGAAATATCTATATAATGGAAACCGCCCAGGATCATAAGCCCATCGGCGACGGCGACACAGGCCCGAATACGGGCGGCATGGGCGCATATAGTCCGGCACCTCTGATCACCGATTCGTTGATGAAACAGATCACGAAAGAAGTTTTTGTTCCGACGATAGATGGCATGAACCGCAACGGCACTCCATACAGGGGTGTTCTTTATGCGGGTATTATGGTTACCGCGGGCGGGCCAAGAGTACTCGAATTTAACTGCCGCTTCGGCGATCCCGAAACGCAGCCGATAATGATGCGGCTCAAAAGTGATCTTCTCGAAATAATGCTTGCCACCTGCGAAGGCAGGCTTGATGAGGTTACGCTTGAATGGGACGAAAGACCCGCTGTGTGCGTAGTAATCGCTTCGGGAGGATACCCGGGCGAATACCAGAAAGGCAAAGTCATAGAAGGACTTGAAGCCGCCGGCAAAGTAAAAGATGTTGTGGTGTTCCATGCCGGTACAGCCTCGAAGGACGGAAAAATTGTTACAGCTGGGGGCCGCGTTCTTGGCGTAACCGCGGTTGGCGCGACAGTTGCGCAGGCACAGGCACGCGCATACGAATCCTGCTCGCTTATCAGCTTTGATGGCGCGTATTATCGAAAAGATATTGCCGAAAAGGCAATAGCCAAACAGAAATAGTTAAGAGAAATTGAATTGGTGGATCCTAAAAAAGCTGTCAAGCGCAGGCGAAAGCTTATATCTGCTGCGATTATTGCTGCTGTTGTTTTTGCGGCAGGGCTGTCGCTTTGGCGACATTCATCGGCGATAGGCGTAAGCTTTGTACGCGGCTCGCTTGCAAAGCTTACGTCCGCGCAGGTCGAAGTCAATGATGTGGTTTTCAGTTTCGACGGCGCGGTACGGATTAAGGGCATTTCAATCAGGCCTAATATCGAAAAACCAGGCTATGATGATACGGTGTTCACCGCCGGCCAGGTCGATGCGAAATTCGGAATATGGGCTATGATCTTTCAAAAGATCAAACTGCGGAAAATAATCGTTAAGGATTTCGTAATCGATGTGCAATACGACGCAGACAGGCACAGGTGGAACGCAGGGTTGCTTAAGTTCGTTGCCGGCGCAGGTTCAAGCCCTCATGTGCCAGATATCATTCTTGACAGCGGTTCGTTGCGATATACTAAGGTAGCGGCGGGCATCCGCAAGGAACTGCTGAATATTCCTATAAATTCCCGGCTCGAGTGCGTGGAGCAGAACACCGAATATCTGAAATTCAGAGTTCTTACTTCGGATAAAGGCGCGGAAAAAGGCTCCGACCTTATCGGCGTATGGCACACTGGCGCCGCCGGCAAGATCGATCTCGACGGCAGAATATCCTGGGCCAATTTCAGTATATTTGATAATTACTGGAGTCTCGACGATTTGCATTTGCGCGGTGCGTACGACGCCAATACTTTCGAGATCAAAACATTCACCACCCGTCTTGGCGCAAGCACCACGATAGAATGTTCCGGCAAGATAGAAAATTACGGCGTTGCGCCACAGTTCACGATCCGATCAGAAATTAAAGATCTCTATCATACATCGGCTTCCATTCCCAATGCGCTTGTTTACAGCCAAGCCCTGCTGGACACCATAAACAATCGCGTATGCAGGAAATTTTTTAAAAATTACGGCCCAACAGGCTGGGTGGATGTTGAAGTCGAGGCGCAGGTGAATTTTTCTGATCTCAAACAGACCCGCTGCGTGGGCATTCTGACGTGCAAAGATGTATCCGTGCAGTACGCGACTTTTCCTTACAGGCTTGATAAGCTCGCGGGCACAATAGATTTTACCAATTCGCAGGTCAAGCTCAATTCGCTTAAAGGCAAACATAATGATGTCGATGTCACCGTATCCGGTTTTGCTCGCGATATCGGCGAAACATGGGATGCGGATATCCAGCTGCAAAGCCCGAATATGGCCCTGGACGATGATCTTTACCAGGCGTTGAACAGTCGAGCAAAACAAGCGTGGCTTAGTCTCTCGCCGAAAGGTACGATCGGGGTGGATTTTAGATTTGTAAAATCCGCTGATGGCAAAAAGAGCCATACCACCGGCATCGAGCTTCAAAATACCAGTGCTGTATTTCAATACATGCCTTACCCGCTGAATAATTTAACCGGCCGGCTGTTTATAGATGAAGCCAACGAAATCCATCTCAAGGATGTGCGTTGTGTCGATGGCCAAAAGCACATCGTTATTAATGGCCTTGTAAAAGATGCAAATAATTACGAGATACTGTTTTCGGGCAAAGATATTCCTATGGACAGCGAGCTTGTGTCGGCTCTTTCAGACCGGCAAAAACAGCTTTTCAAAAAATACGGCTTATCCGGCCTTATGAATATTGATGCTTGTATCAAAACTGGTGATTCTGCCAAATACCGGGCAAGTTTAAAGATTAAAGACGGAACGATCAGGTGCGGCGATTTTTTTGATTTCCAGCAAGCGCAGGTACAGGCAGTGCTTACTGATAACTGGATCGGTCTTGCAAATCTCACAGGAAATTATCAGGGCTGTCGGTTTAAACTCGCAGGTCAGATATGGCCGGACCCCAATGGCGCAAATGCAAAGTATGATCTGGCTGTCGAGGCAAAAGAGCTTAAGTTAAATGATGAGCTTTTGGGTAGAATTCCCCAAGCCGCTGCCGTCATGAAGAATTTAAAACTCGCGGGCCCTATTAACCTGCGCACCCGCGTCGAAGGCGATTCCAACAGCTTTACTCTTAAAGACGGTATTGATATTGAATGCTTGGGCAACGATATAGCTATTTCCGAAATCCCTTATGCGTTTACGAACGTCCGCGGCAGTGTGCATTTTGCGGATCAAACGGTTAAGCTTTCAGAGCTTTCGGCTCGCGTTGGGGGGGCGGATGCAAATGAATCTTTGAGAGTTTGCGGCCA
>MHYB01000041.1:5951-11027 GCA_001824635.1 Planctomycetes bacterium GWF2_50_10
CAGACGAACTGCTGATTTCTCGAAACGCAAACGATATTAACAACATCAGCTTCAAAGGCCGTCTGGATTTTAATGATTGTTCCGTGCGATCCACAATTCCTGTGGAGCATCTCACTGCCGGGCTGGATATCGTCGCGCAGTATTTCGGATTGGATAACAACTTCACAGCCGATGCCAAGCTCAGTGCCAAGCGCGTGTTTATAAAGGACAGGCTCGTTGAAAATGCAGTCGCCTCATTGCACTATAATGATAAGCTCGAGGTGCTTGAGGCGAATGGTCTCGCTGGGGATATCTGCGGCGGAAAGATCGCCGGTGATGTCAAATTGCAAGGCAAAGGTTACAGTGTGGAAGCCGTGTTCGATAAGCTTTTGGTCAACGACTTTATATTTCCGGGCAAACTAAACGCTAGAGACTATATCAGTGGCGCCATGAGCGGCTCGATACGGCTTAGTGTTCCTGTTGCCGGTGGTACGAGAACCGGCTATGTGCTCGTAGATACGAGCGACATGCATGTGGAAAAAGTTTCGTTCCTCGGCAAGGTGCTTCTTGTAATGAAATTTACGGAACCTACTGATTATGCTTTTGATGCTATGAGCGCAGCGGCGTATCTAAGCGGGGACGAACTGCTTATAGACAGGCTCGATTTGAGGGGCAGATCACTGACAATGCGCGGCGAAGGTACGATCAACTTAAAACCCGCAAGCGTGGACCTCGCATTTACCGCTGCCGGTCCAAGATCACAAATTCAGCCGTCAATGCTGGAATCCCTTGCTGAAGGGATGATGCCGGCTATTGTCAGAGTTACCGTAAAAGGGCCGCTTGAAGATCCCGTGATCGAAAAAACAGCACTTCCTGTAATTACCGATACGCTTGGCATTTTAGGTAAACCCATCCAGAAGAAATAGCAGCGCATAAAAAAGGCACAGCCTTTTGACTGTGCCTGTGATTCGACTTAGAAATCAGATCTGACTTATTTAATTTCCTCGACGGCCGTAAATGTAACCAGGCTTGAGCCGCTTTGGGGGTCGCGTGTTATTTCGCCTACCAGGCCGACCTTCTTATTGAAGAACGAGCTTATATCCTGCCCCGCTGCCGATTGGGCTGCTGTAGCGTAGGCAATGATCTTGCCTGAATCATCAGTTATTACATAACGCTTGTTCTGGCTATCGGCGCTATAAAGCAGGGAGGGCTTGATAATTCCGATTACCACATACTTGCCGACGGTCGGAACTTTGGCAAGTTCTTCCTGCTTTTTGCGTTCAATCTGCTGACGTGATGCGGCAAGCTGTTCGTTTTGCTCTTTCAATGCTTTGCCGGCTGTCTGGGCAAGCTCGAAACCTTCGACTCGGTCAAGCTGAGCTTTTGCGTATTTCTGTGCCCGGCCTGCATCGTTGGTATCAGCGATTGCGGTAAGGCTTTCGCGAATGGTCGTCCAATTCTGCTGATCCATGTGTTTTGCACGTTCGGCGTCTACCTGTTTGGCCAGTTCGCGGTATTCCTTGAGCTTGATCTCTTCTACCGTCTGCTTGCGGACGGCAGGCTTGGGCATGTTGGGTTCGTTCACTTCGACCAGCGGCGAGTTTGCGTCAGCGGGAGTATTTACATCAATAGTGGCCAGCGGCTCCTGCTTTGCCGCAACGCCTGCGCCAATAAAGCGTGTGTACTGGGTATTTACCCACAGATAAGCACCTTCGGGCGGTGCGATCTTGTAATAATCGCCTTTTTCCTCGCCGAGCAGTTTGACTTTTGCGCCTTTGGGCAGCTTGACCTGCAAGCTGGTTGAATGCATCGGTTCGACGTATTCCGAACCTGCCCACACCCTTGCGTCATCGGCTGTGATTACGCCGGTTTCGGCGTGCTCGGGATCGAATTTAACGTTTTCCTTGGATATCCAGCTGAAAGCGCCTTCGGGCGGCAGTATTTTTGACCAGCCGTTCTGCTCTGCTACGACGGTTACCTGCTCGGGTACCGAAAGCTTGCCGCAGCGGTAGTGGTTCATACCGGGGCCGGACCGCATGTAAATATCAGTACCTGTGATCTCGGCGGTGTAGGGGAAGGTTACCTGGCCTTGTGAAAGGTCGGTATTTGGATCGACAGCCATTGCCGAGCAAGTGAGTGTTGCTAGTAATAAAACGCACACGTCCATACGAAATCGCATTTTCTTATCTCCATATAAAATATGCAGTTGTGCAAATTTGCTCTTAAAATATGCATTCGCAGTCAAATTAGCAGGGGGTAGTACCCTTGTCAACTTTTATTTAGCCCCAATGAGCCAACTTGGCGGCGGGTTTTGAGAGCAGGTTTTTAGCGGGGTTGATGGCAATCCCAATAATGGGCAAATCATATCGTATTTTTGGAGCAGGCCGCTGTTTTTGAGCCATGAGGTAATATAATTTTATAATTGTAACAAAATAGTAAAGAAGTGCATCTAATCTGTAACAAACAGGAATAGAAAGGATGAATTATGGTTAAGGCACGGTTTTTGGTAATTATTTTGGCGGTTTTTGGAGTTTTTGCCGGAGGTGCTGCGGGGCAAGGAGTTTTTGATTTGGTGCCGGCTGATAGCCTTTTTGTGGTGCGTGTACATAATTTAGAGTACACGCTGGGGGCGGCGGATCAGTATATAGCGGGACTTAGCCCGATGCCGATGGCTCTTTCGATGCTGGCGCGGATGCAGATGGGGATGGCGGTTGGTGACGCGAACCTGGCGGGGATAGATATGCGGGGTGACTGGGCGGTGTTTGTGATGACTACCGGGGTGCCGGTGGGGACGCCGAAATGTTTTTCGGTAATAGTCTTCCCGACGAGCGATTATGACAAGATGCTTGCCAATAACCCGACTGCCACAAAACCGGACGCGAACGGGATAGCTTCAATAGGTGCAAACGGTGTATTCATGGTGGCAAAAATCGGTGATTACGGTTTGCTGCTGACGGACTCGAATTACAAAGATGCTCTTGCCGCGATAGAAGCGGTAAAGGGTGAGACGCTTGGCAAGCGGGCGGGGTTTGTTGGGCCGGATGATAAGAGCCTGATATGGGTGAGGGCGAACGTGGAGGAACTTTATAAAAACTACGGGCCGATGGTAAATGAAAAGTTCGATAAGGCGTTTAGCGGGACGAACTGCAAGGGTGAGCCGAGGGAAGTGCCGGAGTTCGTAAAGTTGTATGTGAACATGGTGCGAAACGGATTTGCGCAGACGAAAGATATTTCAATAGGGCTGAATTTCGACGCTAATCTTGCAATGGTAGACGCGACGGTGACGCCGGTAATAAATACGGGATTTGACACTCTGCTGGCATCGGTTTCGACGGAGGCCAGGGCGGGGCATGAGCTGCTGGCGTTTTTGCCGGGGGATTCGGCTTTTGCGTTTTCACATCAAGTAGACAAACGATTTATGCTTCAGGCCAGGGAGATGATGCTGGACGCGTTTGCGCCGGCATTTGGGCCGAGCTTTACGCCTGAAAAACGCAAGGAAGGCGATGAACTTGCGGCGAAGATGGTGGAGCATATGGGCAATGAGATCGCGGCAGCATTTGGGCCTGCTGACGACAACGTGCCGCCATTTGCTTACACATACATAATGCCGGTTTCAACCAGCAAGACATTTAATGAACTCAAAAAAGAGTATTTCAAGCTGATGAACGAGCAATACTATAAAGACTTCTACAGTAAATTTGGGATGACAGGCGACTTCAAACTGGAATCGACGGCGGAAAACTACAACAATACAGCGATAGACACATTAAGTATGTCGTTCAAATGTGTCGACCCAAATAGCCCAGCTAGCCATGAAATCAAAAAGATGTATGGGGATACTTTCGTTGAGAAGATCGCGTATGTCGACGGTCTTGGGCTGCACGCGATAGGCGGAGACGCTAATGAGAATATCAGGGCGCTGATAGATAAGGCCAAGGCCAAATCTAACGAGTTGCCGCAATCTATCGCTGCGGCTGTGGCGGCGCTTGGCGGTGAGAATCACCAAATGGTGGGCATGCTCAATGTTGTCAATCTATTAAAGATCGCGGCCAAGATGCCTGGAGTACATATGAATAAGGCCGCTTGTACGCAGAGCGGCAGTGGCATAGCCATCGGAGCGGACGTGACAAATAAGGCGGTTAAGATAAAGGCAGTTGTACCGAAATCGCATATGATGGAAGTAAAGGGTATTTAAAAAAGTGTAATTGCGGATTGGCGGGTTAAACGCAATGAAACCCTCGGCTTGTGCTGGGGGTTTTTGTTTTGATTCAATGCGACACAATAATTATTGCCTTTGATATGTCTGTGTATTATTATACCGCAGGTTAGAAAAAAATGGCGGAGACCGCCTAAAACGCAATAACATTAAAAAGGAGTTTGCATGTTCATACTTAAAGTAATCCTGGCAATATTCCTGCCTCCTGTGGCGGCATTTTTGCAGGTTGGTGTAAGTACGCATTTTTGGATCAATATAATACTAACGCTTCTTGGCGGCGTGCCTGGTATGATACACGCTTTATGGCTTGTGCTGACGAAAAAAAGTGCTTAGCGAAAAAGAACTTAGAACCAAGAACATAGAAGAAAGCATAAAAGGGTTGCATTATGCCTGCAACCCTTTTTTATTGATTCCGAATTAGTTGCGGTTTTCATTCTGCCGGCGGGGTTGGCTGTGGAGCCGGTGTGGCCTCTGGCAATTGGGCTGGAGGCATTGTGCCGGGGCGCATGCTCTCGGGGCGGGGTCTGGGCATATTGCCGGGCCTGTTGGGCATCATGGGACAGTTTTTGGGGCAATCCATCATTGGGTAGTTCATTTCTCTTTTTTGGCCCATTACGGCTGGCGGACAAGGCGGGAGCAGGGGTTTGTCGGGATGCTTTTTGATCATCTCTGTTAAAAGCCTGGTGCGGAGGGGTTCCTTTTTAATAGTAGATGCGACGGCTTTTACGAGGTGGGCACGTTCGGGGTCGAATAGGTGTTTGCGAGCGGCGATCATTTTAAAGGCCTCAACCTGGGCGGATTGGGTTTTAGAGCAATTCAAGAAAATATATAGCCTTATCCGATAAGTTGATTATGAAACCAACTTCAATTGATTTAAGAGA
>MHYB01000042.1:0-12756 GCA_001824635.1 Planctomycetes bacterium GWF2_50_10
AAGATCACGGGCAAGATCATCCGAAGGGTTAATTGATCGCTGTCCGGTAGCTTTACCAAGGTATTCGAACACTGCCATGCGAATTGATTCGGGCAACTGCTCCTGCCCCCCGCCCATTGCCGTCGTCCCTTGCCGTTGGGGTATAACCCGCGGCTTCCTGCCTGACCAGATCGAATATGGAACAAATACATTCACCTCAGGCCGGGCATTATAATAATTTTCAAGATATGCGTTAAGCTCAGCCCGCCCCTTATCACGAGGCAGCGCCTCGCCCGGCTCGTAAAACTCGATCTCCACCTCACGCTTCGGAGCAAAAAACACAAAACTGGAAAGCAGCCCCAATGCCCCATTGACAAGCACAGTCTTGATATTCGGCCGACCGTTTGCCCATCCAAACGCACTCCCCCACAATCCGCTCGTCCGCACAAGAACAACCCTAACTCCCGGACAAGCTTTCAAAATTCTTTCAACCGAGCTAGCCGCTCCCAAACTCTCCCGGTTAGTGCGGTATATCCGCCCCGCCGGCCAGATCACCATGCTCTTGCCGCCCTTGAGATCGTTTATGAAATCCCCCAGGACCTTCTGTATCTCTTCCCTGGCCCCCGCCCCGTAAATCTCTATGCTCGGCATCGGCCGAACACCCATTCGCCTTGCGAACGTCCTTATAACCGGCCTATCGATCTGATCTTTGTCCGCAAGCGCCCCTACCCCGAACTTGCGGTGCAGCAGCGTCATCATAATTACCGGGTCAATAAGCGCAGGGTGATTGGGCAGAAAAAGGATTGCACCGCGTCCCTTGGCAGCGATCTCATCAAGCCCCTTGATCCTGATCCTGTACCGCAGTGAAAGCAGCAGCCGTGTTATCCAATATACGAAAAAATCCAGCATGGCGATAAATAACACGGAAAAAAGCCAAGAAGCAAGGGAATTTTGACTCGCACGGGCCGACTACTTCTTTGCGGTCGGCTTTAAAGCGTTTTCCAGGTCTGCCGGGATCGTCGTGCCAAGCTCTCTTGCCTGCTGAACATGCGCCTTGGCAAGATCGATCTTGTTGAGCATGTAATAGCTTATGGCAACTGCCAAATGAGCATCGCCGTACTTTGGATCGACCTTTATCGCCGCCAAAAACTGAGCAACCGCCTCGGCATGTTTTTCCATCCGCGAGTACGCAATACCCAGGTTGTAAAGCAGATACACGTTTTTAGAGTCGAACTTAAGCGCCCTGCTGTACTCGGCTATCGCTTCTGCATATTTCTCCCTGGCTTGGTATGCGTTTCCCAAGTTGATGATTGCCCCTGAAAATTCAGGGTTTATAGAGATTGCCTGTTTGTATGCCGCGATCTCGTCATCGGTCTTGCCCAGTTTGTTATACACCTGGGCCAAGCCGTAATAAACATCGGCATTAAGCGGCTCATATTTCGTCGCTGCCTGGTACTGCTTAAGCGCGTCGGTCATTTTGCCCTTTTGCAGATAGGCAAAACCCAGGCTACGGTACGCCCAGGTACTGTTAGGCCGGATGTCTATGGCATGAACGAAATGTTTTATCGCGCTGTCATAATCCTGCATGGCGACGTAAACATCTCCAAGTTCCGAAAGCAGTTCATCGCTTTCAGGCTCGAATGTCAAAGCCTTGACCATCGCGAAAGCAGCCTTTTTGTAATCCTGTATCTGCATGCAGGCATGGGCCATGTTACGATAAGCTTCGTTGAGATTTGGATCGAGTTTCAGGGCAGTTTCATATTCGAGAGCCGCCAATTCAAATTTGTTCAGGTTATTGTATGCGTTGCCAAGATTGTTGTGGGTCTTGGCATCATCATTGCTGATCACAAGGGCCGTCTGGTACTGCTTTATGGCCTTTTCGGGCATATTGGCCTTGAGGTAAACATTACCCAGATTCGTGTGCCCCAAGGCAAGTGACGGGTTGATCTCGACCGCGCGTTCAAGCGATTCCCTTGCCTGGATAGGCTCGCTGATATCAGAATACAGATTGCCCAGGTTGTTATAGAAGCACCCTAGTATCTGGATGTTATTGAGATTTTCCATGTAAATGCGGTCAGGCTCGCGGCCGGTAACGCCAAATTTCTGCCTGTAATGCTCGTCAGGCGGATTAGAACCGTTGCTTGTGGTTTCGATATTGATCCTGTTTTTGCCGTCATCCCAGCGCACAAAGAAATGTCCCGGCACGACAACACCATAGATAGGCAAATTGAGGCGCTCTGCGATTGAAAGGTACAAGATTGACAAGCTCAGACAATAGCCCTGACGGCGATCTATAACGCTGTCATAGAAAAGGTCTTGCGGATCGTCGGCATACGGAACGGCTTTAAATTTAAGCTCATCGTAAAGATAGTCATTTATAACTTTTATCGCCGCAGGCTCAATGCCGATGCGTTTGCGGGCCATGCGCTGGCGGACATTCAAAGCCATATTATCGATCTTGGCCCGATATCTTATTATGCTTACATCGGGATTCCACTGCTTTGCCAATAGCAATGACGCTGTGGCGATATCGACATCCTTGGCTGGCATAACCAGAACGGCATCAATTGATCTTGCCGCAAGGCCGGCTTTACCCTCATTGGCAAAACGTCCAGGCGCAGCGGCCCCGGCAAGTCCGGTGACTATCAGGGATAGCAAAACGGAGAATAGAATGTTCTTTTTCATTACAACCTCAGCAAAAAGGACACTCAGATAATTTCCACGGCTTTACACGTGTGCCGCGGACTTTGATTAAGGTTTCAATTGGTTACAACCGGCTTGTCTCAACAACGATGTAAAAACGAGGTTACAACCTATAAACCGAGTTTTTGTCGCACTTTTTCGACCGTCACACAGCAGGCCCTTACCTGCTTTACCGGGCTTGTCTGGCCCGAAATCACGGAAAGATCGTTCTTTTTTACACCCAAACGACCTGCCAGGAAATCAATAAGGCATTCGTTAGCCTTGCCTTTTTCCGGCGGTGCGGCGATTTTTATTTTTAGTCGGCCGTCAAGAAGCCCGGAAATCGCGGTTTTGCTTGAGCCGGGGACGATTTTCAAATTGATTATCACATCCGACCCGGCCTGCTCCACAGCATCGCCCATCATGCGTTTTCCCGGATGTTTTTGCCTATGGCAAATTGTACATATTTTTCGATCTGGGCGGCTAAATCGCCCATATTGGGCAGTTGGAAATCCTCATAATGCCCCGGCACAAAGTCACCGTTGAGGGCTTTTTTGAATACCTTAACGCGAACCACCGGCGAAGGACTTGAAATGTTGGTAAAATCCGCGTTTTTATGCTCTGTAAGTTCGACGCGCCAGTCTTCACTGATGAAAACTAGGCTCCTGCCGGTAAAAACCGAGGTCGGAAAATAGTCACTTAAACGCTTAAGGGTATCCATCAGATTTATTATACCAATCGGGCCAGACCAGAAGTTAATATTTCAAAATTATTCCACAGAGCCGATCAACTGCTCAACGCCGCTTAATTTATGGCGAAGACAATAATTTTTTATGCCTTCTATAACGTTGATGCAGCAATTTGGTTCAGAAAAAGTTGCGGTTCCTATCGACACAGCTGTTGCGCCAGCCAGGATGAATTCAATTGCGTCGGAGCCGGTTTGTATGCCGCCAAGACCTAAAATGGGGATTTTGGCCTGTTTTGCGACATCATTGTAGACCTTATTGACCAGGTAAACGGCCATGGGCTTGATCGCCGGGCCGGAAAGGCCGCCGGTGCGATTGGCCAGGACGGGTTTTCGCCGCTCGATGTCGATTACCATGGCGGTGAAGGTATTTACCAGGCTTAGGGCATCCGCACCACCGTTTATGGCGGCTCTTGCACTGTCGCTGATTTCGGTTACCGTAGGGGTGAGTTTGACGATCAGCGTCTTGGAGGCGCAGAGTTTTTTGACCTGTGCGGTTATGCTTTCGATCTGGGCGGGGTCTTTGCCGAAGGTTATTCCCCCCGCTTTGACGTTGGGACAGCTTATGTTTAACTCAATTCCGGCCAAAGCTTTGCATTTGCACAGGGCCTCGGTAACAGCCAGATATTCATCCAGGGTCTGGCCGGCGACGTTGACGTAGACGGGGATAGAGAGTTTTTCAATCAGCGGCAGCTTTTCGCTCAAAAACCGCTCCAAGCCGATATTTGCAAGGCCAATGGCGTTGAGCATTCCAGAGTCGGTTTCGACTATTCGGGGGGTTGGATTGCCGAGGCGGGGCTTAAGGGTTATGCTTTTCGTTATGAAGCCGCCGAGACAGTTGACATCCATAAAGTCTGAAAGCTCATCGACATAGCCGCAGGTGCCTGAGGCGGTTAAAACAGGGTTTTGGAGCTGGCGGCCGGCGAAATTGACCGAAATATCGACGGAATTCTTCATTTCCAGGCCACCTCCCGCGAATCGAAAACGGGGCCGTCGGTACAGCAGAGTTTATATATCTTCTCCTGGGTACCGGGTTTATAGCACTCGATGGCACAGCTTTGGCAGACGCCGAAGCCGCAACCCATTACGCGTTCGGTGCTGACCTGGCAATCAACATTGAGGCTGGCGGCTAACCTGGCAACAGAGGCAAGCATGGGGTCTGGGCCGCAGGTATAGATGATCGTTTGGGCTGGATCGATGCTGTTTTTGGTAAGCCAGTGCTGGAGGAGGTCTGTTACAAAACCTTTGTAACCCACGGAACCATCATCGGTTGCGACGTGGGATTCGATGTTGTGGCGGGCGAATTCCTCCAGGCAGAAGCTAAGTTCCGTTTCGGCATGGGTTTTGACTAAATTAAAGGGCAAATCGGCTTTGGAACGCGCGCCGGCAAAGGCTGCGACGCGGATTTCGGGGTGTTTTTCGGCTAAAAACGTGCCTAAGTGCTGCAGCGGCGGAGCGCCCATGCCGCCTGCCAAAATAAGGGCAAGTTTCTTGTTTTTTGGTACCGAAAAGCCGTTTCCGAGGGGTCCTACGAGGGAAATTTCGTCGCCGGCGGTGGTGGTTGAGAGGCGGAGGGTGCCGGCTCCGAGGACGAGGTAGAGGGCGCGTAGGATGACGGAATCTTCTACAACCTCGACGTTGTAGAAGCTAAACGGGCGACGTAAGATGTTGTTTTTGCGGGACTTATCTTTCAGATCTGCGGGGATCGCATATTTTGCGGGCAAGGCGAGATCGCGGACTTCGAACTGGGCGAACTGGCCGGGTTTGAAGGCGGCGAATGCTTTTGCGCCTAAGCCTTTTAGCTGTAAGGTGATGCGGAAGATGCGCGGGCCGAGCTTTTCGTTGGAAAGCACGGTCGCGGGAGCAAGGGCCTTAGTTTTGCATGAGCAACTGTGTTTCATAAGTGCTTATTTATAAAGGTTATAGCACAGAATCGTGCAGTTGGCAAAAAAAAACTTCCGGAACATTCATCCACTGATATTCCGGAAGTGCGCCACGGCTAAAAGCCGCAATATACGTTCAAAAAAGCGGTTTTTCGTAACGGTTTGGAGTATAGCGAAGGTGGTGGTTTAAGTCAATGAATATAGGGACTGGAAAAAAAATAAATGTTGGCCTGAGGCTAATTTTGGGTTGGTGAAAAAAGTGTGTCAAGTGAATTTTTTTGGGGGGTATCAGGGGGGTACAAGGGCAGGTAAGGGGTGCGGCGAGGTGTATGGGAGGGAAATAAATAGGGGATAAAATAGCGTATAGGGATAGTGAAGAATTGTTGCGGGTTGCGCGTTGAAGATAATACCTGCATACGCGATGTGTAACGTCCAATTTAAAAAACGTTCGTCGCTGTCACGGGGAGGAAAAATTCTGGGAGGTTTTTGAGGATATGACGGCGGTGTAGGAACGTGAGGTTGGAGTAAAGGTGCGGCCGGTTTTGGTGGGGGTGATTTTGCCGGTCCATTTATAGGGGACTTTGAGGGCGTAGTAGCCGGAGGTGTTTGTGGTGGTAGTTCCCCCGCCGCTGCTTGCGGTTATTGTTACGCCGGACAGCGCGGTGCCATTGGGGGATTTGACGTAGCCGGAAATAGTCGGCCTTACATAGGCTATGAAGTTTTGTGAACTCCTGGAAGCAGTAACACCTGTATAAGATAAATAGCTGGGAACAAAGCTGTAGCCGGTTTTAGTGGGGGTGATTTTGCCTGTCCATTTATAGGGCACTTTGAGGACGTAGTAGCCGGAGGTGTTTGTTGTTGTTTTGAGGCCGCCGCTGACTGTTACTGTAACGCCGGACAAGGCTGAGCCGCCGGATGTTTTGACATAGCCGGTTAAATTCACTGTGCGTACCGCCAATGCTCTTTTATCGATTCCAACGCCAGTGTTGTAGTTGTTCGTTTCGTTTGGTTCTACGACGGTATTTTGTGAATCCACTTTCATGCCCAGATAGATCGTAGTCGCGGCGGTATAGCCTGCCGGGGGCGCGGATGGCAATGTCAAAACAGAGGACGTTTTTGCTTGATATGCGCCTGCGGCTAGGCCGGCACTGTAAAAATCTGAAGCGGCAAGCTTATAATCATCGGCATCGCCAATGGTCGAATCGTTGGAGATATAAAATGAGACGGTAAATTGCCCTGCTCGCCTGGTTCCTAAATTCTTTACCATGTACTTGATCTGTATCTGCTGGCCATATCGAATTTGTGTTAAAAGTGCTTGCGAAGCGGCATCATAGGCTTTGAAGAAATACGCATCCTGGCCAGCCTGCTGGAAGCCGGCAAGATTGATATAATATGTAAACGGCGTGCCTTCTTCCCAGGACAGTTTGGGATAGCCGTCGCCTCCGACACACATTTTCCAAATATCCTCTGTGCCGTTTGCGGTCTCGCCGTAAAAATCCCAGCCGGCGGAAGTGAATGTCGAGATGCTTTTCATCTGGGCTGTGGTTTTGCCTGTCGCACCGCAACTGGTTGGAAAGCCACTGGTCTGTATATCCCAAAAACAATTGTAATAGTCAGAATTAGTTCCCGAACTTGTAAAACCACCAGCACCATCTCCTTGTCCCACATCAACAACCCCGGTGGAAAAGCAGTTTCTCACAACAGCATCAGTTACAACACCAACTAATCCGCCAATACACCAATAATCTCCCAATTCAACATCGGCGGTAGAATATGAATTAGATATTTCGCCATCCCACATCAATCCCACCAAGCCGCCAACCATTTTATTGCCATAGACACTGCCCGAAGAGCGGCATTGATCGATGTGGCCATTATTCTCACCGACCAAGGCGCCGTAGCGTTCCTTTGTTCCGGGGGGATCCGATGGCAGCGGCCCCGTGACATCACAATCAGCGCTGCAGCGAATTATGTAGCCGTTTGCTGAATTTCTGCCGACCAGACCGCCGAGATTGGCTTGCGCCGAAATAGTGCCGTTTATAACATGGCAATTCATTATCTTTCCGCGAATGTGATATCCTGCAAGGCTGCCTACACATTCAGCCCCTGGCGTGATTATTTGGGGATCACGAATTGTAAGGTTCTGGATTACTGAGTTGTCGGAATCTACAAATCCCCAAAGACCCAAAAGATATTTGCCTTCGGTGTAATTAAAGCCGCTAATAATATGGCCGCGGCCATCAAAAGTGCCGGTAAATGAAAATGAAACATGGTAGTGAGCTCCGATTATGTTGTAGCTGTTGGCGTCCAACACGGAGAGATCAATATCGGCCATCAATTTAAAATGGTTATCCCAGTGGTTCCAGAACAGGCCTATGGTATTGAATTGCTGGGCTGTGTATATAAGGTATGGGTCTTGTTGTGTTCCCGTTCCACCGCCGTATAATTGGCTTGGCTGGGAATCGATGATATTTTCCCCATCGCAGCTTTCCCATATCAACCGCGGATAATCCGAACCGGCATCAAGTTTCCATGCGTTTTCAACGCCCCAGCCCAGATATATATCTGCTGATTTCAACTGGTCGGTGGTTTTGCCGCGGCCGCCATCACTGGTTGCCTGGCCGCTTGTCAAAACATCCCAAAACGAATTATAGGTTACACCTCTGCTGGTTTTGCCTATCAAGCCGCCTGCGTCTGAAACGGCAGTAACTTCTCCTGTACTGTAGCACCGTGTTATCAAGCTATAATTATAGCCAACTAAGCCGCCGACAAACTGATTGCCACTGACTTTTGCCATACTATAACAATTCGATATTATTTCCGTATTCTTTGCAACAAGCCCACCAACGAACTTGTCGCCTGACACAGTACCAGTCACATAACAATTTTGTATATGGCCGTAATCGAAATTACTCCCAACCAGTCCGGCTACATAATCCCCATCGCCGGCATTTATATTACAATCGACAACTCCCAGATTCTCGATCTGTCCCGAACCCGCTAAATACCCAAAAAGCCCCACATAGTTAGCGCCGGGCATATTGATATCGGCATTTCGGATGACATGATAATTGCCATCAAAGATGCCGGTAAATCTTGTATTGCTGTTTCCCACCGGCGTTAAATTTACATCGGTCAGGTCAATATCGGCGGTTAGGATGAATTGTTTGTTCCACTTGTTGGGGTCATTTGTCAATAACAACCAGTCGTTAGCGTCGGCGATTTGATATGGGTTGTCGGCTGTACCATCGCCGCCGCTGTACGCCAATGCACCAGAGGTTAAACACAGGCAGAGGCACAGCGTAAAACGCACAATGACGTTAAGAACCGTATCGAAATTATTCATCTGCTCACCATTTGTATAGGTATATAAAAAGCTTGTATTTACAAACTTTTTATATAGATGGCCTGGGAGTCTCTTTTGTTACACAAAATTTAAAAAATCTTATGGCCAAAGAAAAATGCGGGGCTTTTCTCCTCTCAATAGACCTATTATGCTGGTTTTGGTGAGAATTTCAAGGAAAACTGGTAGTCTGTCAGCCTTGAATTATATAAGTGGCTGGATTGGAGAGCGTGAGAACACGGCCAAAATGGCCGTGTCACAAATGGCAGACTAACAGCACCCTAAATGAATCCAGAATTTGCAAAAGTCGGAGTCTAAACCCACGATTGCCATCGTGGGCTAGTTCTACACAGCCTAGTTGGCGGGCTGGGTTTTGGTTTCGGGTCAGCTGCGATCCTGCTGGCCTTTTGCGAGTTCATACATGCCGTGGCCGCTGCTGCGAAGTTTTCCCTGGCGGACTAATTCTTCCCAGACTTCGCGAGGGAACTGGTTTGGCGGGGTTATCGCGTAAATACCGCTGTGGCCGCTAGAAAACGCGCCTTTGCCCAGGCGGGAATCGTCGTCAAGGGATGTGAGCTTGAGCCGTTTTTTGAAGGCCTTGAGCGCACTTTTGAGGGTTTCCGGCGGAATCTGCGATGCCTGGGGATCATTTTGTGGATTTTGCTGTTCTTGCATGGATTTTCCTTTGTGAGAGCTTGAATACTTTTCCCCTGCTCACCTTTGTAAATTCACCTGCTCTGATTTTGCTAAAGGCAAAATCGGGGAAACAGGATTCGAACCTGCGACCTCTGCGTCCCGAACGCAGCGCTCTAGCCAAGCTGAGCTATTCCCCGTAACCGGGCACAAAACTGATATTTTACCCCCAAAAAAAGCAAATGCAAAAGTTTTTTTCACAATTACTGCCAGCCAAACAAACCATGCAAAACTATTTATCGCCTAGAGCCATTATATAAGCGGTTTCTCACCTTTTTCCGAACTATCGCAAAAGGCAACAAACACACTAAACCTGCAAATTTAAACCACCACCATATCCAGAACAAAAGCCATGCGGCAATCAGCCAAGGTAATTTATATAGTGGGAATATTATCTGCCGTTTTTCGTGAATGTAATATGAAACATTTTTCCCATTCCAAGCAACAGAGCCCTGGGGCTCATACCTTATTGCACTTAGCTTTGGAAGTCGCATTCCGATATGCGCTGCTAATGGCTCTAAAATAAAAATTTTTTTATCTTTGGAAAAGGTTACCCATGCATGCCCTTCCTGATATTTGCCACAGAGGCCTACTACATAACGCGCATCATAACCCATCTCTAGCAATTGCCGCCATGCATATATGGAAAAATCGTCACAATCACCTTTCATGATTTTTTCGAAAGTTTCTGGAGGCATCCAAAAATCTTCGACCCCGAAAAGCTCTTTATCGGAAACGTACTTACATCTACTAAGAAATTTCCGTAACTCATTTAAATCATTAAATTTATTTACTAACGGCTCAGACAAATATCTTTCCACGGGGAAATGCGGAATAAATTTATGCTTTCTCTTCCTTGATATAGGCTTGGCTATCTGCTTGCCAATAGTATCATAAATTTGTGGTATTATTTCGGTTATCATATAGGGCTAAAGCAAGTTTACGGGGTCAACATCTACAATGATCTTTGTCTGGGTCTTGAAAACGACTGAGCCGCGGACGCAGTAAAGCAGGTGTTGTATCTGCTGGGGCGAAACGGATTCAAGTATAATCTGCATGCGGTGGAAACGTTCTATTCTGCTGATGATGCAAGGCATTGGGCCACGCACCTTGATCTTAAGAGACTGGCTGGCGATCGCGGCGTGGATATGCTGGGCGAACGAGTTAAAATTCTTTGTGAGCCTGTCGTAAATCGTGTCTTTGGCCACGATATACGCAAGCCTGCCGAACGGCGGCAGCGTACAGGCCTGGCGAACTTTCAATTCCTCCGCTATAAAATTTTCGAAATCATATTTTACGGCATATTTGATTGCGCTCTGGCCGGGGAGCAATGTCTGAATCACAACCTTGCCCTGCTTATCCGACCGCCCGGCCCTGCCGGCAACCTGGGTGATCAGCTGGAACGTTCGCTCGTTTGCCCGGAAATCCGGCACATACAAGCTGGTATCGGCGCTGATAATGCCCACGAGCGTGACGTTGGGAAAATGCAGACCCTTGGCGAGTATCTGCGTGCCGGCGAGTACCCTAATTTTGTTATCGGCGAAATCTTTGAGCAGGTCGTAATATTCACGAGGCTGGATTGAATCGCTATCAACCCTGGCTATGGCGATATCGGGGAACTTGCGGGACAATTCCTCTTCAAGCTTTTGAGAACCAAGGCCGAGCATGATCATTTTTGTCTGGCAAAGAGGGCATTTTTCCGGCACGAGCGTCTGGCTCATGCAGTAATGGCACAGGGCGTAACCGGAGTTTATATGCTTGCCGGCGAAGGTCTGGAATTTTCCGGCACGACCGGCGGTCAGGGCTTTGTGGAATGTAAGCGTAACGTCGCAGTTGCGGCATTGGAGGCTGTGCTTGCATTTGGGGCAGAAAACGTAATTGCTGTATCCGCGACGGTTGAGCAAAAGAATCGCCTGTTCGCCGCGACCAAGCACGGCATCTAGCTCTTTATGAAGAACGGGGCTTATCAGCATAGGTTCGCTTGAGGGCAGGTCCTTCATATCCACAACCCGCATTTCGGGCATGGGCAGGTCGAGGATGCGTTTTTTGATCCGGACGATCTGGTAGTGATCCCTGGTTGAGGCGTTTTGGAGGCTTTCAAGTGAAGGAGTCGCTGAACCGAGTATGCAGTGTACCCCCTCTAAATGGCAGCGTTTGACGGCGACATCACGGCCATGGTATCTTGGGGCGGTATCCTGTTTGTAGCTTGGTTCATGCTCTTCATCTACGACAACCAGGCCAAGATTTGGCAGCGGCGCGAAGATGGCCGATCTTGCGCCGATTACGACATCCGCCTGGCCGGCGCGAATTGTCTGCCATTGGCTGTTTCGCTGCGCACCGCCAAGGCCTGAGTGCATAACGGCAACCCTTTTGAACCTGGCGGAAAAACGATTAACTGTCTGGGCGGTAAGCGCGATCTCCGGCAGAAGCACGATAGCACTTTTACCGGCGGCCACAACGTGCTCGATGGCACGAATGTAAATTTCGGTTTTGCCGCTGTCGGTTACGCCGTGAAGAAGGGTAACGCCGAACTGGCTGGTATCTATTTTGGCATTTATGGCCGTAAGCGCATTGCCCTGCTCGTTGTTGAGAATAATGTTTTTAGATTCATTTACAAATGCCTTGGGTATGGCTGGCAGTGCTTTTGTTATCACACGGCAGCACATTTTGGTAAGGCCCGCGGCCATAAGATTTTTTACCGGCAAATTTGTACACTGGGCATGGTTGCAAAGTTCTTTTAGATCCATCGCGGATCCTTCGTCCCTGCAATGATGGGCTGTGAGGATTTCGATGAGCAGTTTCTGCTTTTTGCCGATTTTTTTTTCGCCGGTGTTTGTTTGGGCGAGATATATGAATTTTTGTTCGCTTGTGCCGACGGCCTTTTTGACGGCAGAGGGTAAAATCGCAGCTAAGACCTGTCCCAGGGGGCAAAAATAGTAACTGCTGATCCAGCCTGCGAGTTCCATGAGTCTGCAGTCCAGCAGCGGCTGGGCATCGACGAGCTTTTTTACCAGCTTGATCTTGTATCGACCTGGCTTAGGGACTTCATCAAGTACCTCGATGCAGTAGCCTTGGGTGGGCTTGTTTGCCTTGCCAAATGGGACTTCGACGCGCTGGCCGGGGATGACGGGCCAGATTTCGTCGGGAACGAGATAATCAAACGTGGTATCGACGGCTGCCTCAAACGCGACTCGTATCGCATGTGAGCAGCTTACTTGCGGCTGATCGTCGCGGGCGAACAAATTACCTGTTGAATCTCTCATTGAAGCGGGGATTTTCGCACCAGATTTGAGGCATGTCAAGCCGATAAGAATTTAATGTAAGCGGCTTGTATTCCATTAATTATAACCTATAATTGCCGCACGAACCAAATTTGTAACCTGTCTGCGAGAGTTTTATGCACACAAAAATACTTTGGGCCTGCCTTGTAA
>MHYB01000042.1:12767-24558 GCA_001824635.1 Planctomycetes bacterium GWF2_50_10
TTCATTACGGGCTGCCCAACTCCCGAACCGCCGCCAATGATCCAGCCGCCGGTTGTTACTCCCCTGCCAACTCCAAGGCCGACGCCGCGTCCGCCGGTTCCGACACCCCAGCCCGCGCCTACGATTCCGATATGGAGCGCGGTTAAAGGGAAGGTGATCGTAGTTGATGCAGGGCACGGCGGAAGTGATCCGGGTACGCTTGCAAACGGGTTAAGTGCAATGGCAGAAAAATCGGTAAACCTTTCCATCGCCGGTGAACTAGCAAAACAGCTAAAAAACCGGGGCGCGAAGGTGGTTATGACACGCTGGGGTGATACATACCCCGACCTGGAAGACCGTGCCGCGATTGCGCAGCGTAATAAGGCGGACCTGTTTATCTCGCTGCACTGCAACGCATCGCATAAGGCATGGGTGAACGGGGCCACGGTTTATACCTGCCGAACACCGTCGCAAAGGAGCCGGTGGGCTGCTATGGCTGTGAACTGGGCATTGACGAGCAACGGTATCGAATCCAATGGCGTAGACCAAGGAGACTACAAGGTACTGGTACTGCATTCGCGGCCGTCCATGCTGATCGAATGCGGATATTTGACAAATTACGCGGAGAGAAAACGCTTAAATACTTCTGTGTACAGGGTTAAGGTTGCCACCGCGATATCGCAAGGTGTGGCGAATTATTTTGCCAAACACCCCTAAAGTCTTGAACCTGGCAGGCCATAGCTGATATACTTCGGGGGCGGTCAGGAATTCAAAACAGCATGAGAAAGGGGGTGTTCCATGTCAGAGATACGGTACATCTGTACGGGGCCTTGTGGTACTGAAGTAACCGAAGACCAGTTTTTGGCGGGGCAATCCACTTGCGAGGATGAAACTTGCGATCAATATGGAGAACCGCTGGAAAAGGTAATGTACTGCGGGGCTTGCGATGTGTATTATAAAAGGGAAGCGGAGCACGCCGGGCATGAAGGATAAGTAGAGCCTGGCAGCGAATTTGAACGTAGTAACGGGGGTTTGCAGTGGCAGACCCCTGTTTTTTTTATGTTTTATGGGCTTAGATTGCGGGTTTTAGATGAAGTTTGTTCTTAAGTCGTTTGGCTGCCAGATGAATAAGCTGGATTCGGCGTTGGTTACATCTGCTATGAAGCAGGCTGGTTTTGAGGTTAGCGACTCCCCTGTCGAGAGTGATGTTGTGATAATTAATACCTGTTCGGTGCGGCAGCATGCGGAGGAGCGGGTGTTATCTCACCTGGGGCATTTGAAGCATATACGCAAAAGCAGGCCGGGGCTGGTGGTTGCGGTGATGGGGTGCATGGCGCAGCGGATGGGGGAAGAACTGCTTGCAAATGAAGCTGTGGACATAGTTTGCGGGCCGGGGCAGATCGATAAATTGCCAGAATTGATACAGCAAAGGTTGGAAAAGAAGGCAAAACATTTGGCGGTTGCCGAGAAGATACGGGCGAAGGTGGAGGAGAGTGAGGCGCAAGGGCTTGAGGAATTTGAGGTTGCGAACGATTTGACGGAGGATCAGCTGCCGGGGCAGGCGTATGTGCGGGCGATGAGGGGGTGTAATAAGTTCTGTACTTATTGCGTGGTGCCTTATGTTCGAGGGCCTGAGGCGTCGAGGCCGCCGGAGTCTATCATTAGTCAAATCAAGCACTTACGGGATCAGGGTATCAAGCTTGTTACGCTTTTGGGGCAGACGATAGATTCGTATTCTTATACGGAAAACGGGAAGAAATGGGGGCTGGCGGAGTTACTTGAAGGTGCTAGCGCGGTAGAGGGGATAGAGTGGGTGCGGTTTATTACAAGCTACCCGACGGACTTGGATGATTCGATTTTGGCGGCGATGGCGGGCAATCCTAAAGTGTGTAAATACCTGCACTTACCTGCGCAGAGCGGGTCGGATAAAATCCTTAAGGCAATGAACCGGACATATACGAGCGGGCAGTATTTGGAGCTTTTGACGAAGGCGCGGGAGATGGTGCCGGGGATCGCGATCGCGGGCGATTTTATTGTCGGGTTTTGCGGGGAGAGTGACGAGGATTTTGAGGCGACTGTAAGTCTTGTGCAGAAAGCACGTTATAAGAGTTGTTATATTTTCAAGTATTCGCCCCGGCCAGGGACGACGGCGGAAAAGAGGCTGGAGGATGACGTGCCGGAAGATGTTAAAAAGGCGCGAAATACGAGGCTTCTTGAGGTACAAAGCCTTATCAGTGAAGAAGATAACGGCAGACTGGTGGGAAGGCGGATGCGGGTGCTTGTTGAGGGGCCAAGCAAGAAGGCACATTTGGATAAATCATCGCAAGATGTTGATCATAAACAACTTATAAGCAGGACGGGTGAGGACTATATTGTGGTATTCAACGGCCCGGCCCAGCTTGCGGGGCAGTTTGCCCAGGTGAAAATCACAAAGGCAAGTGCGCTGACTTTGTTTGGAGAGCTTTAGTCAAAGTGAATTTTTGGGGGGGTGCTGGGGGGTATTTTATTGATTATTGATTATTTGAAGAAAAGACGGGGCGTTGGGGGGTACATATCATACTTACGCCTGATTGGCCTGTCGGAACTGGGGGTTCGTGGGTTTTAAACACGGCCTAGCTGCGCTAGACCGTGCCACCGGTCTTGAGAGAACAAAAACATGGATATGCGCCGTATGTGATCGCTGCATTTCGATTATTATCCTTTCGCCCCATCCGGGGCTTTGACCTTAAACATCTTTTAACCCACAGCTTGCGCTGTGGGCTACTCCCTGACGCCCCTACCGGGGCTATAAAAACAAATACTTCTAAATTTTAGAATAAGACTGGATCCTCGCCTGCGCGGGATGACAAGTCAGTCGTAAGCACTGTGAAATTTTAATACAAAGTTTTCATGTTGCTGTTGAAAAAGAAATCCCCAGGCGAGCCTGGGGGCTAAACAAAATCTGATGGGCGGGTGTGCGACACGGCCTAGCTGCGCCAAGCCGTGCCACTTACACTTTGCGGGTTAGTTTGTTGCTGGTGAGGTACGGGGGCTGGCCTCTGGTTTTTCGATTTTGTCGGGGGTGGTTCTGCCCAGGTATTCGGGGAGTTCGACGCCGGCGAGGCCGGCTATGTCGTGGAGCGGGGGCAAGGTCTTTATGAGGTTCGAGACGAAATTGGCGGTCGATGAGGAATCGCCATTGCCGGAATCCCAGACGGTGATCTTGTCGATCTTGATGTTCTTGATGGCCTCGACCTGCTTGGAAACGATGTCTTCGATCTTTTCGACCATGAGCAATGTGGCTGCGGATTTTGCGTCGTTGTTGCAGCTCTTAACGAGGGATTCGTAGCCGGCGGCTTTGCTTTCGAGTACGAGGCGGATACCCTTTGCCTCTGCTTCGTATTTGAGGAAGATCGCGTCGGCGGTACCGGCGGCTTCTCGGCGAAGTTTTTCGGCTTCGGCATCGGCAGCGATCTCGATGGTTCGCTTCTGTATTTCGTTATGGACGATCTCTTCGGCGATGAGGCGTTCCTGCTCGGCGAGGTACTGGGCTTTCTGGACTTCTGCGATGGCCTGGCGCTTGGCGACTTCGCCCTTCTGCATGGCAGCGGCCTGCTTGGTGGCGAGTTCGGCTTCGGCATTTGCGATATCGGCTTTGGCGGTGTTTTCGCCGACGACGGCCTGGGCTTCCTGCTGCTGGATGTAAATGCGGCGGTCGGCTTCGGCTTTCTTTTTGCCCTTCTCGGCCTGGGCGACGTTTTCGGCAACCTTGATCTCGCGATCCTTATAGGCGACGTTTTCGCCGATGATGGCTTCAGCTTCCTGCTGCTGGACGTAGATGCGTCGGTCGGCCTCGGCACGCTTTTTACCCTTTTCGGATTCGGCGGTGTTTTCGGCGACCTTGACTTCCTTGACCTTATTGGCTTCGGCCTGGCCGATGGCGCCGAGCTTTTCCTGTTCGGCTACGTCAACGCGGGCGCGGTTGATGGCTTCTGATGCGGCTTTTCTGCCGATGCTTTCGATATACTCGGAGGTGTCGGTGATGTCGGTTATATTTACGTTAATAAGATAGAGGCCGATCTTGTTGAGTTCGGGTTCTACATTTTTGCGGATGGAGGCGAGAAAGCTTTCGCGATCCTGGTTGATCTGCTCGATGGTGAGCGAGGCGACGGTGAGGCGGAGCTGGCCGAAGATGATTTCGCGGGCCATGGCTTCGATCTCCTGCGAGGTGAGGCGAAGGAGACGCTCGGCGGCGTTGTTCATTATGCCCTGGTCGACGGAGATGCCGACGGTGAATGTGGATGGTACATTGATGCGTATGTTCTGGAGGGAGAGGGCGTTTTGGAGCGGGATGCCGATGGTCATTGGCGTGAGGCTGAGGTAGGAATAGTCCTGGATGAGGGGCCAGATGAAGGCACCGCCGCCGTGGATGCAACGGGAGGATTGGTCTTTGCCGACCTTGCCGAAGACGACGAGGATCCGGTCTGATGGACAGCGTTTGTAGCGTGAGGCGAGGAACATCATCAGCGTGGTCACGAGGAGGACCAGGGCGATTATGACGTAGACCCAGAGGTTCATTGCGGGCAATTGCATTGTTAACTCCCTTTTAAAATATCAAAAATAAAATATCAAATATCAAAATTGAGGAATCCCGACGTAGTCGGGATGGCTCTTCTATACTGGATCCCCGCCTGCGCGGGGATGACAGAGTCGAATTCTAATCACACAAGTGATTCTGGTGGGCAACAGAGTTGCCCACCCTACAAATCTGAAGAAAGCTCTAATTCCGAAGCACGAATCAAATTACAAACGGCAAATTCAAAATACAAAAAAAATGTCGCAAATATTAAAACACTGGTCACACTGATTTTTCTACTATCAGAGTGTTGCCGATCACTTCTACTACTTTAACGCGGGAGCCGGTTTTTATTTCGGTTTTGTCTTTGGCGGAGGCGTCGTAAATTCGGAGGCGGTCATGGATCGTAAGTTGGACCTGGCCTGTGGAATCGGCGGGGATGTTGGCGTAGACGGTGGCGGGAAGGCCGACGGCGTGTTTAATGTCTATGTTGCCGGAGGACTGGAGGCGTTTCATGGCGGTGAAGATTTTGGCCATGATGTAGACCATAAGTAAGCCTGAAGCGGTAGCGCCTGCGATGGACAAGAACGGGCCAACGCTGCTTTGGCGGGAGAGGGCCAGGCCGACGAGGCCGAACATGAGAAAGAAGGCGGTGAGGCCCTGGAGGGAAAGTATTTTAAAGCCAAGTTCGGAGGCGTTGTGGCCGTGGGCTGCGCCGGAGATGTCGGAGGAATCGACGCTGGAGAAATCGTGTTCGGCGGTTAGGCCGAGAAACTGGAGCACGATGCGGACAGAGAGCAGCGCGCCGCCAAGGATGGCGCATATAACAAAAAATTTATCAAGACTGGAAAAACCATCAAACATTGCCAGCATACGAACTCCTTGAAAAACAGGTGTGCATTTTAGGTCCGGATATTCGGTTTTACAAGTGCAAACCGAAATACGTTAAAAAATGTTGATGGAAGAAGTGACAAGGGACGTTATGGGGTGGTCGGCAACTCAATGCAGAATCTGGTCCACTGGCCATAGACGGATTCGACCCAGATTTTACCATTTAGACGATTGATTATACGCTTGGCTATAGCAAGGCCCAGGCCCGGGCCAGGGGTACGTGAAGGGTCGAGTTTATGAAATGGTTCGAAAATATGCTGAAAATAATTTTCGCGGATGCCAATGCCGTTATCTTCGACGCAGTAAACGGCGGTTTGGTCTTTTAGTTTTGCAGTGATCCTTATTATGCCGGGTCTGGATGGGTCCAGGTATGAGATGGCGTTATCGACGAGCTGAAAAAATACATCTGCGATCTGTACGCGGTCTGCAACACATTCAGGAAGTGAGGCAACTTCAACAGCTATGTTCTTTGATTTTATCCTGTACTCAACAGCCTGCAAAACAGATTTGACGGCTGCATCAATATCAACGTGTTCAAGTCGAACATCTATCCTGCCCAAACGCGAAATCTCCATGAGACCGTCCAGGATGGTCCCCATTTTTTTGACTCCGGAAGATATAAATTCAACGCAAGTTGGAATTTCGGCATCAATGACCTGGGTTATCAGATTATTTCTTTCCGGCGGTATATTGCAATCTATTACCAATTTCTTAAGATTGGAACAGGCATTGATCAATTCCATCGCAAAGCCCTGGACGTTGACCTGTGGTGATTTCAAATCATGTGATCCCACATATATGATGCTCTCGAGTTCTTCGTTTTTAGCCGCGAGCGATTGAATTAGTTGTTCACGTTCCAGTTCCAATCGCTTACGAGACGAAACGTCCATTACTGTAAATACAACATTGTACGGGTCTGCGGGATCAATAGCGCTTACGGCAACAACAACATCAATTACACGACCGTCTCTGCTCATGAATTTTGTCTCAATAACGCCGACACCGCTTTGACGTACCTGGTCATAAAGTGATTGGCCGGCATTTTCGAAATCCATGTCGCTGCAATAAAAAATTCGTGTGCTTTTTCCGAGTAATTCAGAAGGCGCATATCCGATGGTAGCTGCAAATTTTTCATTTATATAGCTTATAATTCGATTTTGAGCCAGACCAATGCCAACGGGCGAGGTACGGAATATGCTATGCAATTTGGCTTCGCTTTCTTTGAGATCTGCCATTGCTTTTGCGCGTTCATCACGTATTCGTAAAGACGCTATGCCATATTCCAGATCATTGGCTAATTCTGTAAGGAGTTTTACCTCTTTTTCGTGAAATGCATCAGGTATTGAGGTGAATACAGTTAATGCGCCAAGTACCCGGCCGTTACTATGTAAAGGAATTGCTATAGCGGATATGTAACCATGTCTAACTGCGTACATTTGCCATGGGTCTAACTGGGCAGTGGCAGGCCTTTGATTCAAGACGCAAGGGCGATCCAGGCGAATTGCGGTGCCGGTGGGCCCGCGCCCGTATTCATCATCTGCCCAAGAAATCTTGCGATCATCCAGATCGTCACCGCCCAAAGAGGATCTAGCCACTACACTCACAGTTCTGGCCTCATCCTGCTGAGCGTATCCGACCCATGCGATGGGATAACCGCCAATCTCAACAATATGACGGCAGATTTCCCGCAGGAGGGTATTTTCGTTTGTTATACGTACAAGTGCCTGGTTACATGCGCTGAGTATCTGGAGCATGCGGTTATACTGATTTAAATCTTCTTCAGTTTTTTTCCGTTCGGTAATATCTTCATATATTGCACAAAAACGCTGCGGTGAATCCCATGGCCTATACGCAGTACAGGCGAAATACGTTTTAATGGGGCCAAAGTATGCCTCGAAACTTTTCGATTTACCTGTGACTGCAACTTCGCCAAGATTTTCGAACCACTCTGGCTCAATTCCAGCCCAGATATCCGATACCGATTTTCCGCGTACATTTTCAAGTTCTATTTTTGCCAAATGTGCATAGGCATCATTGAAGTACCAAAACCTGGCATCAACTAATCGCTTGTTTTCATCAAACACCGACTCGAAAATTGCAAACGGGCTTGCCATGCTTTTCATGAGCCATTGCCATTCATTGGCCTGTGCTTTGATCGCCTCCTCGGCCCGCTTTCGCTCGGTGATATCGCGAACTATCGCCAATATCCGGTGTTGGCCCCCTATTGATGCCCGCTTCAAATTCACTTCCACCCAGAAGGTTCGGCCTGCCTTGTTCTTCGCTTTCCATTCAAAAAGCTGAGGTTCTCCTAAAGCCGCTTTTCTCACCCGCTGCAGCGCATCTTGCTGAGAGTATGGAGGTTTTCCCTCACTAAAGGTTTGTATGTCAATTTGCCGGGCTTCGTCGGATGTGTAACCAAACATTTCAATCATCTTATGGTTGACGTCGAGTATTTTTCCAGTATCAATATCATGGACAAAAATGGCATCGTTTGCCGAATCGAAAATCGCCTTGTAATTTGCTTGTGAGGCTCTTATTGCCTCCTCCGCTTTCTTGCGATCTGTTATGTCCTCTCCGGAACTGATGATGGAGACTGTTTTACCATACTCATCCCGTATCACTGTATTTCGCCAATCAATGACCCTTTCTTCCCCGCCCTTTGTTACGATCTGATTCTCGAAGCGTTCAGCAGATGCTGCATTTCCAACGAGCAATTCATTAAAAACAGCTTGGACGCTATCTCGCAAGTACTCGGGGACAGCCGTATCGAGCCAATTCTTTCCGATAATCTCATCTTTTGAGTATCCCAAGACCTCACAGCCTTTCTGGTTGATCTGAATCACTGTTTGATCGGGTGCCAGGACCAGCATTATAACTCCGGCTACATTAAAGTAGTCCTTTGCCTTATCCTGCTCTTCCCTAAGCGATTTCTCAGTAAGCCCGGTGAGCACCACATGAGAAGCGGTATTAGCTATGTCCTCCAGCAAGAACTGTTCATCAGGTCCGATGACATGTTTGCTGAAAATCGCAATAACACCGACAGGGCCCCCTTCCGAAGAAACAAGCCGGTAGCCCGCAAACGAGACCAGGCCAAGCTTTCTGGCCCAGTCATGATCGTGAACTTGCGGATCATTTGTAACGTCATTGGTGATAAACATGGTATATTCGCCGGATGCGATGCGTCCTATTTTGAAAGCGCCCAAAGGCACCCTGCGATGTTCACCGTTAATGCGGGTATACCGCCCGGAACTTGCATAAAGATGAAGGCAACGGCTTCGATCGGGACACATTGGTGCATTAATGCATCCTTGCCGGCAAATATCGCCCTTTTCTATGACCCAGACGCGGGCGAAATCGGCATCCAGTATTTCAACGGTACCATCGGTAACGCGTTTGAGTTTTTCGCTGAGGCTGCCAGGAAGAAGGAGCTGTTCCTTTAATCGACTGAGTTTGGCAAAACGCTCCTGGGCCTTTTTGCGTCTTGTGATATCCCGCACGATAGCCCACATCGCAGCGGGCTTTCCAGAATCGTCGCGAATCAGACTGGTGCGCAGTTCAACGGCAATAACCGAGCCGTCACTACGTATATATTCCTTTTCGTAAACATCCGAATACCCTCTCTCAATTACTTGCTCATTGATAATCTTTGCCTCGATGGCGTGCCATTTTTCGGGGGTGATATCACTATAATTTAATTTTGTGATATCCTCCTGGGAGTATCCAAGCATGTTCGTAAATTCATTGTTTAATTCGACTAGCCTGCCTGACATTTCAACAACAGCAAAGGCATCTCGCATATTATCATAAAGGTTGCGGAGCTTTTTGGCAGCCTGTAGAATCGCATTTTCTGACTCAATGCGGGATGTTATGTCCAGGACGTAGCCGTGATAATGAGTGATCACTCCATGAGAATCTCTCACTGCTGACGTATAGTCAAAGAGCCACCGATATACCCCATCAGCTCGGGCAATTCGATATTCCTGCTCGAAATATGCAACGCCTGAATTGCTGAAATTTGTAACTTCCTCAGTGACCCGAGGCAAATCGTCTGGATGTATGATGCCGGCGTAGAGAATTTTTCCGCTGGTCAAATCGTCAGGCTGGTAGCCGAACTGATCCCTTACGTTTGGCGATACATATTCAACAGGCCAACCCGGGGCAGCCTTCCATTTGAAGATCACCATCGGTCCGCCAACAAACAACTCATGCTGTTGCTTTATGGGATCTATCGTATTATCTCCATAAATGATTATGAGCACTTCAATTTTAGTATGTGGAATGTATTTCCGCAAGGTTAAGAACGCAGATATGCTTGTAGCTAAACCAAAAGAGTTATACTGGAGCGTGCAAAATGCTGCTGAGAGATGATTTGTGGAATCTCTTGCGGTATTGATGCTGTTGGAGATGTGATATCGCGCATTTAAACGCGGGACTGGACTAATTGCGAAGCGGGGGTATAATCTCTGTTTTAGTTTTGGGTGTTAAATTCTGAGATTTTGTCAGGAGGCTAATATGAAGGCGGCGAAGATAGCGGGATGGGTTTTTGGCGGGATAATTGCGTTATTGATCGTTTTGCTGGTGGTGTTTCTTGTTGCGGGGAATTTGCTGATAAAAACCGGTATCAAGAGCGGGGCAAGCGCGGCGATGAAGGTGCCGGTTGATGTGAATAATGTGGATTTCAGGATGCTGCGGGGGAGCATTGAGCTGGAGGGGTTGAGGGTGGCGAATCCTGAGGGCTATCAATTGCCGACGCTGCTGGAGATGGGGAAGATGAAATCGGCGGTGAAGGTTGGGTCGCTGCTGAAGGATACGGTGGTGCTGGATTATGTGGTTCTTGAGGATGTGCATGTGACGATTGAGCAGAAGGGGCTGGGGACAAATTTGCAGCAGATTTTGGATAACCTGCCCAAGAGCGAAGATGAAGCCAAGACGCAAGAGCAAAAGCCGGGCAAAAAGATTCAGATAAAGACGCTGGAGCTGACGAATCTTTCGGTGACGATGAAGCTGATCCCCCTGCCGGGCAAGACAGGGTCTGTGACGATCAAGCTGGCACCGATAAAGATGGAGAACCTTGGTACAGATGAGCCGATGACTATGGCGACACTTTCGGCAAAAGTGCTGGCGGCGATAGCGACTGGGGTGGCTAAGCAGGCGGGCGATTTTTTGCCGGGTGATCTTTCGGGAAAAATGGGAGAGACGCTTGGGAAGACGAAGGATGCTTTGACTGGAGCTGGTAAGGGGATTGGGGAAGGGGTTAAAGGGATTTTTAAGAGGAAATAGGGTTCAGCGTTTAGGGTTGAGGGTTCAGGGAGAGCATGAACGTCCAACTTCCAACGTCGAACGCTCAACGTCCAATTTAGAAAACTCCGATTAGAAACAGGATGTATTTAAAGGAATTTGAAAATGGATGTGCTAAAAAGAAAACGGATTATAGCTACTATTCTGACAATTGTTGCTCTTGCGAATTTGTGGGCGGCATTAGTTTGTATTCCGCAAATGCATAATGCTTTTGCCCAAGGTGCTTTTGCAACGTGTCCTGTTATCCTTATAGGTGCCAGTATTGGGCAATGGTCGGGCTTCTTAAAAGAGTATATAAGGTTTGAAGTGGCGAAGCATAAGGCAGAATGACCGTATCAAGTGAGCAACACACAAGGAGCCTGGATACCCGCCTGCGCGGGTATGACAAGTCGGTGGAGAGAACTGAAGTTCTAATATAGTGCAAGAGTACATAGTGCAAAAAAGTGCAAAGAGGAATACATAAGATGAGAGTTGCGGTTGGGTTTTTAGTTTTCGCTGGGATGATAAATGGCGTCTTTGGGGCGAGTGTGGATGTCAACAGCGCGGGCGGACTGGGGGCGTTTTATGGATTTGGGGAGATCGAGATAGTCAAGCTCAACTGGGGGCTTAGGTGTTTACGGACGGCGGATTTCAATGGGGATGGGCTCGTTGATATCGCGGCGATAAATAACCGTGATTCTAAGATAGAGATACTGCTGCAGAAGGAGAAGGCTTCTGTAAGTACGGCGGGCGGGGTGAGCGATGATAACGAGGCGGATATAAACGAACTCAATCCGGCTAGCAAATATAAAAAGGCGGCGCTGCCGATATCGGTGAAGGCGGCGAATATGGTTTGCGATGATCTCAATGGGGATGGGCTGGTGGATATCGCTTTTTATGGGGATCCGGCGGGGCTTTATGTGATCTTGCAGGATAAAGGGGATGAGAAGAAGAGCGAGAAATTGAGCTGGGGGCGGGTGCGGAAGATAAAGATCGAGGACGGGATGCCGCTGACGACGACGCTGGAGGCGGGCGACTTGAATAACGACGGCAGGAGCGATGTGCTGCTGGCGGGTGTGGATTGCGTAT
>MHYB01000042.1:24573-29100 GCA_001824635.1 Planctomycetes bacterium GWF2_50_10
CGAAGGATAAGGGGCTAAGTGAGCCGGTGAAATACCCGGTTACGGGGAGGATCGCGGCGATTCGGCTGGGGGATCTGAACGGGGATGAGCGGACGGACTTGGTGATGGTGACGCAGGATGCGGAGAAGCCGTTGAGTGTTCGGCTGGGGCAGGAGAACGGGCAGCCTGGGCCACAGGTGCAGCTCAAGATGGAGGTGCCGCTGGCGATCGATGTTTATAATTATGACGGGAAGAAAGGCGACGAGATACTGTGCGTGGACGCAAAGAGCGGAAGGCTGATCGCGTATAAACTCGATACGGAGCAAAACGGGGCTGAGCAGGAGTGGCCGATACTGTATTATCCGCTGCGGGCGGCGAAGGAATCGGGCAGGCGGGATATAGCGGTTGCGGATATTGATGGGGATAAGCTGGCGGATGTGCTGGTGAGCGATCCGGGGTCGGCGCAGGTGATATTTTACAGGCAGATCAAGGGGACGGGGCTTGATGAGCCGGTGGAATTTGGGACGCTGGCGAATGTGAGTGCGATAGCGGCGGGCGAGTTTGATAAAGGGGGGCGGGTTTTTGCGCTTAGCCAGAAGGAAAAGACGATTGGGGTGAGTACGTTTAAAGATGGGCGGCTGACGTTCCCGACGCCGGTGGCGATTGAGGGTGAGCCGATGGCGATGGCGATAGCGGATGCGGACGGGGATAAGAAAACGGATTGCGTTTATGTGAGCAAGGATGCGAATGAGACGCGGAGGTTTAGAATAACTTATAACTGTCTGAATGCTAAAACCAAGGGTAAGTATGCGATGGCGCTTACCATGAACGCTGATCCGGATGGGATGATGGTGCTCGATGGGGATAATGATGATTTGCAGGACGTAATGATATTTACGGAGTATGACGGGCCTGTGTTTGTGAGGCAGAAGGAAAAGGGAGTGTTCGAGCAGGCGGATTCGGCGGGGACGCAGGCGAGTTTGATCCGGCAGGCGAAAGCTTCCAGTGCGGCGATGGCAGATATCGACGGCAAAGACGGCGAGGAGATGCTGGTTGCGCAGCAGAATTTTGCCAGGAGTTTGAGGCTGATCGATGGGAAATGGACTGTTCTGGATCAGTACAACGCAAAAAATACGGAGAACACCGTATCTGCGGCGGCGGCGTTTGATGTGGACGGTAAGGACGGGCCTGAGGTGATCCTTGTGGACGGGGCAAAAGGCGAGATGCAGGTGCTGGCGTCGGGAGAGGATAAGACGTACAGGTTCAATAAGCTGGTGGAAGTTGGGTCATGGGGCGGCGGGAAGATGGAATTTGCGGCAATAACGGGCGGTAAGGAAAAGAGCATTGTGCTTTTTGACAACGATAAGTTTGCCCTTGTTACGCCGTTGGCGAAGACTTTTGAGCTTAAGAGCCAGTTTAGTTATGAGACGACGGTGAAGGATGGCAAGTACGCCAATATCGTTTCGGGGGACATCAACAGTGATGGGGTTAGCGATTTTGTGATGGTGGAGTATAAGAAGAATCATCTTGATATATTGACGCTGGATCAGAACGGGCAGGCTGTGGGGGCGACGCGGTTCCAAGTGTTTGAGAAGAAGAGCTATCGCGAGGAAGGCGGGAGCCAGGCGGGTGCGGAGCCGAGCGAACTGGTGATCGCGGATGTTACGGGCGATGAGAAGAACGACATTGTTACGATCACGCATGACCGGGTGATCGTTTATCCGCAGGATTAATAATGAGCCAGACGAAAATACTTGTGGGGGTGAGCGGCGGGGTTGATAGTTCGACGACGGCGGCGCTGATGCTTAAGGAAGGTTATCACGTCGAGGGCATGTTCATGATAACGCATGATCATGCAGCGGCAGCTGAAACAGATGCGAGGAAGATAACTGAGCAGCTTGGGATCAAGCTGCATGTGCTGGATGTACGGAAGGATTTTGAGCGGATAATCTGTTATTTTACGAGCGAATACAAGATCGGGCGGACGCCGAATCCGTGCGTATATTGCAATCGTAATGTTAAGTTCGCCAAGTTGATGGAACTTTCGGAAAAGATCGGGACGGATTTTATCGCTACGGGGCATTATGCGCAGGTGCTGAAGAAGGAAGATGGCTGGGGGCTTTACGCGGCGGGTTATTTGCCGAAGGATCAGTCATACGCGCTGGCGATGCTTGAGAAACGGGTGCTGGAAAAGCTGGTGCTGCCACTGGGGCTTTATAAGAAGCCGGATGTCAGGCTGATGGCGGCGGAAATGGGGCTGCATGTCGAGGCAAAGCCGGATTCGCAGGAGATATGTTTTATACCGGATAATGAGTACGCGGCGATGCTGGAGAGGTTGTGCCCGGAGTTGGTGCGGGAAGGGAACATAATCGACAGCGGCGGCAAGGTGATCGGGACGCACAGGGGGATACATAATTTTACGATCGGACAGAGGCGCGGGCTGGGGGTGGCCAAGGGTGAGCCGGTGTATGTTACGAAAATTGATGCGGATTCAAATACTGTTACGCTTGGGCCAAGGGCGGAACTGATGCGCGACAGGCTTTTTGCGCGTGGGGTTAACTGGTTGATCGATAAGCCCAAGGCAGCGTTTCCGGCTAAGATCAAGATACGGTATAATAACGCGGGGCATTTGGGAGAAGTTCGGCCGGTTGAGGGCGGGTGCGAAGTAGTGTTCAATGAGCCGGTTGCGGCGATAACCGCGGGACAGGCGGCTGTGTTCTATGTTGAGCAGTATGGCAACAGCAGGGTTGTTGGCGGCGGCTGGATCGAGTAGTAAATTACGCGTGGTTGGTTAGGAACTTTTCGGCGGTTGAGGATACAATCGCGTCGGCGGCGGGCTGGTTGAAATCGGTGACGCTGGCGGTGAGATAGCCTGATTTGCCGCGGGCGATGGCTTTTACATGGCCTATAAGTGGAGCCTCACATTAGTTTGGCGAGTTTTGCGCCGAGTTCGGTTTTGAAGGTGTATTGCAGGCGAGTGGCGAGGTTTTCGAGGGCGGCGAGGTCGCAGAGGGTTTGGTATTCGGGGCCTTTGTCAGTGCCGCCGCCTAAGACGGAGAGGACTAGCGAACAGACTTTTTGGGCGGCTGCGCGGTCGAGGCCTGTGCGTTCGAGGAGGGGTATTAGGCCGGCGAGTTTCTGGGGGGTTACGGCTGCGTCGTTTAGGAGGCCACCGGTGAGCATAGCGGCGCACTGTAAAATACATGGATCGAGATCGGCGGATTGGAGGAAAGGCTCGCAACGTTTGAGCATGCGCGCGGAGCGTTTGACGGCATCCGGTTCGGCGGCGAAATAGCCTTCGAGGAGGAGTTCGAGACGGTCTATGACGGGGGCGACGGGTTTATAGTCATCGCCTGCTGCTTTGCCGATGCATTCCTTTGCGAACCGGCACCATTTGGCGCAGCCCAGATCTATGCGGGGGTTGTGGACTTCGCGGGAGCAGCCGGGGCAGATACGGGAGGGTTCATCTTTCCAGAATTCAATTTTTGCGCCGCAGTTGAAGCACATGACGTCGAAGATGTCATTGGGGGTCCAAAAGCGAAGGTCTTGGCCGGGGCAACGAGGCATATTAACTCCAAATCAAAAATAAAAAGTAAAAATAAAAGATGCGGAGTCGCTGCGCGACCCTTACTATACTGGATCACCGCCTGCGCGGGGACGACAGAGTCTTTTTCAGAGCACATTGTTTTCAATGGCTAAGAGCGTCTGCTGAGTTTTTTCATAACAGGCCGAGGCAGATGCGGCTAGCGAGGAAGGCGACGTCTTCACTGTTGTATATTCTCCTTATTGAGGAATCGAAAAGTATTTCGGCGGCGGGTGGGAATTCTTCGTCGCCGAGGTGATAGACGAGGCGGGCGTAGATTTTGCCGAGGGCATGGATATTTGCGGACAAATCGCCATCCTGTGCAAGTTCAAAATCGAAACGCTTTAGGTTGGTTTTGAGGGTTTCGAGATCGTTGCCTACGCGTTTTAGTAGCGGATCGACGGAGCGGGAGAGGAAGGGCTGCCAATAGAACTGGCCGCCGGGCATATCGCGGAAGGTTATCATTTCGCCGGTGGGCTGGACGGGTACATCACAGAGGAGGTAATGGAGAACAAGGATCTGGTCACCGGGTTTCATTTCGTTGCCGGAGGCGGCGAGAGTGAGATCGAGGGAGTCGAGTTTGAGGAGGCAATCGGAGCCGAAGGCTCGGAAGGGAACGAGCCCCCCTGCCGGGCTGCCGAGGGCGAGAGAGACGCAGCGGGCGGCGACGTCGATCTTTGCGAGATCGGCTTTTGCGCGTTTTATTGCTTCGTTCTGACCTTCAAGCTTCGACATTACTTCCTCTTGAGCCGGCCGGCGACAGATGGGAAAAGGGCTGGATCGGTGTGAGGCAGAAACAATGCGCCGGTGTACTGATCCATGTAGGTCGGGTCGGTATTGAGTTCCATGTATGTCATGCGTTTTGCGATCTCAAGCTGGCGGCGGCGAAAATCCTGAGAGACGAGGACCATGTAGGAGCCCATGAGCGATGAGTTGCCGATGTACTGGAATTTTTCACGGGGCAG
>MHYB01000043.1:0-28787 GCA_001824635.1 Planctomycetes bacterium GWF2_50_10
AAGAGCACGAAGGACACGGAGAAGAATAAGGCAGAAGGCGGAAGATAGAAGAAATCCGAAGCACGCAGCTCGAATTCCGAAACAAATTCGAAATTTAAATAAAGATAAAATTCCAAACAAAGATGAAGAAATTTAGCCACGGATTTACACGGATTTCACGGAGTGAGTATTAAGGATTGAGAATACGAAGATAACTTATTTTAGTGTTCGCGTCCGAGGGGCCGCGAACTACACTGAGGAAAAGAAGAGGAGAAAGGATTGGGTGTCGTGCGTTGTACCCACAACTGCGCTAAAGCTTGCAGTGGGCTACTCCCTTTTGCCACCTCCGGGGCTGAAGATTAAAACTAAGATACGGCCCAACTGGGCTAGGCCGTGCAACCCCCTAGGCTATCATATTGGGCCACTTTGGGGCTAAGAAATACCTTTTCTACAAAGCAAAAATACTAAACAGTATCGCGCAGCGGCTGGGGTTGGCTGGGCGATTTATCTTTGGGTTTAATCTGCCGGGCATTGCGGATCGCTGCAAGTGCGTTGTCGGCTAGTTTCACTAGTTGGTTGTCCAGAGATGGCATTATTGCCTCTAGCGGGGTTCTTTTGGATTTAACAACAAGCAATAGAATCCAGCTAAAGAGCAGGCCTGCTGTTGCGATATTCTGCCATGAATAGAATGGCCAGGCGTGGTCGGTCAAAACAAGGTAATCCGAGATGGGCCAGAAGTAATAAAACCCCCAGCCTTCGCCGGAGCCGAAGAGGTCCATGAGAAGATGGAGATGAAAAATCGCAAAGAGCACAAGGAACATTTTAAGTTTTTTGCCCGCAAACGCGGAGCCAATCATAGCAAGAGCAATGCCGGCAAAAATGTTGTGCATTAGTTTATGGTGCCAGTCCCAATACAGCTCGGTGCTTACAAGCATGCCGAGGCCGTCCAGATCAGCAGCTGCGGCGGCGAGTATTGTTATGAGGCGCTGGCGCGGGTTCAGGTTAAAACAATTTGCCCAGCACCACCCTGCCATTAGATGCGTTTGTATATGCACAGCAAACTCCCGCTTGTATAGTTTGACTTCAACAAGGGGGATTATAGTTCCACTTTGTTGAAAGAAGAATGGAAATTTTCATTGCAACATAAACACAGCCTAGCTGCGCTAGACTGTGCCACATGAGCGGGGAAGTAAGGGCGATGGAATTGCGGTTCTTGGTAGGTACACCCCGCATTTACATGCGTGGCTGGAGGACAGGATTTTTGTTGACAGATAGGAGTTACTACTATATAGTTCGTGAACGTAAGAAGTAAGAGGACTAAATAATGTCTCAATTTGAAATGATATGTCACAAGGCTGGGCTGAAGGTTACGCCGCAGAGGCGGCAGATATACCAGATGCTTACAGAGGCGAAGGATCATCCCAGTGCGGAGGTTCTGTTTCAGCGAGTTCGGGGGGTTTTTCCCAATATATCGCTGGATACGGTCAACCGGACGCTGCTGACGCTGGCACAGGTGGGGGCGGCGTTCGTTGTGGAAGGGTCGGGAGATGTGAAGCGATTTGACGGGGGGCTTAGCCCGCACCAGCATTTTAAATGCATCAAATGCAGAAGGATCATTGATTTTCATTACGAGCCATTTGATAATATCGAGGTGCCCGATGAAGTTAAGGGGCGGTTCACGGTGTTTCGCAAAACCGTTTATTTTGAGGGGATGTGTAAGGAATGCGGGGAAAGTGCTTAGTGCTTAGTGCTTAGTGCTAAGAGAGAAGTCAGAAGAGTTGTTACGGGTTTAGGAAAAATGTGATCTATCCGGTGGTGGATTTTTATAGAAAGTTATCAAACAATATTTAGGAAAGGTACAGGATGAAGTCGCTTAAGGGAACACAGACGGAAAAAAATTTGATGGCAGCTTTCGCGGGGGAATCCGAGGCGCGTAACCGCTATACCTATTATGCCTCGGCGGCGCGCAAGGAAGGATATGAGCAGATCGCGGCCATTTTTGAAGAGACGGCTAACCAGGAAAAAGAACACGCAAAGCGTGAATTCAAATTCCTCCAGGGTGGTATGGTTGAAATTACCGCTACATTTCCGGCTGAACCCGTAGGGACTACGCTGGAAAACCTCAAGCAAGCGGCGGCTGGGGAGCTTTATGAAACTACCAAGATGTATCCCGAATTCATGGAAGCGGCTGAGAGGGAAGGCTTTGCTGAAGTCGCGGCGGTGTTCAAGCATATCGGCAGAGTTGAACTGAGGCATAAAGAGCGGTATGAAGCGCTGGTGCGCAATATCGAAACCGGCATGGTATTCAAAAAGAGCACGCCAGTGAGATGGGCATGCAGGAATTGCGGGTATATTCATGAGGGGGTAGAGGCACCGAAGGCTTGCCCGGCGTGTGCACATCCGCAGGCTTATTATGAGGTTGAGGCCACGAATTTTTGATCTTAGCTGGCTCAAGTGGTAAAAAATGGGCGGGCAGGTCGGACCTGTCCGCCGGATTTAAGGCTGGCAAGAAGTCCATTTTGCGGTAGAATTGCCGTAAATAAATAAAGGGGTGGTAAAATGACAGAACACAAAGGGGCAGCAACGTTTAAAGGCAATCCATTGACACTGCTTGGCGATATGCCGAAGGTCGGGGATTTAGCACCCGACGCGGAGCTTACGGGTAACGATCTTTCAAAGATAAAGATTTCAGATTACAGGGGCAAGATCGTGGTGCTCTCGGCGGTGCCTTCGCTGGATACGCCGGTTTGTGCTACCGAGACGCGAAGGTTCAACGAGGCGGCGGCGAAAATGGGCGACGATGTTGTGATACTGACGGTGAGTATGGATCTGCCGTTTGCGCAGGCTCGGTGGTGCGGGGCGGAAGGGATCGATAAGGTCGTGACCGCGTCGGATCACAAGGCTGCGGCGATGGGCGAGGCTTACGGGGTGCTTATAAAAGAGCTGCGGCTTCTTGCGAGGACGGTTTTCGTTATCGATAAGGATGGCGTGATACGATATATTCAGCCGGTTAAAGAGATCTCCAGCGAGCCGGATTACGGAGCGGTGGGGGCGGCTGTAAAAGCGTTAAAATAAAGGATTGGTATGCAGATAGCACCAAATGTATTTTTCGTAGGTGCCGTGGACTGGGACAGGCGGATGTTTGACGAGCTTATCCCGCTGCCTGACGGCACGAGCTATAATTCATATCTCATCAGGGGAACAGGGAAAACCGCCCTGCTTGATACGGTTGACCCGACAAAGGCAGAAATGCTTTTCGATCACCTTGAGAGTTTTGGGGTGGACAGGATAGATTACGTTATTTCGCATCACGCCGAGCAGGATCATTCGGGGACGATACCGGAAGTGCTGAAAAAATTTCCGATGGCGAAAGTGGTTACGAATGAAAAGTGCAAAGGGCTGCTGATCGAGCTGCTTTGTCTTAAGGATGAAGATTTCATTGTAATAGCGGACGGCGAGGAGCTTTCGCTGGGCGATAAGACGCTAAAATTCGTGCTGACGCCATGGGTGCACTGGCCTGAGACGATGGTGACGTATTTGAAAGAGGACAGGGTACTGTTTACATGCGATTTCTTAGGGTCGCACATGGCGACGGCTTCGATATTCGTGGATGAATACGGGGCGGCGTATGAATCTGCGAAGAGGTATTTCGCGGAGATCATGATGCCCTTCCGGCTGCCGATACGCAAGAACCTGGAAAAGATAAAGGCGCTGGATTTCAAGATCATTGCGCCGAGTCACGGGTTTGTTTATGATAAGCCACAGTTCATACTGGATGCTTATGCGGACTGGACGAGCGATAATGTTAAAAACGAAGTGCTGGTGCCGTATAATTCGATGCACGGCGCAACGCGCAAGATGGTGGATGTATTTGTTGACGCGCTGCGTGAGCGGAATATCGCGGTCAAGCAGTTTAACCTGGCGGGTACCGACCTTGGTAAGATCGCGATCGCGCTGGTGGACGGGGCGACGATAGTGCTTGGTACATCACAGGTGCTGGCGGGCGCCCATCCGAATGTGGCGCATGCGGCTTTTGTGGTCAACGCATTGAGGCCAAAAACGAAATTCGTTTCACTTATAGGTTCGTATCTTTGGGGCGGGCAGATGGTTGAGCAGATCAAAGGGCTGCTGCCGAATCTAAAGGCAGAGCTGCTTGAACCGGTGGTTATAAAAGGTTATCCCAAAGAGAATGACTTTAAAGCACTTGCGGCAATGGCGGATACAATCGCGGCCAAGCACAAGGCAGCAGGGATTTTATAATTTAAGGGGTTTACGATGATCGGCAAAAAGATGGAAGAGGCTTTGAACAGCCAGGTTAACGCGGAACTTTACTCAGCTTATCTTTACATGCAGATGGCGGCATATTTCAAGCACAAGAATCTGCCGGGTTTTGCGAACTGGATGACGGTGCAGGTGCAGGAAGAAATGCTCCACGCGACGAAATTTTATAATTACATCCTGGATCGGGGCGGGCAGGTGAAGCTGATGTCAATCGACGGGCCGCCGACGAGTTTCGAATCGGCGCTGGGGATTTTTGAAATGGCATACGCACATGAGCAGAAGGTGACGGGGTTGATAAACAACCTGGTAAACCTGGCGATAGAGCAGAAGGACCATGCGGCAAATATGTTCATGCAGTGGTTCGTCAATGAACAGGTGGAAGAGGAAGCAAACGCAAGCGGAATTGTCGAGCAGCTCAAGATGGCTGACGGTCAGCCGGGGGCTGTTCTTATGCTCGATAGGGAAATGGCGGCCAGGGTATTCACACCACCGGCAGCGGGCGCGGGTGCTCCATGAGCAGCTATAACGCCGATGAAGTCCTCGCAATGGCGGAGCAGATAGAGCGTAACGGCTCAACATACTACGCGCAAGCGGCTGGGATAGTGGAATCGGAGAATATCCGGCTGCTACTGGAGGAGCTGGCACGCTGGGAGACAACGCATGAAGCGATCTTTCGGGAGTTGCGGGTGCAGTTCCAACGGCAGGAAATGGAGACGCCAATCTTTGATCCTGAAGATGAGGTAGCTCTGTATCTGCAAGCGATAGCTGACGGGCATGTTTTTGATGCTCGCGGCAATGTGCTCGACATGATCTCGGCCCAGAAAGATGCATACGGGTTGATCAGCTATGCAATGAAAATGGAAAAAGATTCCATTATTTTTTATCTCGGGCTCAAAAACCTGGTGCCGACAAAGGCGGGAAAAGAAAAAGTTGGGGAAATTATCGCGGAAGAAATGAAGCATCTTGCGTTTTTGAGCAGGGAATTAAGCTCGCTACCGATTTAAAGCAAAGGCCGGCAGATCTGGCGCATAAAGATCCGGCTATCTGCGCAGAAATAATGTATCTGGCGAATACACATTGTTTTGAAAATTGCGAATCGGTGCAAAATCTCAATAACGCATTGAGCGTTCCCGACCTTGAAGGCATGGCACAGATCGTCGCAGCGACTTTTGCCACGCGATGTCGAAGAAGGCTTCGGGACGGCTATAAACCTTAGCCGTTTTTTTTCGCATTCACAGGAAATATCCATAAGTACGGGCATACTGGCCCAGATTTGCGGGATGGGAGAAAAAGAAAGGCAGGTCTACTCCACAACGGGGCTTATGCACGATGTGGGCAGGGATCATACCCAAAAAGTAATACCGGAATCAAGAAAAGTAGCTTGACGGAGGGTTTTAACCCAAGCTTGACATAATCAGACCTGCGGTGTAATATTCTGGGGTGCGCTTTTGGCGCACATTTTTGTTTCCGGGTAAGCCGGATCGTGGTGAGAGTAGCTCAGCTGGTTAGAGCACTAGATTGTGGTTCTAGGGGTCGCGGGTTCGAATCCCGTCTTTCACCCTTTCATAAGTTACGCTGAAATCGAGACTTACGATTACCTGCAATGCAGCAGAGCGGCCGTAACTCTTTTGTAAAAAGAAGTATTATACTCTTTTTGAAAGGAGCGACCGTGAACATTGTAGCGAAAACAGGCAGGAATTCCACCCCAAAACTCCGTCATCACAAAGCAAGCGGCCACGCATATGTGGTGCTCAACGGCAAGACGATTTACCTTGGGCATTACGGAACTGAAGAAACCTCAACAAATTATAACAAGGTAATTGCTGAGTGGCTCTCATGCGGCAAGCAACTCGGTGTCGACGGCGATAGCATCACAATAAAAGAAATAATTGCACGGTTTTGGATTTATGCAGGGCAATATTATCGCAGTGCTGATGGAGCACTCTCAGGCGAGATCGATAATTTTCGTTATGCTTTGCGGCCATTCAGCAAGTTGTATGGTGATACCAAAGCGGTCGAGTTTGGACCTCGTTGCCTCCGGACCATACGCCACCATATGATTGAGAATAATTGCAGTCGGAATTACATAAATAGCTCTATAGCTCGCATAAAGATGGTATTTAAATGGGCGGTAGGTGAGGAGCTAATACCTGGCTCAATCTACCAAGCCCTTGCAGCGGTTCCCGGCCTGCGAAAGGGTCGGTGCGAAGCAAGAGAGACCGAACCTGTCAAACCTGTACCGCAAGAGCACGTTGATGCTATCGAGCCATATGTCAGCAGACATATATGGACTATCATTCAAATGCAACTGCTTACGGCGGCACGCCCAAACGAAGTTTTAATTATTCGGCCATGTGACATAGATCGCAGCGGAAAAATATGGGTATACTCCCCTGCTGAGCATAAGACGGCACACCACGGGCATGACCGTAAAATATACATTGGTCCCAAAGGTCAGGAAACATTAAGACCATTTCTGCTCCGCCCTGCTGAGTCATTTTGCTTTTCGCCTGCTGAAGCAGAGGCCGAAAGGCGGATCAAAGTGTCACAAAATAGAACTACACCCCTTAAATACGGTAATGTGCCGGGATCAAACTGTTCAAATGAGCCTAGGCGTAATCCGGGTCAGCACTATGACGTTGCTGCATACCGCCACGCAATAACCAGGGCCATCGAGAAGGCGTTCCCCGCTCCGGAGCATTTGAGAAAACGAGCCGGTGAGACCGTCAAGGAATGGAGAAAACGACAGACCAAAGCCGAAAGAGCCGAACTCAAGGCCTGGTATAAACATTACCACTGGCACCCGCATCAACTTCGCCATAATGCTGCGACTTTCCTGCGCAAAGAATTCGGGCTTGAAACAGCACGTATTATCCTCGGCCACAGGTCCGTAATCATAACCGAGGTTTATGCAGAGGTGGACCAGCAGAAGGCAATTGAGGCGATAGCAAAAGTTGGCTAAAAAAGTTCAAGTTTTCCCAATCGACCACGCCAACTATGTTTCTGTAATCATGAATATAATTCGACAAAACTCTCAAATTAATGTTATTCGTAATAGACCACGAGCTATTGCCTTCTGCGCTATTACTACAAAGAATTTAGCTCTGGTGAATATTAGCTGTATTGCTTACCTTACTTTTTTAATAGCGGCAGATACTTGCCATATCCGGCACTTTCGAGTCCTTCCTTTGGAATGAATTTCAAAGCCGCAGAGTTCATGCAGTAACGCAGTCCCGCAGGCGGCGGGCCGTCATTAAAGACGTGTCCCAAATGAGAATCTCCTTTCTTGCTCCTTACTTCTGTTCGGGTGGTAAAAAAACCTTTGTCTTCTTTTTCAATAATACTATTTGGATCAAGCGGTTTTGTGAAACTTGGCCAACCGGTTCCAGAATCATATTTATCTTTAGAACTGAAGAGTGGCTCACCTGAAATAATATCCACATAAATACCATCTCGCTTCTCATTCCAGTACTCATTCTGATATGCCGGCTCAGTTGCACCCTGCTGTGTAACTTTGTACTGCAGCGGCGTAAGGCGTTTGTGAAGCTCTTCCTTGCTTGGCTGATGATATGCTGAATTACTGTCTGTCGACATGTCTATCTCCTGGTCATTTTGGCCCCACACCTTTTTTAAATATTCATCACGTCCTGACCTTTGCCTGTAGAAACTGTACTTTAAGGAATGATTCTTGTAAAAATCCTGGTGGTAATCCTCAGCCTTGTAAAATTGTTGTGCGGCACGTATTTCAGTCACTATCGTTTTGTTAAACTTTCCGGATTTTGTGAGATGCTGTTTCGATTTTTCCGCGAACTGTTTTTGCGTTTCGTTTGAGTAAAATATTGCAGACCGGTACTGCGGGCCTCTGTCAACAAACTGGCCGCTGGCATCTGTGGGATCTATTTGTCTCCAGAATACCTCAAGTAATTTTGAGTAACTTATTATTCGGGGATCGTACTTTATTTCCACTGCTTCAATATGTCCCGTCTCGACATAATTCTCATAATTCGGGTTCTTTCCCGTACCGCCCGTGTATCCCGATACAACGGACTTGACCCCGTTTAGCTTCTCAAAAGGCGGTTCCATGCACCAGAAACAGCCTCCCGCAAATATCGCATTTTCAGTCATTGCCTGTTCATTTTGAGCCGGGAGCCAAGTGCAGACAAATAAAAAGGCCAAAGAAAAACCTAAACAGACGCACTTTGCTTTCGATCTGCTATTCATAGATTACCTCTTTCATCTTTTAGCGGTACGGCCGCAACATTTCGCAGTTTCATTCACATTTTTATATTTTCATAGTATTTCGTCTAATGACATATTACCCCCAAGTGTATAGCCCATTGGTTGAGAAAAAATACATCTGTATCGGACATTATAAATAACCAGTTTGCTTCCGTACAAGCTGCTTTCTAAACATTTCTCATAATATGAACTACATTTCGGAAAATTATTCTGATATACTCCGTATATGCAGATCGACAAGAATATGCGATCAGAATTTGGATTGTCGATTATAGTGCCAGTGTTGCACGAAGGGCATTCTATAAACCCATTCATAGATCACTTAAAGCAGTTCAAAAAGGGGTATGCCTTAGAGATAATTGTGGTTGACGGCTCAGATGATTCGAGCACAAATAAAAATATCATTGATCCTGCTGTCATAAAACTCAATTCACCCAGGAGAGGACGAGGTATTCAGATGAATTTCGGCGCAGCGACAGCAAGATATCCGAATTTGCTGTTTTTGCATGCGGATGTCCGCCTGCCCCAAAACGCTGTCGCCCTGATATGCAAATGCCTTGAAACTCAGGGCTGTGTAGCTGGTGCTTTTCAGATAAGATTCGATTCAGAAAGTTTACTGCTTAAATTAATCGCACTCCGCTCAAACCTCCGCTGCCGCCTCACACGAATACCTTACGGTGATCAGGGTATTTTTATTCGAAAGGGGTATTTTGAAAATATCGGCGGATTTGGTGATTTTATCTTTCTCGAAGATGTGGATTTAATGCGAAGAATAAAAAGAAATAAATCTGATATTCATATTATCAGCGAAAAGATTACCACCTCATCGCGGCGATGGGAAAAAGAGGGAATTTTGTTCTGCACACTTCGGAATCAGTTGGTGGTTACACTGTTTCACTTCGGTGTGCATCCGAACAAGCTGGCCAATTTTTACAAACAAGTAAAATATTAAGGGACTCCTTATCATGTTTGTTGATTTTAAGGATGCTGTTAAGCGTTCGACAGTCCGGCCGCTGCAATTGGAGAGCTTTGAAACGTTCCAGGTGAATCTCGGAAACCGCTGTAATCAGCGGTGCCGCCATTGCCATGTAGGGGCCGGACCGGAAGGCAACAAGATCATGCCGCGATCAGTGATGCAGAAGATCGCAGATTTCCTGCTGAAACATCCCTCTCTAACGATTGATGTTACTGGCGGCTGCCCGGAACTTAACCCTGATTTTAAATTCTTTATTGAAAATGCCCATCGGCTGTGCGCCCGTCTAATGGTCAGAACAAATCTGACGGTCTTTTTTGAAGACGGCCTTGAATGGCTTGCGGATTGGTACGGGAAGAATAGAGTTGTGCTTATAGGTTCGCTGCCGTGCTATACCAAAGAGAATGTAGATAAGCAGCGCGGCCGCAATGTGTTTGAAAAGAGCATAAAGGCCATACAAATGCTTAACCGCCTCGGTTACGGCATCGACCAGAATCTCCAACTTAACCTTGTGTATAATCCTGGCGGTGATTTTTTGCCCGGCTCGCAGCAGCAGCTTGAGACTGATTACAAGCGGCAGCTCCTTAAGAACTTCGGCGTCAGGTTCAGCAAGCTTTTTATTATCGTCAATGCTCCAATCGGCCGATTCAAAAGATATCTCGAGGCCAACGGCACGCTTGAAAAATACATGGAATTGCTTTACAACAATTTTAACCCCGAGGCAGCCGAGGGCATCATGTGTCGCAGTCTTATCAGTGTTGATTACCGGGGTATTTTGTACAATTGCGATTTTAATCAGGCTCTTGACCTGCCTCTCAGGGATAAATGGGGCAGGCCATTATCGATAGTTGATATGGACAGTATTTTGGCAGGCGGCTTTGAAATAATCACCGGCCCGCACTGTTACTGCTGCACGGCCGGGGCCGGCTCAAGCTGTACAGGAGCAACTGTAAAGTAAATTTGGTGTAATTATGCCGAACTCTGATGATAAATGCATACTGTTTTTTGTAAAAGACCCGTCTGACGGCAATGTTAAAACACGTCTTGCCGCTCAGATTGGCACTGATGAAGCGACGGAACTTTACAAATGTTTTCTTTCCGATCTGCTTGGCATGCTTAAGGAGATCGCGATACGGTTTGAAATAGTTTTTTATCCTCCGCAAAGCGACGTTCGAATAAAAGAAATTCTCGGTGATTCATTTAGTTATATTCCCCAGCAAGGCAGCGATCTTGGTCAGAGGATGAAAAACGCTTTTTTGGCGGCCTTTAACAAGGGATATAAAAAAGTTGTTATCATCGGTTCAGACAGCCCCGATCTGCCGGTGAAATTTGTTAAGGATGCTTTTGTTGGGCTTGAAAGCCACGATGCTGTCATTGGCCCGGCCGTTGACGGCGGATATTATCTCATTGGCTTTAATTTTAAAAATTTTATTCCGCAGGCATTTGATAATATTCAATGGAGTACTGCCGGTGTATTCACGCAAACCGTCAATATCCTTAAAAAATATACAAGTGAAATTCATCTGCTGCCGCAATGGTATGATATCGATACGCTCGATGATTTGAATCTGCTCAACCAGCGAAATACCGGATATGGAGATAAATCATGACAGATGCCGCCCAGCGGGTTGAAAATGTAAAACAGTATTACGGCAAGACAGTTCAGGCAACAAAGGATTTAAAAACAAATGCCTGCTGTACAACCGAGTCGTTGCCTGCTTATATCAGGCAAATTTTAAAGAACATCGATCAGGAAATCCTTACAAAGTTTTACGGCTGCGGGTCACCGATTCCGCCTGCTCTCGAAGGATGTGTTGTACTTGACATCGGGTGCGGAACGGGCAGAGATGCTTATGCGGTCTCAAAGCTTGTCGGCCCTGATGGAAGAGTGATCGGCATGGATATGACTGACGAGCAGCTTGAGTTCGCAAATCGCCACATAGATTCGCAAATGAAAAAATTTGGATTTATCGCCCACAATATTGAATTCAAAAAGGGATATGCGGAAGATTTAAGCCATCTCGGCATCGAGGATGGCTCAATCGATGTGGTGATCTCCAATTGCGTCATAAACCTCTGCTCCGATAAACGTAAGGTATTTTCTGAAATATTTCGCGTTTTAAAGCCCGGCGGTGAATTGTATTTTTCAGATGTATTCACCAAACAGAGAGTTCCTGAATATCTGCATTCAGACCCCGTCCTTGTGGGAGAATGCCTTGCAGGTGCGATGTATGTTGAAGATTTCAGAAGGATTCTTAGGGAAATCAAATGTTTTGATCATCGCGTTGTTTCCCAAAAAGCTGTTACAATCGACAATCCCGAAATCGAAACCAAAATAGGCATGATCGAATTCGAGTCGATGACCGTTCGCGCGTTCAAACTCGATATACTTGAAGATTGTTGCGAAGATTACGGCCAATCAGCGGTTTATCTGGGGACAATACCCGAATGTCCGCATCGGTTTATTCTTGATGAGTACCATATCTTCATAACCGGTAAACCAATGCTAATTTGCGGCAACACCGCTTCAATGCTCGAAGAAACACGTTTTGGCAGGCATTTTAAGATAACAGGTGACCGCAGCAGGCATTTTGGGAAATTTCCATGCTCTACGGAGTTGGCATTAGGCGAAAAACAAAACAGCAATTCAAGCTGCTGTTAAGTCAGGGGGGAAAATCCATGTTTGATTACGATGTGGTTGTTATCGGGGCCGGTTCCGCCGGACTTGTCGCTTCCAAACTTGCAGCCGGTTTAGGCAAAAAGACAGCACTTATAGAAAAGTTTAAAATCGGCGGTGACTGCACATGGTTCGGCTGCATTCCCAGCAAGACACTCATCAAGTCGGCCGAGGTTGTGCATCAGAGCCGCCGTCTTGAAGACTTTGGAATACGGCTCGATACCCAGATTACTCTGGATTCCCGTAAGGTAATGGCGCATGTGCGTGCTGTGCGGCAGGCCGATTATGAAGCACATTCGCCGGAATCTTTCAAGAAGCAAGGTATCGATCTCATATTCGGCCCAGCGAAATTTCTGGATGCCAATCACATCAACACAGGTGATCGCATTATTTCGTCGGATAAATTCATACTCTGCACCGGATCACGGCCGGCAATACCCCGCATCGAAGGTCTTGATGGTATACCTTTTCTAACGAACGAATCCATTTTCGAACTTGAGGATCTGCCACGTTCCATGCTGATACTCGGCGGCGGCCCGATAGGATCGGAAATGGCATCTGCCCTGAACCGTCTGGGTGTGAAGATCACGCTTGTCCAGCGAGGCCCAACTATCTTGCCGCGCGATGATTCCGAACTTGCATCAGACCTGATGGATTTCATGCGAGCTGAAGGAGTAACTATATTGACGAAATCCGTTCCACGCAGATTCTATATGAAAGACGGCGTCACATACTCTGAAATTGCTGATGAAAATAATAATGTGATTACTGTCTCCGCCGATTCTGTCATGGTCGCGGCAGGACGTGTACCTAATATTGATAATCTTGATCTCGACAAGGCCGGAGTCGAATTTGACAAGCGAGGCTTGAAAGTCGACGGGCATCTGGCAACCACCGCCCGCAATATTTACGGAGCCGGAGATATTGTGCCACCTTATCTTTTCACCCATATCGCCGAACACGAAGCCATCGTCGCAACACGGAATGCATGTCTGCCGGTCAAAATAAAACCTGATTACGAAAATGTCCTTTGGTGCACATTTACCGATCCGGCAATTGCACATGCAGGATTAACTGAATCCGAAGCCCGCGACCGTTTTGGCGATAGCGTTCGTGTATACAAATGGCAGTTTAGCAATGTAGACAGGGCCGGCACAGATCTTGCATCACAAGGTTTCGCCAAAATCATCTGCGACAAAAAAGCTCGCATCCTTGGAATACACATACTTGGGGCTCATGCCGCCGAACTGATGCACGAGGTTCAGCTTGCCAAATCTTTCGGAAAACCTTTCAGTGCCATAGCCAATATCGTACACGCATACCCTTCCTACTCCGATGTCGTTCGCCAGCCCGCAAAACGCTGTTACATCGAGATGCTGCAGAATAAATGGTTTATCAGGATGCTGCAAAAAACCAGATCTGTTCGGCACAAATAATTTGATATATGAAAACTGGCACAATTAAGCGAATAGTAATTCTTTTGATTATTGCGGGTTTAGTGATCGGACTGCAACTCAGTGGATTGGGCCGACAGCTGACCCTCGAAAATCTTCAAGCCCATGCCTCACAACTCAGGGATTTTTCTGACCGCCATTACTTCAAATCCGTCGCCGCATTCATTTTAACCTACATTGTTGTGACGGGCTTCTCACTTCCGGGCGCCCTCATTCTAACACTCGCCGGAGGCTTTTTATATAAAACACTGCTTGCCGCAATATATGTCAATGTTGGTGCGACAACCGGGGCCACGCTGGCATTTCTGGCTGCCCGATATATAGCAGGCGACTGGATACAATTCAAATACGCTGATAAGCTCGTCAAATTTAATCGCGAGCTTGATCGTAACGGCTCCAATTATCTGCTGATTTTACGGCTGGTGCCGGTCTTTCCCTTCTTTCTTATAAATATTTTTGCAGGCCTGACCCGAGTGCCCTTAAAAACATTTATCTGGACCACATCGCTTGGCATTCTCCCCGGCTCACTCATCTACGCCTATGCGGGTGAGCAGCTTGGTATGATCAGCAATGTTAGAGACATTTTCACAACTCGTATCCTGATAGCATTTTTGCTGCTGGCACTTCTGGCCTTTTTGCCGATTCTGCTCAGGAAACTCAAAAAAAGTAAATTCTGACCCGCTGGTTGGAATACGACGATTTTGCCAGGATAAGAATTCAGGAATACTATAAAGATGTTCCTAAATTAATGTGTATATTCAATCAGTTTTATTTCGTGCCCCAGTTTGCTTTCAACAGCACTTTTTATTAACTGCCAGTGCGGACACGGAAAACCCAGCGGAGTGCCTTTGGCAATGCACGAAGCAAACGCAATTGCCTGAGCCCCTCTGTCGACCATGTTCTTTGCTCTTGTGACAGCCCTCTTGCCCGGACAACCTCCGCATGACACAAAACCCACAATCTCAATTTGCCCCATGTCTGCAAACGCAGCTTTGCCTTCCTGAGCAACCTTAAAATCAGTTGTTCCCGCGCAGAGGTCTTCTGTCTGCTGACATCTTATTATTCCAATCCTGGTCATTACTGTTTCCTTTACAATCAATGACAGCCATGCCCGGCACAGGCGTTTTCGGCTGTAATTTCCTCAAGCAATTTGCCTTTGTAATCTTTTATTAACTGCTCCACTGTTTTGGCACTGGCCCGGTAAGCCTTTATTCCGCTGTTTTTCAATTTCTGAAAAGCTCCCATGCCCATACCCTGACAGACAATCGCATCGATCTGTTTATCTCCTATGACACTCAAGGGTTGGCACATCCCGTGTGAATGGTGCATATTCGTGTTGGATACAAACTCAAATGTGCCCGCCTCAACATCAAAAATCATAAAATATGGAGCACTTCCAAAATGACCGGACAATTCGGCATCAATTCCATCGTTTGTTATTGTCGGGATGCAAACTCTCATTTTTAATATCCTTTTCAATATTATTTGAGATTCTTATTTTCCACAATTCCTCCCTTTATCTGGAGGGCTTTGCCATTGATTAGTGCATCGGCCACTTTCTTATGGGCTGAATTGATAATATTGCCGAATGTCTGACGCGAGATATTCATCTGTCTAGCGGCATCTTCCTGATACAGCCCCTCCAAATCAGAGAGACGCATTGCCTCAACTTCATCAAGACTCAGGCAGACCTCTTCCAGCGAACACAGCGGTATTCCTCGTGGCTTGAAATAGACCACATTCGGGGTTAAACCGATCTTGCGGCATTTGCATGGTCTGGCCATATCAGTCCTACATATTATTAGCGTATGCCAATAATAAAAATGCAAAAGCTGGCCTTGTCAACAGAAAATCGGAATAAAAATAATATCTTCATTACCGCATTTATCTTTGAACCGGCTCAAACTTTTTAGTCAATTCCGCCAAATCAAGAAAATCGATCTTGCCATCCCTATTTGCATCAGATCTTTCATAGAAATCATTTCCTCTGCTGCCGTCCTCCAGCAGCCAGTGCTGGCATAATGCGGCTAAATCAGTCCAAATTGACTGAATTATCCAAGACAAGATCGCCTTTGATGGCATCCTACACAAATACAACCGAGAAATCTTCTGAATCTGTCAGGTTTCCAAATGCGTCATTAATCCGGAACGTGATCCAGTACAACTTGTCCGCTGTTGGTGCCCGGTATGTAACATGAACATGCGGGTCTGCAAACGAACTGAGGTTGAATGAGTCACCGGGCACCTCTAAAATAAAACCGCCTGATACCTGTGCTTTTTGCTTTTAAACCCGATGTTATTGAAATGCATTCGATTATTAATTGATATTCAAAGCAAGGCGGTATATTCTTCTGTAAGGGTATGCGGGATTAGTACGGAATCCGTGCCGATAAAGAATTTGTCAGTTGCATTGCCTTAACAAGCTCGTGAATATTTCATTTAATTTGGCTGCGGTTTCCAAAATGAGTTTGAGTCGATCGATTTGTTTTTGCTGCGATTTGATTCTGGTTTTTCTGGTCGTTGCAACCCCCTGTCACTTTTACATGTTACAGTGCAACATTGGTCCATTAATATGGATGTATTTGTGAATTGATGTCCGGATTTTAGCAATTAAAAAAATCCGGACTTGTATTAACTTGGATTTGGGATGAATTGGTCGAACTTCTATTGCGTTATCTAATTACCATCCTTAAAATACCTGTATTTCGCCGATAAAACATAACATCTTTTTGATCGTATTGCTAGCAATAGATGAGGTTGTGTGATGATATCTGAAGCTTTTATGACTAAGTACGCCCCTTCCCAGCTAAGTGACGAAGAAGCGATTCAGGAACAGGTCAAACTTGTTGCAGGTCACTACAGTCTGATCAACCCATTATATGATGCTGTTTCTGAAATTGTGCTTATTGTCAACCAGAACCGACAAATAGTATTTTTCAACAACCATTTTCCTCAGTTATTGGGCATCAATAACCCTGATAAACTTTACGGTTTGCGCCCGGGAGAAGCCTTGGGGTGTTTGTATTCATGCAAAAGTCCTGGTGGATGTGGAACAACCCAGTTCTGTTCTCAATGCGGTGCTGTAAATGCGATTCTGGCAGCATTGAGCAATAAGGCTGATTTACGCGAATGCAGATTGCTCCAACAGGTCACAAATAACGCCTTTGACCTGCTGGTAAGAACAACCCCGCTGGAAATCAAGGGGCAACTTTTCAGTATCGTTGCGATTACGGATATAAGCCACGAGAAAAGAAGAAGAGCACTTGAACGGATATTCTTCCATGATGTCATGAATACTGCATTTAGCCTTAATATTCTCTCAAACATGCTTGATGACAATGCGAGTAACCAGGAGATTGCCGAATTCAAAAAGAACATGGTTTCAGTATCAAAACAGTTAATGGAAGAAATAAAATCACAAAAAGAATTCCTGGCTGCGGAATTTAACGAATTTCAAGCTCAGTTCTCTACCATCTCGGCAATTGAAATACTAAACGAACTCCTGCAAATGTTTAAACAAAGTTCTGAGGATCAGCATATTGAACTTATCTTTGAAACAGTTGGGCATGATGTAAAATTTCGAACTGACCGCACTCTTATAAAACGGGTTCTGGGCAATATGATAAAGAATGCTCTTGAAGCATCCAGACGTGGGCAGAAAGTGACCATCTCATGTAGAAAGGCCAATGACCGCATTGAATTTCGCGTGCATAATCAGTCGTTCATTCCAGAAGATGGACAACTGCAGATTTTCCAGCGATCGTTTTCAACTAAAGGTGAAGGACGCGGTCTGGGTACTTACAGCATGAAATTGCTTTCTGAACGCTATCTCAAGGGCAATGTCGGCTTCGAGAGTTCAGAAAAGAACGGCACAACTTTTATTGCGGAATACCCCATAAATTAAATCTCTTCGGATAAAGAAGGGCCAAACAACAGGACCGTAAACTGCTGCTTTATCTAAACTGATCAAAGCTCTAGAAATAAAATATTCCGCAGTTTATCGCAAAAAAAATGGGACAAGCCTGATTCCTCATCGGACTTAAATTGTCCCAACCCTCTACTCGTGTACATTCTAAGCGACTATGTCCAAAATTTATTTCGGCGATTTCAAAGTATTTTATAGATTCATTACTAGTATTAGTTTATATTACGGTCGCATTAGTTGGAGGAACTAATGAAACTCGTGATTATCGCAACATGTGACTGCTGCAAAATGGAGTTATGCAGACTTCAATTCGAAGCTGGCGTCAATTCTGCTATTTACCAAATCAAAACCGGTGAAATCGATGATCATGTGAAAAACTTTGTTTGCCCCAAACACCCCGCCGCTGACGTTATATGTGAGATTTTAGTAGGAGAGTCCCCGCCGGACAAATGGACCAAAAAGCTTGGGCGATCAAAACCTCCGCCCACCGTGGATATAATTACACAGTTGTTTGAAATTCATCCGAATTAGCTACAGACCTGTAGGGAATTGACACAATACGGCTTTATTTTTCTCCCCCAACCGCCCCTAAATCCAGATATAATATCTTCACAATAAAAATTCGACACACATTTAATTATCGCATCTTTTGCAAATTTCTTAAGGCCACCTGATATTTTGCCGAAAAAATTCATAAGAGGATATTTCTGGGAATGAACCTAATAATTTAGGGGGTACCATGTTTTGGAAGAAAAAGCATCAACCGGCAACAAGAATCCTGCTTGTTGAAGATGAACCTGCAGTTCTGGCCAGCCTCAAAGATCGCCTCGAAATGAATGATTTTATTGTGCTGACCGCTTCAAATGGGGGAGAGGGTTTATCAACCGCCCTGGGCGAAAGACCGGACATAATCATAACGGATCTCATGATGCCGATCATGGGCGGACTTGAAATGATCGAGGCCTTGCGCAAGTCGGAAACTGGCAAATGCATTCCTATTATGATCCTAAGTGCTCGCAGAGATCAAAAGGATATGGAGCTTGCGGCAGCACTGGGAGTGGTTGATTATCTAATAAAACCATTTGAGATGAGCGAATTACTGGGCAAGATCAATGATGTGATTGAAAACTGTTATTCCAGTCAGGGCCTATAAAAAAGTTATGATCGTCTGTAAAGTATAGAAACCATATAAGAATACTGTGATTCAGTGCTTTGTTTTGGGGAACCACATGGCAAGCTTTTGGTCACAAAATTTTGATTACCTGTATTTTGTTTATGGCCTCTCGTTTGTGCTACTGGCCTCGATCTGCATAATTTTGCGGCGTGCAGACCGGACAATTGCCTGGCAGTGGCTTGGCTTATTTGGAATAGTACACGGAATCAATGAATGGCTTGACATGCTGGCGATTAGTGTCGGCGATTCTTTTTATTTCAAGTTGACCAGACTTGTAATAATGGCATTGTCCTATGTGTTCCTTCTTGAATTTGCAAGGCGATGGTATAATCGAAACAGGCCTGCCATCGCAGCTTATTGGTACATCTTCCCATTGTTAATATTGCTTGCTATTGGTTTCGTTGATCGGAATATAAACTGGTTCAATGCCGCATCACGTTATGTATTGGGGTTTGCAGGCAGTTTACTGGCCGGCTTTGTTTTGTTAAAGACGGCCTGCCCAGCAGACTGTAAAAGGCGATTCGGAGTCATCCTCGCGGCGGGCTCATTTCTGACATATGCTCTGGCTACCGGCCTAGTGGTTCCAAAAGCCGCGATATTTCCGGCTACATGCCTGAATTATGATTCATTTTTCGCTGTCTGCGGTTTCCCAGTTCAACTGATCAGGATGCTGTGCGCACTGACTGCAATGACAGGACTCTGGCTCTATCTGCCCAGACCTGTAAATGAAACAGCTAGTCAGAGAATACTCCACAAATTGGTATCACCAGCTATTTTTATTATTGTGATCCTGCTAGGCTGGTTTGCAACAGAATGGCGGGGAAAAAGCCTTGATTCAGACCTGCGAGATCGCCTGCTCATGGATACAATGAGCATAGCAGGCACAATCAGCCCTGAACAGGTCAAGCAACTCTAATTTACCAGTGCCGACAAGGAAAATCCCATCTTTGAACGCATTCGTGAGCAAATGATTGCCCATGGACGATTTATTCACCAGCGCAGCATCTATAGTATGGCTATTCGCGATGGGCAGATAGTATTCGGGCCTGAAAACCTCAGTGAAAATGACCCCATGGCATCACCTCCCGGCACGGGTTATATAGAGCCATCTCAGGCAGATTGGGATATTTTCAAAACCGGCCAGCCAACCACAATAGGACCTCAGAAAGATGAATACGGTACTTATTTTTCGGCCCAGGCTCCTATTTCCGATCCGCATACCGGAAAAGTGCTGATGGCTATCGGAATGGACGTTCCCGCAGATAAATGGGTAGCACAAATTGCAATCGTCCGTCTGTACCCAATTTTAGGCACGCTGATTTTAGTAACAATACTGCTGGGCGGCATAAGCGCTATTCAGTGGCGAAACTATCTGCCGACTGAGCGTCAAAAACAGTTACGGCATTTGGAAACCATTCTGGTGGCAGCCTGCGCACTTGTGGTTATTATTGCAGTGACAACTGTTACGACACTAACCGAGAACCGCGAGCGGAGAATAATCTTTGATCAGATGGGATCCTCATATGCCGGGAAAGTCCGTGATGTATTCTTTTCACTTAAGAACGATCTTGCCTCAATTATCCGTTTTTACGAAGGCAGCAATCATGTGGATGGTAACGAATTCCGTGCCTTCGCGGGTCCGGTTGCCGAAAATGCTGCAGTGCAGGCTTTGGAATGGGTTCAGTTTGTACCAGCTGCAAGGAAAGAATTGATTGAAGCAGACGCAATCAAGGATGGAGTTGCCGGTTTCGCTATTTGGGAAAAAGATGCCAATAACGGAAACTTTCCTGCCAGAAGCAGGCCGGCATATTACCCGGTTTATTTCGCCGAACCAGCCCCAGGCAACGAAAAGGCATTAGGTTATGATTTAGGTTCAGAACCTGTACGATTCGCAGCCATCCGGAAGGCGATACATACAGGACTGATAACTGCCACAGCGCCAATTACCCTTGTCCAGAAAACTGGAAAACAGGAAAGTATACTGGTTTTTCAGCCGCTCATCTCTTCAAAATATCCTGACACACAGACTGACAATGGCAATAAAAATGTGGAAGGTTTTGCGCTGGGCGTAATCCGGCTGCAGTCCATGCTGGAAAATTGCCTGGCCGACAGCATTCATATGGACCAGATTTCCATACGCCTCGTCGACTTGACAGAGACCGAGAATCCAAAATTGCTGGCTGTATATCCCCCAGCGCAAACTGATAAATCAGCAGTTGACATGTCTTGCTCAAAGGAAAGCCAACCTAAAAACATTTATCCTCTCTTCTTTTTTGGACGCACCTATGCACTTGTTGCAAACCCCAGCCGTCAATTCTATCTTGTGCATTCATCAATTACACAATGGCTGGTGGGATTGGGAGGAATATTTCTTTCTGCAGTGCTGACGGCCTTTGTGGGATTTCTGCGGAATCGCCAGATAGTTCTGGAGCAACAGGTGCTTCAGCGAACTGCCGACCTTCACCAAAGCAATGAGCACCTCAAAAATGTCACCGCGCATGCCACCGAAATGGCAGACAGGGCTGAGAAAGCCAGTACCGCTAAAAGCGAATTTCTGGCCAACATGTCTCATGAGCTGCGCACGCCTCTGCACAGCATAATAAGTTTTGCTGGATTCGGTGTCAAAAAATACGCGGCCGCCGAAAAGGAAAAGCTGCAGGATTATTTTCTCAAGATTCAAAAGAGTGGAAAAGCACTTCTTGAGATGGTGAATAATCTGCTTGATCTGGCCAAGATCGAATCCGGAAAAATGTGTTTTGATTTTGCCAGAGCCGATTTAAACGATTTGGCAAGCCAGGTACTTGACGAATTTGAATTTCTCATTTCAGAACGCAAAATCACAGTTCAATGTCACAAATCCGATCTGGAATTACAGGCATTGCTCGATCCTGAGAAAATTAAGCAGGTTATTCGCAACCTGCTCAGCAATGCCGTGAAATTTTCTCCCGTGGGAGGAATAATTGAAATTGATATGTCCTACGATGATAAAGCGATCATCTTCTCCATTAAAGATCAAGGTCCCGGAATCCCTGAAGATGAGATTGAGATAGTATTTGAAAAATTCATGCAGTCCAGCAAGACCAAATCAGGGGCTGGCGGAACAGGTCTTGGACTGGCGATATGCAAGGAAATCGTCGAGGCGCATAATGGTCAGATCGCAGCTACAAACAATTCGTGCGGAGGGAGTACTTTCATTTTCACAATCCCTCTTCCAAGCGATCCGGAGCCGGATGAGATTTCGTTAACAGCAGCTGAGGTTTCACATTGAAAAATTTTACGGCAAAAGGAATACAAAAATGAGACATGAGACTAAAACAAGTGCCAGGATACTTGCCGTTGACGATAACCCAACAAATCTCGAAATTTTAGAGGAACTGCTGTCCGAAAAATATGACCTTAAAACTGCAGCCACAGGACAGGTGGCACTGGAACTTTGCGCCGATTATGTTCCTGATATCGTACTGCTCGATGTAATGATGCCCGGCATTGATGGCTTTGAGGTATGCCGTCAGATACGAGCCAACAGAGCCCTAAGATTTATAAAGATCCTCATGATTTCCGCCAAAGGTAGGATAACAGAGCGTATCAAAGGTTATGAAGCAGGCGCAGATGACTACATTGTAAAGCCTTTCGAAGAGGAGGAACTGCTGGCAAAACTCCAGGTGTATCTGCGTCTAAAATCCGTCCAGGAACTGGACCAGATCAAAAGTGAGTTTACCATGACAGTAACGCATGAACTAAGAACGCCAATGACCATTGTAAATAATGTTCTTAGCAATGTATTGGCAAATGTTTATGGTGACATAAACCCCAGAGTGCAGCAGGAGCTTCTAACCGCACAAGCAAGCATCACCCGGCTGGGAAGCATTGTGGCCAATTTCTTTGACATTTCCAGATTTGAAGCCGGACAAATGACCCTGAAGAATGCCTGTTTCGATATAGAGCCAGTTATTTTTAAAGTCGTGAAAGTCTTATCGCCCAAAGCATCTGCCAGGAACATAAAAATCAACGTTCACCATATCCAAAAGCATCTGCAAATATATGCTGACCAAGAGATGGTAAGCAAGATTTTAAAACATCTCATTGAAAACGCAGTCAAATTCATAAATGTGGGTGGCCGCATTGATGTTGAAGTCATCGATAACGTCGATGAAATACAATTTGAGATCAAAGATGATGGCCCCGGCATCGAACCTGGCAGTATTGAAAAGATATTTGACAGATTTGTCCAGGTTCAAAAACATATCGGGCCTGGCCAGCACGGTACAGGCCTGGGCTTGTCCATTGTAAAAAAACTAATTGAAATGCATGATGGTCGAATCTGGGTCGAAAGCGTTGTGGGCAAGGGAAGCAAATTCTGCTTTACATTGCCCAAGGCCATACAAATACCTGATACAACAAACAATTCAGAAAAAATGGCAACACTAATTGAGAACGCCTGATGCGAGGACAAAACCATGAATAATTTGGGATATCACAAGCACATGATCCTTTTGATGTTTGCTATCATCTGCATTCTTCCAAATACGCATTTTGTGGAGAAGCTTGAGAAACCCGATTTTACCGGGATTTCCCTCGTTTACCAGTACATGCTTTGGGCAGGCATGTTACTATTGGCTTTAACAGCAATAGGTCTGACTTTTTGGAGATTTTTTGGCCGCCGCAAACACCCTGATCTGCATATGGAAACATTGAGCCTTCAGCGGCAACAGCAGCGAGCCCTCCTCGACAATATACCCGATATTGCATGGCTTAAAGACCGGGACAGCCGCTACATTGATGTAAATGAAGCATTTGCCGCAACCTGCAGCAAAAGCAGGGATGAAATTGTCGGTCTTACGGACCTGGATATCTACCCAAAAGAACTCGCGGAGGCTTACCGTAGCGATGATGCGGAAGTAATACGCAGCGGAAAACCCAAAAAGATTGAAGAACCTTACATAGGCAGTGACGGCATAGAACATCTTATTGAGACCAGTAAAACACCGGTTTTTGACATTGAACATAATGTGATCGGAACCTGCGGCATAGCGCGTGATATAACCGAACGCAAGCGTGCATCTGAGGAATTGCGGCAAAGCCAGGAACGAATTTCAGCTATACTCAATGCGGTTGAGGCCTCAGTGCTGATTATCGAGGCACACAGCCACAAGATCATCCATGCCAATCCCGCCGCCGCTACCATGGCACTTACAACCGTCGACCAGATGATAGGAAAATGTTGCCAGGAATTTATTTGTCCTTCAAAATCAGGTGCCTGCCCCATCAGCGACCTAGGTCAAAAATGTGACCACTCTGAAAAAATAATGCTTCGTTCGGATGGCACACAGATTAATATTCTTAAATCTGTAACGCCAATTAACCTTGCCGGCCGTGACTGTTTTATTGAAACAGCCATCGACATTACTGACCGCAAACGCGCCGAGGATGAATTGAGGCAGGCCAAGGACAGGGCTGAAGAAGCCAACAAGTCCAAAAGTCAGTTCCTCGCCAACACAAGCCATGAAATCAGGACGCCGATGAACAGCATTCTTGGATTTGCGGAACTCCTGAAGCAGGAAAATCTTACATCGGATCAGCATGAATATGTGAACATGATTTACAGCAGCGGTGAAAATCTTCTGGCTATCATCAATGACATCCTCAATCTCTCCAAGATCGAAGCCGGCCGGGTTGAAATCCGTCTTGCCGACATTCCTTTACAGGAACTGGTTGATTCGGTTCTGGCCACAGTGAAACTTGCCGCACGGAAAAAAGAGCTTACACTAGATTATGAACTCGATTTCGGATTGCCCGAGATCATCCGGTGCGATACCGACAAATTAAGACAGGTTTTAATAAACCTGCTTGCCAACGCCGTTAAATTTACCAACAAGGGATATGTTAAACTTCTGGTAAAACAGGCGGCTGGTTCAGATCAGCAGCCAGATGGATGGGGCGAGCGTGAAGGGATTTACTTCTGTGTTGAAGACAGCGGGATAGGAATTGCGCCCCAGGATCAAACCAGGGTTTTCGATGCTTTCACCCAAATAGACAACTCCGATACCCGCTCCCACCAGGGTACCGGTCTTGGGCTGACCATAAGTCACAAATTCATTAAAATGCTCGGCGGTAATCTTGAATTGAGCAGTCAACCCGGTGTCGGTTCGAAATTCCATTTCAGCATACCTTTCAAGAAGGCAATGCATCCGGCTCAAAAAGCACATCAGCTTGATCCCCGGATGAAGAAAGATCAGACTGTCTTCGTCGTTGAAGATGATGAAGGCTGCCGCAAATTATTCAAGACTTATCTGAAAAAGCATGGTTTTGAAGTGATTACGCATGACAAAGGTTTTCAGGCTGTTGAACTGATTACGGGACTCCAGCCCGATGCAGTTGTACTCGATATCAATCTGCCTCAAAAGAATGGCTTCGAGATACTCAAGGAATTAAAAGAACAGGATTCCACAAGACACATTCCCATCATAGTCTGTTCTGTAGTGACTGACATCCAGAAATCGTTTAATCTGGGAGCGCTTGATCACCTGGTAAAACCAATAGATGGCCCAAAACTTGTGGAAACGGTGCACCGGGCACTGGGCTCTGCAGAGCATTCAAAAATATTGGCTGTCGATGACGATCCTGTCATGCTCGAATCATTGAAGGTGATTTTAAAAGAACTAAATGTTATCTGTGCCGACTCCGGCCCAAAAGCCCTGCAGTACCTCTGCGAGCACAATGATATCGATTTAGCCATGATTGATTTGATGATGCAACAGATGGATGGTTTTGATGTGATCGAGAAAATACGCAACGATATCAGCATGACCATGCCTATTGTGGTCCTTACAGCAAAAGAACTCACCGACGATGAGCAGAATCGTCTCAGCGGCAAGGTCCAAAGCATTTGTCAAAAATCGAAACTCACACCAGACCTCCTCGTGCAGGAAATTGAATCCCAGCTTGCCGCCAAACTGCCCGCAGAAGAAAATAAGCAGCCAGTTCAAACTGGCTCATGCACGGTCTTAATCGCAGATGATGTCCAGGAAAACCTGATGCTCCTTGAGATAATTTTGAAAAAGTCAGGGTACCAGACTGTCTCCTGCGCAAATGGGAAAGAGGCCCTTGATATCGCCTCCAGACAGAAATTCGACATAATCCTCATGGATATGCAGATGCCGGTCATGGATGGCTTTGAGGCGACCAAACAGATCAAGGCTGCTGATTCACTTAATAAATCCACGCCTGTGATCGCTCTTACTGCACGCGCGATGAAAGGTGACAATCTGGCCTGTATTGATGCGGGCTGTGACGACTATATCGCCAAGCCAGTAAAGCAGGAAATCCTGCTGGAAAAGCTTTCAAAGTATATTAAACAAAGGGCTGCCTGTACCGCAGCACTCACAGGAGGCAACTTGATCTCAGATCTTGGGGATAATCCCGACTACCACAAAGTTATCGAAGTTTTTGTCAATAATTTGCCCGGCAGAATCCATGACATGATCGAGGCATTTGAAAAGGGAAATCTCCAGGATTTAGCCCAGAAGGCCCATGCGCTAAAAGGGTTGGGCGGATTTGTAGGATTTCCTGTTTTTACCGAAAAAGCTAAGGAGCTCGAGGAAATGAGCCGTGGCGGTCGTTTTGAAGATATCAAAAAAGAACTTGATGAATTAAATGAGCTTTGCAGTCGTGCACAACATGCCCAAACAACCCCTTTCTCCGAGAGTTGCGCAAAGGGCGTCAGCTGAGCTTTCATTCTGTGGCCCATTTGGCGTGGGTGTCTATAGTGGAAGTGAAGTGTCTGACGCCCTTTGGGGGCGCCGAATGGGATAAATTTTTGAGGCAGGGTCTTATAAGAAACGTGCAAGCAAAGCGGAATGCACATTTTCAGCCCACCCTTAACAACTCCTTAATATTTACTGGAAATTTGGTGTGATTATTTGTATATTGAAGTTAGACGGATAGGATAAGCTGATGCTTGGAAATGGGGGTTTCTGATGAATTCGCAAATTGAATTGTTTGTTTTAGCTGTTGAAGGTTGCAGAGGACCGCCGGTAAGCAAAAAAAAACGCTCATGTTTTCTATGTACAAATTCCGATACTAAAAATTGCTCGATTGCCTCGCACCTTTTCATTACAGCCAAGATTAGCTCCTTTGATGTTCGGAATTATTTGAAGGAGTTTGCGTATGAAATTCAGCAGATCAGTTGGATATGGCTTATTGTCAATGGCTTATATAGCTCAGAACTATCAAAAACGTATATCGGGCCAGGAAATCTCAGATCGTTATGACATTCCTCTGGAATACCTGCTCAAAATTCTCCAGCAGCTCGCTCGCGTTGGTATACTCCGCAGCAAACGAGGTCCTCGCGGCGGATTCATTCTGGCAAGAACCATAGAGGATATTTCTTTTCTGCAAATATGTGAGGCAATCGAAGGCCCTGCTATGCTCGATCTTTGCATTTCGGCTCATGCTGCAAAAGATGAATGTGCCGGAAAAATGGAAGAGGTATGCAGGAATTCACTTCGTTCTGCCGAGAAGGTTTTAAGAGACACCCGGCTGGCAGATGTTCTGAAATAGCGAGTACTTATCTATAAGCTGGTTTCCTGAACAATGGCTGACTTTTTATTTGTGATAATACTCTCAATTATTTCAAGCAGGTCGCATAAATCAAACGGCTTGAGAATAAAATCTTCGATTCGGCAATTCTTTGCACGATCTATATCCTGAGTTTGAGTTCTGGCCGAGAGCATTATAACCGGAATCTCCCTGCCGACCTCATCTTTCCTTAGCAGTTCAAGCATTTCGAGGCCATCCATCACCGGCATTACTATGTCAAGAAGAATCAGGTCCGGCTTTTGTGCAAGGGCCTTTGCAAGCCCCTCCTTTCCATTGAATGCCGGAATGACATCATAATTGCTCATTTCAAGCCGGTCCCGCAGTGTCTCAACTATGTGTTGCTCGTCATCTATAACGAGTATCCTGGCACGACGGACATCCTGCTTGGGTTTAAAAAACTCAAACATAATCTTCTCTTATTATTCTGTGAATCACTCACCTGAATGCACGGGCACAATTTTTGGAGATAATACAACAAATCCAAAAATTTAAAAGCGTTTTCTTTTACAGAAAATTCGATTTGGGGCAGACATCGGCAACTGATGATGAACGGATTAATATTTTGTGAGACCTATAATTTACAAAAAAAACCAACCTTTTCAGGTTGGCTCTCAAAAAATACTGCGGGTCCGTATTTTTAGAGATCTTGCGCCTTGACCGTTGACCGTCTGTTTGCTTCGGTTCTGGCCATTGCAGAATCAAGCAGGCCGTAAACTTTACCGCTCAGTGCCTCTATGATTTCTGATGAACTCATCATCCTCTTGCTCTTGACATACGCCTTCACCTTGCTTGCGACAACCAGCGGTTCCTTTGTAGCTGATTTCTTTGCGGTTTTTGCTTTGACTTTTGCCATACAATATTCCTTTTTTGATAAGAATATTAAAAAACAGTGCAATCGTACTTATAATGCTGTTTTTCGGCAATCCCGGGGCATTTGCATTAGAAAATACCGTCAACTTGTCTGGTTCCATGCGCCAAATCTGAATGGTTATGATAAATTTTATAAAACCTATTGACGACAGAGCTTAGCCGGTAGTATATAGAGGTCTCATTATCCGTTCAGCCATTGGATTAAAGCCGTCCAAAAACTGCGAAGAGCATCCCAATGCCGGCAAACGTGCCGTGGAGATTGGCGGCAGCGGCTTCCACATGTAGAAAATGGAAGAACCGGAACAATAATAACCACACACCCGCGTTTTAGCTGTTCCCAACCAGTTTTGAGCGATTCGTCTGAACACTCGCAATTACCACGTCTGCTGTGTATTTGAAGGCATCATAAGCTGTCCACCGTAATTGACGATTACCGAATTCGTGCCTCTTAGTATCTGCCCATCACTTCCTGATAAGTTCACAATAGCTGCCGGGTAGAGATATGATTTTTCCCCCGTGCCGGAACCGATCTGCTTTGGCGTACTGCCTGCGGCCAGGATTGAGCCGCCATAGCAGTAAAACTGCTTTAGCTGAGGTGTCCCATTAAATACAGGCCG
>MHYB01000043.1:28913-34421 GCA_001824635.1 Planctomycetes bacterium GWF2_50_10
GGCCGCCATCAGCATAAATATCCATGGCCGCATTTGCACTGTTTACCTCGACGCAATCGATCCCAACCACCGCCAGGCCGGCGAGCATGCGAATTTTGCGAACATCGCAATAATTTGCAGCCTGTAATGTACCAGCCTTGATGACAACTTCTGTCCACCTGGCACGGTTTGTTGCATTATTAACATTGCTTGACACATTCAAAACGCCGGTTGTGTTATTTACAATGCAAATGGGAATTTCACTGTTCACACCCGTGCTGGCCCCCGCGCATTCAATAAACCACACTCCGGAACCTTCAAATATCACCTCGCTGGCCGAAATCTGCAGGGGATTGCCCGTATCACCTCCGTTTGCACTAAAACCTGATTTAATATGTAAAAGTGATAGATTTACAGCACCTTGATTAAGGCCATAGGTAAGTCCACGAATGGTGCCGGCACTGTCCCCTCGACCATCAAATATAACAGTATCAGTGGAAACAGGCACACCATTAGTCCAGTTTCCTGCGGTTGTCCAGTTGCCGTCGCCGGAAGCTCCGGTCCAATATGTTGTTTTAGCCATTGTAGATTCTCCTCATTTGATCGTTAATTCACGCGGATCGACTATTAACAAAACATCGTAGCCGCCGAAAATTATCACCCCCATGCACAGACAGTTGGCTGATGCTTCGAGATATTCAGTATCTGGTGCATAGAACTGAAAATTCACATCGGGCATCACGGTTACCGCTGTTGTATTATCTGAGTACGGTACCAGCGGGACGGTAATGTAACTTTCGGTTGGAATCCAGTTTTCGTTGGGCTTTTGTGAGAGATTCAAATCACCGCCGCTAACTGTAAGTCCGGGGATACAAATTGTTCTGCCTGCAGCAGTACCATCGGAATTCCTGTTACAAGGTTGAACAGGCCACATCTGAATGTATGTGTAGTGTCTGCCGGTGTACTCCTCGCCATAAAGCCAGACTTTTAATTTTACATTCCGCTGGCCATAGCGGGCTATCAGGTCATCGCTTGCGACTGCGCGAACCTTTATACCGTAAAGCTCACAATATCTGCTCCAGCCCTCCATGCCGCCGCCATCAGGAGTAAACGGATATTCACCTGTGTCGGGATTATAGATGCGGTAAATAAAACCTCTGTAACCGATACCAGGTCCCCAGGAGGACATGCCAAAGCAGTACGGATCGACACTGCCCCAGTATCCACCTGGATAGACTTCAAACATCCCATCCTCATAGGGATTGACTTCACTATAATTCCAGCCTGGCGCATCTATCCAATGGCCTGGACCGGGGAATGCCCGCGTGCACGAGCCAAAATCCCCCATGAAGGGGGTTTCATGACTATCTGGAACGTACGCGGTGCTTTTCATGCTTGCACCTATGTTTTCGCTGCGGTATTTAAGATGCTCCATCACCGCTTTCATATCATTGAGTATGTCAGCGACAAGCTCCGGATGATAATAATTCTGCCACGGCCTGAAATTACATGTGTGCCGCTCTATTATTTTAGACCGCATCTCGGCATTCGAAGAAGAGTTCCATCGATTATGCAAATCCTCGATGAGTTTTTCCACATCGGCGATTTTGTTCCAGCTTGTTGCCGGTTCGGGAGGATAGCCCCATTCCTGTGGCCACATGAGCGATACTCCGCCCGACAGAAATGTCTTATATATCAAAGCGTTGCTTCTCATATCGCAAATGATGTCGCCGGTTTCCACAGGCATATAGATGATGATCATGTTCTCACTTGCAAGCTTGGCTCTTGCATTTGTCGGCGACTTTAAAATGACATCAACCAGGTTGTAACATGTTGTCTCGAGTCCTCCACCCATCCAGTCCCAGCCAATCGGGACAACGGCATACGTCGGGTGTATCTCCGGCTCACTCCATAGATCGGCACTGAATTTAAAAATATATGTGCCGACCTTTATCTGCGCCCCGTCCTGTGGCTGTGAAAAAAATTTTAAATACACGATCCTGCTGGTCTGGCCTATTCCTGTGGGATAATCCATTGAGTATTTCCAAGTCCTGCGCCAGCAGGCGACAGGCTCGCGTGTCCAACCCAACTCTGTCGGGCCATAGCCGCCATTAACCTGCGGCGGGTAATTCAGATCGAGATACCAGTCGTATCTGCCGACAAGGTGCAGTATCTCCTCAAATGCGCTCCTATTAAATGGAATGTTGCCTTTGTGGTTTTCATCCTGACCCTTGTAACGGCCGGATGGATCAGGGCCGTAGCCAAGGCGGTGGCCACAATAGCTTGAGCCAGAACTAGCGCCCGCAGGATTGCCCGGCCAATATCCGCCCCAGCTGTCAGTGATCAACTCCACCTGGGCCTGATATGCCTTGGCAACTTTGGGATTATAGTATTTCTGCTCATCGTAACCACTGTCGGGCTGATTGTCGTTGGCCATGAAATATGAATAATACCATGGCGTCGGTGTCCCTCCCTGATCCAGAGGATGAGGAAAAATCGCGCCTGTAACGCCTGTTATATGATCAAACGCGAATTCAACAGGACTATGGTGCGGCAGAGGAATGTGAGCCTGCGTATAGTTTACTAAAGTCCAGCAGGCAGGATTACCACTTTTGTCACTTACATGAGTGAGAGTGCATTTCTTATAGATGCCCGTGAGGAACTCAGCAGTATCACCTTCAAAGAATAACTTCGGATATTCCCACCGTAATGGTCCGCGAAGCTGCTTGTCAGGCCTGACCTGTATAGGCAGGTAATCCGAGGCGGGCACGAGAGAGCGGTTATTGCGGCCATCGCCCACAGATTTGTATCTGCCGCTGTTTGCATCATAGTGGGAATAAAACCGTTCATCGACACCAAGTTGCCAGTCGCCATTGTCTTTGGAAGGCAGGGAATTTCGACCTTCCCATCTGCCCGGCCCAACCTGAAGGGCCGGTTGCGTAGCAGCACATATCCAAACCTCATTATTATACCAAACCACATCGCCGACCATGTAGCCGTACCAGAACTCTACGTAATCTTCAGAAATATTTTGACAGAAAATCCTCGACCATGTGTTTTCAGTCGGCGGCGTCCAGTTTTTGCCGCTGCCGTAGACAAGCCAGATATGCCGTGCCGCCCAGACATACTTGCGAATATCCTCAAAATGCTCGGCGGCAATTTCATCGCCCCTGGTTACGGGCCAGCTTGCGGAAGGTGACCAGCTCATCTATACAGTGCTCCACCCCGGTTGCCCAGCCAGCCTAGTGAACCCGGTACCCAGATATTACCCGATTTATATCCACCCTGGATAAAGGTCTCGACAAAATAAAACTTATCATCATGCATTTCGACTGCCCGAAACTCGCCGGCCTCAAACTGCGGAAGGCAGGTGGAGAGGCACCCGACGTTGCCTTTTGCATAAGCTTTTGTGACTTCCAGCCGCTTCCAGTAATTGGGCTGAATATCCGGTTTTAACGCCCAGTTAGATGTGTGTGTTATCAGGCATTTGTATTCGTAATTTTCAAGCCTGACGGTACTGGCCATGACGGGAGGCGTTACTGTCAAATCTTCTTTATAATAGATAACTCCAGACTGCCACGTCGGGGACCATGCACCTATCTTTACTTCGTAATAGTCAGCCTGATCGTCAACTTTGTGCATGATCTCGACCCAGATGAGACTCGAACCGCCGCCGCCCGAAACAGCACCGAACCTAACAACAGCCCACTTGACACCGGTACCGGTCTCTTTCCAAAGGATGGTAAGCGGTCCGCCGGTTGCACTGGTAAGTACAGTCTTGTCGCCCTCGGTTATATCCGCAAATTGATGTATCTCATCTGTTACCTTTATCTGTACCCTGCATAGTCCTGTTGCATGGGCCATACCTATGGCACTATTCGCAATGGGTTCGGCAGTAATTACAAAACGGCCCTGAGAATGCTTGGCAACTTCCGGGCTATTGCCGGTAAAGGCGATTGCATTTTTGAACTGATCCTGGGCGTCGCCGGGTTCAAAAACGACGCCGTCAATTCCCAGTATCGCAAACCGAGGTGCATCACTGCCGCTTATATTTTTAATGCGAATAAGATTAGATGGTGCCATACGTGAATTTACAGCACCGCCGCTGTTTTTCCTGGCGGCATAATCTTTTGCGGCATCGACCATTACGTTGTATGCACTGGCTGGAATACGCAGCCGTTCACCTGAGCGGACTTTAGTAAAAGGATCGGCCACGTTTATACCCCCAGGCCCGCGAAGTTGCCGTATTCATAGACCTGCTCGATATAGACCGCCAGAGGTTTCTTAATAAGTGCCTTTGCCCCGGTGTCATCCGCGTCTGCATATCGCACCCATAGATATTCCCAGCCTTTTTTAGATATGCCGGTAATTGAGCCGATAGTTACGTTCGTTTTATTAGGACTTGCGGAGAATTTAAACGCAAGTTCCCAGTCTCCCTTGCCTCGCTTTGAGCCGGAGGCACCCTGAAACAGAACCTCTCCCTGCTGGTAATGCCGCCATGGCGCACTGTTTACCTTGCCTGTGAGGTTAAATAATGTGCTCTTATATGCATCAGTGATTCGGGATGCATCCATTATATATGTTTCGGAGAAACTGTAAGTGGGCACGATGATATCACAGCCGTTGACGCTGTTGTCATCGACGCCGATCGCGCCCTCGAAATTCGGGGCTGTCTTGCCTGCTGGCGCATACCTGTTTATTGTAGAGAAGCTCTGGGTTATATGCTGCGAACCGCCTCCGGTATCGAATGAATACAGGGCATCTGCGCCGCCCTGGTTCTGGTTTGTATAGCCGTAACGCACCTTGCCAAGCCAGTAATTGGGGGCAAGCCATTCGACCTCCGCTGTCTGCGCAGGCAAACCATCGACAGTTGCGGGACGAAATACCACAAGTGCATCCGCAGCGGCGATATCATCATCGGTACCGGCAATGATATAAAGCCGTGTCGCCGAGCCTTGCTGGCCGCGAACGATGCCGCCGGAATCGAATTTTTCTTCAACGGTGATGGGCATTACTCAAACTCCATGGAAGCTGTGCCGTTGTCGGCAATATCCTCGCAGGCGTTGGCGGTCCGCTCGGTTGCCAGTGCAATTCTCTGGATCACGCCGCCGGCACCAAGCTGAGAAAGGCCGAATGAACTGAATGTACCTATGGCAGCACCAGCCTGACTTGCTATATCACCAAACTTGGGCAGAGCCGGCGGTTTATTCTCCGGTCCCTTGTCGCCGGGCTTGTTGGCCTCTTCAATGGCCGTAAGCCATTCATTTCTGGTTTTGGCGATCTCGTCTGCATTCTTTTTAAGGCGGCTTGCCGCTTCATTATCAATACTTTGTATATCCTGGGCGTAAGCTTCACCGATTGCATTTACATTTGCATCGTATGCCTGCTTTGCGGTATCGCGTGATTCCTGCCGATGGGATTCTGCGGCATCGTCGGCGGCAACGGTTTCTTTTGCACGGTCAAATGCATCAGTCTCAAAACTCTGATCAGCTATTGTCTTCGCAGTCTTAGAATCAAAGTTAGGGTCCA
>MHYB01000043.1:34483-36218 GCA_001824635.1 Planctomycetes bacterium GWF2_50_10
CAGTCGACCGTATCTCCCCACCACTGCTTAAATCCCGCCCATACCTTCTTTAAGAATGCGACCGTCTCTATCCATGCGACTTTGAGGCCATACACGGCAGTATCCCACGCCAGAACCATTGCGTAGCCAAGGCCATACCAGACTTCCAGAATCTTACCCTTGATGGATAGCCATATATCCAGGAGCACCTGCTTGGCTTTGAGGAATTCCATTTTCACAAGCAGCCACGCTATTCTGGCAGCCAGGCCGATATCACCTTTTGCAAGTGCGGCACTGATTCCCTGAAATGATTTAACCGCGTCCGCCTTTAGCTCGGCAAATCTCTGGCCCAACCACGACAAAGCTTTTGCGCCGTATCCGCTGAAATGCAAAAATGCTGCCACGCCAGCGGTAAGGAGTGTCACAATCGCGCCAAACGGCGTGAGCATCCACATAACTGCCGTTCGGATTGCCCCAAACACAGTTACTATGATTCCAGTTACTTTCGCAAGGCCAGCGAGTATTGTCCCAAATGCCGCAATTGCAAGCCCCGCGCCAGCGAGCACAGCGCCGAACCACATTATCGAAACGACCACACCCTTATTCTGCTTTATCCACTCTGCGCATTTGGATATCACGACGGCAACAGTATCGACAAATTTTTTGAGGACGGGAATCAGTGCCGAGCCGATCCTGAAAAATGCCATTTTGATCGTTGCCCACAGTTTGTTAAGAGCGTCATCGAAATTACTCGTGGCCTCGGCATCCTCGGTTGACATGATAAGCCCCAGCTCTTTGGCTTCATCGATCATTTCGCCAATACCACGTTTGCCGTCAGCAAACATGGGCAGAAGCTGTGCACCTGATTTACCGAAAATCTTCATGGCAATCGCCGCCTTCTGGGATGGATCCTTGACAGCAGCGATATGATCGGCAAGGGTTGCAAACTGCTCCTCGGGGGCCATGCCCTTTAAATCCGAAACGGTTAGTCCCAGTGCTGCCAAAGATTCTTTCGCACTTTTGGAGCCATCGGCAGCGGCATATAGGTTTTTGTGCATAATAAGCAGGCTTTTCTGCAAGGTATCGAGTTCAACACCCGTCTGGCTGCCCACATATTGCAGAGCACTAAGTGACTCGACCGAAACACCCGTGCGTTTGGACATATCGGCAAGCTTGTCACCCATGGCACCTGCAAACTGCGCAACCTTCAAGAGCGGCATGGTAATCGCCGCTCCGATACCGGCCATGCCCAGACCCATCTTCTGGATGTTGGCACCAAAAGCCGCAAGTTTCTTCTCAGCAGCTTTTAGACCCCGAATGAGCTTTGATGAATCGGCAAAGAGTTCTACATATGCCCTGCCTGCCCTGATTGCACCGGTATTTGCCATAATTACTTTGCCTTTAATCTTTAAATGCGGTAGATTTTGTAAATGCCGGACGCACTTTTCCAATTCCCTTGGAAGAACCCGCAAAGTACGTCCGGCTCATTTTAATCAGCCAAGAGGCAGTACCAGCCCTCCGGAAGGTCCATTTCGGCGGCAAGCACGTTTTTATCCTTGTCAACCACCCATACTTTTGCGTTCCTGACAGTCTCACGCAGACGCACAGGCGTGCCGTCCGGAACATACACCGCCTCACGCCCGCAGCCGGGCACAAGCAACATCATCAACATTACCATTACAGGCCATGTCTGTTTAATTTTTGCTCTGAGTTTGTCTCGCAATGCGATCTGGGGATCGGCCTCGCGGAAGCGAGG
>MHYB01000043.1:36224-41967 GCA_001824635.1 Planctomycetes bacterium GWF2_50_10
CCTTTCGATCACAGCAGGCAGGACAATTTTCAGAATCCCGATAAGAATTGTAATCAGGATATTCACTTCAATCCTCCAGCCTGCTCAAGCTCGGCATGCTTGATCTGGATTCCCTCCTTAAAATTAGCCAGTTCGACATTACTTGCCCGCCGCTGCACCATCTCCTCATAGATATTGACGGTGTACTTCAGGGCCGCATCAAGTCTTGCAATGCTCGTATTGGCAATGCCATCGGGGATTTCCTTCTCCGCGAATTTGACCGCCGCAATGATCGTGCCCTCATACTGCTGCCACAAGGGTTTAGCCGCATAGATTCTGTTAAGAATCCATAGCACCACCGTTATAATCGCCGTAATGCCCACAGGGCTGTTGATTAAAGTCCAGAACGTTTCAAACACCATGTTCATTTTGAGTACCTCCAATAAATAAGTTTCTTAAAACTGAAATATTTTCCTTGTTTACAACTATGCGGCCCTGCTTCTTATCAGCATACGGGTCGAAATCAGATGGCTTAAAAGCCCTTGTCTTTTTGGGATCACGATTTACATTAGCGATCAGGGCCATGAGTGCCGATGTTCGTGACCATGCATCCCTGCCTCTGCCCTGCGCCATCCAGATAAGCTCCCGCAGCGACAGCGGGCCTGGATTAACTCCGATTCTCCCGGCGATCTGGTAAATCAGCTCCCAACAGTCTCGTCTAACACCTTTTCGGGGTCTATCCGGCTGATGTGACCGTCGATTCTTTGTATCGCCAGTGCTATCATCCTGTGCTGTGTCCCGACCGCCTTTGCCCGGTCCGTCCGGCCCCGCTTGAGGAAAAAATCGACCATCTCCTCATAAAATGCATTGATGGCGGAAAGCACAGCATCTCCGCCGAGCGCCTTTGCAAAATCAGTATCCGATATATTCAATTGCTCGGCCTGGGGCTGTATGAGGCAGTAAATCACGTCCAGCATTAAAAGATCATCCATGCCGAGCCTGGTCAAGAGCGGCGGATCGCCTGATTCGGGTTCGATGAGGTTTATTTTCATCAAATCACGCACACGCTTTACGCTGTCGACTGTCATGGAAATAGTCCATGTACGGCCCGCGCTATCCTGAAATGTTTTCATTTTCTATTCCTCTTAATCTGTGATAATCAGTGATAATCTGTGATTACAGCCCTTATGCCGCTATTTTTTCCCACGCCAGGAACTTTGCCATTTTCGCGGTGACACTCACCGTGATCGCCTCTTCCAAGGACTCATTTCTGGTAAAGCCCGTTATTGAAAAATTCCCCCTGGGACCTTCGGTACCGGCGGTCGCCTTGTCATCCGTCAGTGGCGCAAGGCAAATGGTACCGGCTGTAAGGAATGCGGTCTTGATCGCCTCAAAAGCGGTATCTCCGCTTCTCCACACCATCTCAAATTCAACTGTGCATTCCCTTAGTGTCGGCGCGGTCGCACGCCAGCCCTGGTTGCCGCGGGTCGTGATATCAGCCTCACCCGCCTCCATCGTCACTGTCAGATCTTTGACATTGCTGATCTCGGTCATAGTTGCAAGCAGGACATCATTGTCGCCGTGATATAATTTGGCATTCATGCCGAGTATGAATTCAGGCATCGTAATTACCTCCTAATCGAATCCCGCCAAATGGCGGGGAGTTTGTTCTGTTCTTTTTTAAATGCAGGTCCCATGAATGGCCTTGCTACTATTCGTTTTCTTTTGCGGCCGATCTTGGCTGTCCCACCGTGCTCCAGGGTCTCGGGCGCATCGGTTCCGGTGTTTAATTTTGCCGGCCCGATCACTACGGATATGCTTGTTGTGTCGTATCCGAAGAAAATAAATTTCTTCAAAAAGCCAGTATGGCTCGACGGCGGTGAACCTGCATGAGCAGATTGCTTCCGCTTCTTTATACTGTGCTGCGCAGTCGTCCTGACAAATGCACCGAATTTAGACAACACCTTTCGGGTCGCCTTGTCAGTTGCACTGATTACGGCAGCCTTGTCGAAGAACATGGTTTTGATTTTGCCAAAAGCTATCATCACCAGCCCCATGAATCCGCGGGTGGTGAACCGAACGGCCGTAAAAATGGAGCAGTACAAATCGCCGGCACTTCTATTGCGACGCCGCCTTCTGCATATTCAAAGCCGCCAAAAACTCCAAATCCACTCCCCTCGGTTTCACCATTTTTATATTGGAATACGGGTTGCCCCTCTGTGCTGTCAAAATTGCAACTCCAGCCATCGAGGTTTTTAGCTGTCATCCAATCAGGCGTTATTTTAATTCCGCCATTGCCTGCGGCATAAAGTTCGGCTGGCAAAGCTGGGTTAATTGCATTTGGTCCGACAAGCATGCACATTTCATCATGCCACGAGATTTCAAAATTATCGCCAGCAAAGTAGGAGCGTGGAGTGCCCATACTAAAAATGGTATACGCACTACTCATTGTATCCGCCAAAACGTTATTGAGATAAAGTTTAATCGTAAGTGTAACGCCATTAAATGAACCCTGGATACAAATGTGGTTCCACTGCGCATAGGGTAATGCGTGCTGCGAGCCTCCTCCTATTGACTCCAGGTAAAATTCATCAACTTCATTACATATCGCAAATGAAATATGACCCATTTCGATGCCGGCAGTAAATCCGTAGTAAAATCCTGCGGCCTCTTGCATGTAACCAAACGCCTGACTGATCTGGAATGAGTTCGCTGGCCGTGTCCAAAAGCTAATCACAAAATCGCCATCCAGTATTCGATTGTGTATAGGAGAAGCCGGAAAGTAACCGCCATGGGGATACTCAAAGGTTCGTATATAATTATTAGCCATTTGCGACCTTATAGTACGAGGTTTTGTTTGGTAACCAACAGGTTTCTGAGACCGGTATTTTTCTGTGCAATTTGGTCAATTTTGGCAAGTTTAGCAGTAATCGCAGTTCTAAGTTCAGTCCCTGTCGGTACAAGCGTATTGCTGGTGATACTCAATCTACCGAGTTCTGGTCGCTCTAAAATAGTAAACACGACCAATGCTTTGTCCACGCCTGCATCGTCTTTAAAGAGACGGCTCGATTCAAGATCAAAAATAATAGTTGTCATTTTTAGTTCTCCTTGCCCACTATAAAATTTATAAACGCCACAGAATGTGAATCTTTGCATTGAGTTGGGCGCTGCTAAAGAACAACTGGTTGGTATTGGTTACCGGTATAGGCAGATCGGTTGTTCCGATCGGATATTCGGTTCCATCTATCGCAGCTTTATTGCTCAGCATCACTTCTTGCGAATTGGTTTTATCTGCCTTAATGATACACGACCTGCATACGCGGGCAGACCCGCGGCCAGCTCCTCCAGCTAATGTGACAAGCTCCGCACCGAACGAGGCGGAAGCTACCGATATGTCAGTTAATTCCAGTTTGCTCATAATAATCTTATGCACTCATAGCACGATATGTAACGGTCAAAACACTTGTAAAAACTCTGGTCTGCACAAGATGATCTCTTGCATAGATCGGGTCACTGGTGCACTTAACCCAGCCGACCTGAGGCATTGACGCCAGTTTTCGCTTGCGCAGAAAAATCATTATCTCATCGACAAGAGCCAGCATGGCCGGCAGGTCCTGGTTCACCTCGCCAGAGAGTTTCTTCTGGATGCCGATGTCGATCACGAAATCATACTGGGTCGATTCACGACTATACGTGCTTGTCTCAATACCTTTGGGAACCACGGTGACCTTAAGATCTGCAAGATCAGAAAGATCAAACTCCGGCAGCAGATTACGGACTGCCGTAAACGGCTGCGCAAATGAACCTTTGTTTAATTCCGTGGCTATTGCGTCACAAATCGCAACAATGTCAGGCATCAATGCACTCTCGATATCTGTATAACAACTGCTGTAACCAGGCTCACGGCACCCGTGATTGCAGAAGCGGTTATGAGCCACATAAGTTTTGAACGTATTGCTTCCGAACGCTCAAGCCTGTCGAGGCGAGTCATTATTCCGATTTTGCCATTGCCGCGGATGGCCTCGTCGAGTTTGTCAAGCTTGCCGTGTATTGCAGCAAACTCCTCTTTGCATATATTTTCGTATTGGGTGCCGCAATCCATACAATTATTCCTTACCGCTTTCGATCTCATTTATGGCATTCATGATCATTAGCGCTACCTGCGGGACGATAGCGTTGCCGAGTCCTTTAAGTCGGTCCACCCGGTTGGGTATCCCATGAGCCACTCGACCCACTCGGGGTTCAGCTGGCCACTGGCACAAGTCGCTGCCGCTGCACATAGATATGACTTCCTCTCCATGTACTCCTGACTCTTGCTGCCCACCGGACCCGATCCCTTCGAGTCGCTGGCACGAGGTGTCGGCCACATCATGGCTCTGCCCACAAGTCCCAAAGTTCCGTCGCTGTTCTTTTGATTCGGCGATGCATGTGTCGCATCCGAGGCCTTGGGAGTCGGCCAGAGGCGATTGGGCTTCTGGGCCATTGCATCCGTTACAGCGGCATTGAGATTCCATCCATGCGTGCCGTTGATCTGGCTCAGGCAGGGGCTCTCGGCATTCGCCATTCTCGGATTGGCTCTGGGTGTCGGCCATAGATGGCGGTAATACGATGGGATCTCTTCGAAATTCTTTATTTCCTTCGGAAGTATGCCTTCCATCAGTTCGACACACTGCTCCAGTCCCAGTGCTGAGCCGTGATGCTGATGGGCATCGCCCGTCTTGAGAATCGAATTCCTGCTGTTGCGGTTTATCGTTCTCGCAGTTGGCAGGAGCATTTTCACCTGTGCCGAAAGGCTGCCCGCGCATTTCTCGCTGCGGTCGCCCATGCGCTTTACAAATTTCCTGGGATCCTCCGCTGATTCGCTCGCCCTGGGAGTTAGCCACAATCCAGACCCTGTCTCTTTTGTGCGGAGCGTCGACACCGCAAGCCGGAATAATAAACGGCTGGACTGAGTAACCTTCTTTTTCGAGGTCGCGACAGACATGCTCGATGAGCATGTACTCTTGTCGTGAATATACCGCCTCGTAAACGTCACCTTCCGAACTGCGGGTAACGGCTGAGCCTTCCAGGACAGCAGGACCGACTGACTCGACCATGCTGACGAAGCCAGCAACATTTTCGCCAATGATCCAACGGGGCCGCACTTCTGATATGATTCTAAGCATCGCCGGCCAGAGATACCTGTCATCTTCCTTGCCTCTGCGCTTGCCGGCAGTGGAGAATGGCTGGCACGGAAATCCTCCGGTAAGAATGTCAATTGTCCCGGCGAACTCTTTGGCATCGAACTTCCTGATATCCTCTATTATGGCCGCCTGGGGCCAGTGCTTTTTCAATATCCGCTGACAAAACTTATCTATCTCGCAGAACGCAGCGACCTCATGTGCATCGCCCCATACCGAACTTGCCGCCAGTGCGAAACCGCCGATACCGCTGAAAAGGTCAAGATGCCTGAATTTTTGATTCGTTTGCATCAGGACACCTGCTTCGTATGGATGCGAAGTGTCCTCCCAAACGGGTCGGAGAACCTGAAGCAACCGTCACCCGGCAAGGCCAGAACTTCAAAAATGATTTCTTTGCCATTCCTATTAATGATGATCTGATCACCCACACGCGGTGTAATCAGATCATCATTGACCATCAGCTCGATTGCGGTTATCAGGAAATCATTTGTATGGGCTTTAACAGTAAACCCGTTCTCGTCAGAAGTTTCGTAATCGGTTTTGCCAAGCGTGGCATTTACAGCGACCTCATCCTGGCCCCGCCT
>MHYB01000044.1:0-214 GCA_001824635.1 Planctomycetes bacterium GWF2_50_10
AGTAGCTATGAGACTATTTTTAACCATGGTTGTCAACATACAAGAACACGGAGGTATTAACACACAAAATGGAAACCTCAAGGCAAGCCTGGAGACTAAACGGGGGTGCGTACCGGTAAATACTCCATGTCGCCCTTGATCAGGGCTGGAAAGAAATTGGAATTGCTGAACGAGAAATGGCTGGTTGACGCATTCATGGCATGCAAGAGGTCGC
>MHYB01000044.1:229-1330 GCA_001824635.1 Planctomycetes bacterium GWF2_50_10
TGGCTCCATTTTTTAAACCCTGCATTTCCAAGCACTTACAATCCAATAATTCTGGACTGCCGAAAAATAAAATTAAATGGTGGACACTTTGGTGGACACTTTCTGCTAAATCGCTTTTAATTACAGTACTACATAAATCATTTTGCTCTAAGAAAATTAGGTGAAGCGCAATGTCAAATAGTGAAGAACAATGGGCAGAAGATGAATTGCCGATAGTAGAACAATTCTTTTTGAAAATTGCTTCTGTTTTGCGCAGCTTTGCGGAAGTTCACAATTTGCACATTGAAAAATATCCAAAAAATGGGCCTCAATGGAGTTTCATTTTTCGGCATCCATTAGGGGGGCTTGGCAAAGTTGATGTCCGGATGAAAGATGATACTCGAATAAATATATACACCTTATGGTGGAAGGATGATTATGACAGACAGGCAAGGGATTCTGTGGGCATGGATAATGGAAGCATTGGATTGGACCCTGAACCCTTGCGTTGTGCATTGGAAAATGCCTTAAAACAGGTCCTTGAGTGGCAAGTAAAAGATTTAGATTTAGGTGGAAGAGATGGTTGTGATTGGCGAAGATATTGGAAAACAAAACATGACTTCGACAGCCTTACAGATAAGTATCCAATTCCGAAATAAGCACCTATGATGATTGGCTAATTCTGCGGTAATTGGGCAAGACCTCTTATTACTATCTGTCCGGCTCTGCAAGCGCTCTCACAGCATATTTGTGTGGACACCCCGGTAGACACATGCCCGAAGATGCTGGATAATTACAGGGGCTCGACGACAAAGGTTTTCCACACAGCAGAGCTTTCAACATGCAATTAAAATAGCTTAATTGTTGGAATCGGTTATTTGGCCGGGGGAGGCGGGGGTTGGGGGTTGATAGGTGATTTTGGCGGCGCCTAAGAGGGTGCCGGTGGCGAAGGCAAGATCAACTCGCGAAATTTCATATTCTGTAATGGCGCTTACTTCCGTCAGGAGCGCGTTTGCGTACTGGGACTGGGCGTTGAGGACGTCGGTCGAGGTACGGAGGCCGAGTTCGAACTGGCGTTTTTCTGCCTGGTAGAGGCGGCCTGACATTATGGAATTTTCACGG
>MHYB01000044.1:1346-10944 GCA_001824635.1 Planctomycetes bacterium GWF2_50_10
AACTGAGCCGAGGACTTCATTTTCAATGGTAAGCTGGCGCTGGTCTTTTGTGGCAAGTCTCTGTTTCTTCTCAAAGATGGCGCGGCGGACGCGGCTTTTCGCGGCTTCGTTGCCCAGCGGTACGAGGAGATGCATGCCGAGGCTGTGGTCTTCAAAGCGATTGTCCCAAAGCAGGTCGTAGGCATCGGAACGGGTGGCACCGAGACCGTTGATACGATAGTTATAATCCAAATTAACCACGGGCAAGGCCTGATTTTTGAAGAAATCAATATTCTCGGCGGCAATGGCAAGCTGGAGCTCGAGTTCGAGCAATTCCATACGGTTTGTGACGGCCTGCGAGATCAGGTCGTGCTTGTTCAAATTGTACTGGAGCGGGTCGGGGCTGGTGAGGGGAATGACCTTAGTTTTTGTTTCGGGCGTTATGCCGGGAATATTTAGTACCTGCTTGAGCTGTCGCTCGCGGTCGAGGAGATCGTTTTCGGCGATGATTATGCCTTCAACCTTGGAGGCGACGCCGGCCTGGGCGCGGATAATTTCGATTTCGGGGGATTCGCCCATTTCAACAAAGCGTTTTGCGAGATTCAGCTGGGCGACGGCGAGATCGTATTCCTGCCTGCGGACTTCAAGGGCTTTCCTGGCGGCGTAAAGGCGCCAGTAGAGACGGTCGGCAATGGATACGACACGGATGATCTCAAGCTTGGTGAGCGACTTGGTGATGTCCAGTTCATATTTGGCGATGCGGATGGAATATGTGTTGACCTTTTTGCCGGCGTTGCGAAGGAGCGGCTGGCTGAGGGAAAATAAAAGGTCGGATTCATAAGTTGGATTGAGAAGGGAGAATTCGTTGTTTGTGTCGGTTTTGGAATCATTGAGGGTTACCGATGCAACGCCGCCTGTTGTGAGCGGTTTCTGGATGCCGGCGCTGGCGGTCGTGTTGGTAACTTCAGAACCTTCAAGGCGTGAGCCAACGGGGGTATCGAATTTATTCTGCCTGACATCGGCGATGAAGGCGGCTTCGAATTTTGCTTCTTCGGCGCTCAGGGTCTGGGCGGCAATGGAGGGTGAGAGCAGCTGGACTTTGAGGTCGAGGTTATTTTCGATGGTGTAGGCGCGGGCCTGTTCAAGAGTGAGGGCCAGTTCGTTTGGTTCGGGGCCGGTTACAGGCGCGGGCTTATTCGGCTCGCAGGGATCGGCGGGCGTGAGCTTAAGGGTATCAATGGTCTGGAGCTGGGTGGGCGAGGGATTGATCTTATAAAAGCTTTCGATGGGTTTGCATTCATCGCAGCCTGAAATGACTAGGACGAGAGTTAAGAGTGAAAACGAAAATAATTTGTACATAATTTTATTCATGCCTGAGAGCCTCAATTGGGTCTAGCCTGGCGGCTTTGACCGCGGGGAAAAATCCGAAACACAAGCCGACTACTGCGGCAAAACCGAACGAAAGCGCAATCGACCAGAACGGGATATACGTTTTATTGAAATACGGGGTGGTCTGCATTATTCCGCGGATGATGAGTTCGCCAAGCAATATGCCAAGGAGGCCGCCGAGGAGACAGAGTACTATCGCTTCGATGAGAAACTGCATGAGGATGGCGGAGCGGCGGGCGCCGACGGCTTTACGCAGACCTATTTCGCGGGTGCGCTCGGAGACGGAGACAAGCATTATATTCATGATGCCGACACCGCCGACGATCAGCGATATGCTTACGACGGAAGCAGCGACGAGTGTGATCATGGCGGAAATCTGGGAGAACTTATCTATGTAGCTTTTGACGGACTCGACCTGGAAGGTATCGGGTTCACCGGGTTTTAGGCCGCGGGTTTTGCGGAGAAAGAATTTCATTTCCGCCTGGGCTTCCTCGCTTAGCTCGGTAGTTTTGGATTCGGCGAGGGCGTAGATCCAGGGGGTGGCGTTTATTTTAAGGCCTGTTCGGAATGGGATGTAGACGTTGAACCTATCCTGGCCACCGCCGCCGAGGACGGCCATTTCGGGTCGCTTTTCGATGACGCCGATAATACGGTACTGGCGTGTTGCAATGGTGATGATCTCGCCGACACATTCTTTTGGGAGATTGAGCTTGTTGCGGAGTTCGACGCCGATGCGGCAGACGGGCAAGGCGCCCATTTCATCGATGGCGGTGAACATTCTGCCCTGAAGGGGCTGACTTTTTTCGATTTGCTGATATTCCGGCTCGACGCACTGGAGGCGGACACCGTCAACCGATTTTTCGGCGTAGCGGACTTTTTGCGTTCCGAGCCAGCCGGCCAGGCCGATGCGTTTGACCGAGGGGCAGTTTTCAAGGAGGCCTTCGAACTGCTTGGAGCGAAACATGATAATGGTCCAGGAGGCGTTTTTTTTTGGGCCGGTGTTGGGCCATTCGGGCTGGATGTAGATGTTGTTGGTACCAAAGGTTTCGAGGTCTGAGAGGACTTTTGCTTTCAGGCCGGATAGGACTGCGATTACTGTGATGACGGCGGCAACGCCGATGACGATGCCGATCACTGTAAGGATAGATCGCATCTTGTTGGACCATATCTGACCAAGCGCGAGCAGGATGGACTGGATCAGGAAGCGTATGAATACGAGGGGCATTGCTAAGATGGTTTTCATATCTGCTCCTGCGCGGGACGAGGGTGGTGGCCATTCAGGATGTCGGAGATGATCTGGCCGTCTTTCATTTTGATGATGCGTTTTGCGCGGGCTGCGACGGAATCTTCGTGGGTTACCATTATGATGGTCTGGCCCTGGCTGTGGAGCATGTCGAAGAGATCAAGTATTTCGTCTGTGGTTTTTGTGTCGAGATTGCCGGTGGGTTCATCGGCGAGCAGGATGCTGGGGTTGCAGATCAGGGCGCGGGCAATAGCGACACGCTGCTTTTCGCCGCCGCTGAGCTGATTGGGGCGGTGTTTCATTCGTTCTTTGAGGCCGACGCGTTCGAGTGCTCCGATGGCTTTTGCCCTTCGGCCGAGCCAGCCATTGCGGGCGTAAATGAGGGGGAGTTCGACATTGCGGACGGCGCTGAGTTTGCCGAGGAGTTCAAAGGACTGAAAGACGAAGCCGATGCGTTCGTTTCGTATTTTGGCGAGGGAGGAGTCTGTCATTTTGCTTATGTCGAGGCCGTCGAGCTGGTATAGGCCGGAGGTGGGCCTGTCGAGGCAGCCGAGTACGTTTAGGAGAGTGCTTTTGCCGGAGCCGCTTTTGCCCATAATGGCAAGGTATTCATTTGCCTTTATTTCGAGATTGATCGTGCGGAGGCCGTGGATGGATTCAGCGCCGAGCTTATACACTCTGCTGACATCCTGAAAACGGAGTACGACTTTTTCGGCTGAAGTTTGCGTATTATTTTGCATCTGGTGAATTATTTCGTTGATTTGGATTTTGAGTTTGCATCGGCGGCAGCGGGTTTTACTTCGTCTTCCTTGAGCTTCTGATCGTGGGCGATGCTTTCGAGCACCTTGTATGGGCCGGTGACGAGTTTATCGGTATCCTTAAGGCCAGCGGTGATGATCGTGTACTGGAGATCGCTGGCGGAGGTCTTGACGGGGGTTATGACGGCTTTGCCATCGACGTACCGGAAAACGACAGTGGCGAAGGTTTTGGTTTTATCTACGAGTGGGCTGTTCTTGATGTCGGGCGGGAGCGAATCGACTTCCCTGCCGAGGACGGCCTGGCTGGGTACTTTGATGACGTCGGTGTGTTTTTTGACTTCAATGTCGACGTCGGCGGTGAGGCCGGAGAAGATGCGGTCCTTGTTGTCGTCGAGGAGGATCTCGACTTCGAAATACCGGCCGGAGCTTTGGCCCATGGACTGAGCCATTTTAAGCGCGACGGTGTCGACGGTACCGATGCAATCATTGGAATCGAAGCCGGCGATGCGGATCTTTGCTTTCTGGCCTTTCTGGATCTTGGCGATATCGACCTCATCGACCTGGGCCGCGACGAGCATGCGGGAGAGATCGGCGACTTCCATTATGACGGTGCCGGGGTTGTTCATTGTGCCGTAGATGACGACTTCACCGACTTCGGCGTTGACCTGGGTTATGATGCCATCAATGGGGGTGGTGATGGTGGTGTAGGTGAGGGCCTGGCGGGCGCGCTGGATGCGGGCTTCGTCGGCTTCGAGATTGTGCTGGATCACGTCAAGGTTCCTTCGTGAGGCTTCGAATTTGTGGACGGCGGAATCGTATTCGCTTTTGAGCTGGTCGAAGCGGGCCTGGGCCTGTTCGAAGGTTGAGGCGGAGATGTCCTTTGACTTGAGGAGTTCTGATTTGCGATTGAAATCGAGATGGGCCTGGGTGAGAGTGGCCTTGGCGGCGGCGAGAGCATCTTCCTGGCCATTGAGGGATTCTTTTTCGACTTCAAGCTGTGAGGCGAGGGCTGCCTTGGTGGCGGTGGCGGATTTGAGTTCGGTTTCAAGTTCGGTGGAATCGAGGCTTACGAGCACTGATGGCGGTATGGGTGGATTTGCGTTTGGCTGGCCGCAGGTGACGCGCTCGCCCATTTTATATGGCAGAGCTATTATGCGGGCGGATACTTTTGCGCTGATGGTAACTTTTTTCTTGGGTTCGAGCGTGCCGGGGCAGGTGACGTATTCGACGAGTTCGCCGCGCGTGGGTTTTTCGAGGCGGACGGCGGTGGCCGCTTTATCCGCGGAGGATTTGTTTGTGAAATATTTTACCGTGCCGAAGATGACTGCGAAAACAACTACGACAATGATACTGAGTTTGATGAATTTACGCACAGTGGATCCTTATATATCCTAAAACTTGCCATTGCGAATGCGGCATTATTAATATGACGAACATTAGCACGAAATTGTTACAAGTTTTTTACCATTTGCAAATATATTTGTTATTTATTCGCACGGGGGGTGAAAAGACAGTGCTTTTTGATTTGAGTTTTGGGGCGGGTTGCTATATTTTTATCATCTGCACGGAGACTGCTACTTAAGTGATTGGCTGGATTGGAGTTATATGTCGGTATTGAATTTAGACCTGGCAATGGCGATATTGCCGCTGGCGGTGCTTATCTATCTTATGACTAAGAAGCGGCCGGTGCCGGCGTTTGTGGCGCTGCCGGTGGTGGCGGCGGGGCTTTGGATTTTGAAGCTGACGTATTTTAAAGATCCGGCTATCGAAGTGAATGCGACTGTAATAGACGGGCTGCTTACGGCATTGAAACCTATCACTATTGTGTGGGGAGCGATATTTCTTTTTAAGTCAATGGAGCATTCGGGGGCGATGGCAACCCTGCGCGAATGGCTAAACGGAATTACGACAAACCGTGTGGCGCAGGTGATGATCGTGGCGTGGTCTTTTTCATTTTTGATCGAGGGGTCGGCGGGATTTGGCACGCCTGTGGCGATAGCGGCGCCGATACTGGTGGGGCTGGGGTTGGAGGCGGTGCCGGCGGTGATAGTGTGTTTAGTGTTTAATTCGGTGCCGGTGACGTTTGGAGCGGTTGGGGTGCCGATGTGGTTCGGGCTTGGGGAGGTGGGGCTTGGAGGGAAGGAACTGGTTGAGGTGGGGTTTGTGTGCGCGATGATAAATACGGCGGCGGCGCTGATGATGGGGGTGATCGGGATGCTTTTTGTGGCGCCGGCACGGGAGGTGAGGGCGAATATCTGGTTTATCGTGCTGAGCATTGGTTTGTGTGTGGGGCCTTATTTGGGGGCGGCATATATCAATGTTGAATTCCCATCGATAATCGGGGGGCTTATCGGTACGGTTTTGTCAGTGGTGCTTGCGCATTACGGGGTGGGACTTGCGGGCGAAAAGGCGCACAAGCCTGGTAAGGAAAAAAGAATCGGTCAGGGCAAGTTGGTGAAGGCGCTGTTTCCGCTGTGGGCTACAGTCGCGATACTGCTTGTTACACGGATAGACACGATGGGATTGAAGGGGCTGCTCAATGCCGAGGGGCCGGTGTGGGGGGCGGTGATACCCTGGGTGGGTACGTTTACGATCAGTCCGGCGTTGTCTGTGACGCTTAAGAATATCCTTGGGACAGCAACTACCTGGAATCATAAGTTCCTTTATATACCATTTATCATACCGTTTTTTGTGGTTGGTTTTGCAACGCTTGCGTTATTGCGTGCGCCCCGGCAGGAGTTCAAGGCGGCGTGGAGCCAGTCGATACACCGGATGCGTCACCCGGTAATAGCTTTGCTTGGGACGCTTGTATTCGCAAAACTTTTTATGGCTGGGCCTAGTTCCTGCACGATGCTCATAGGCAAGGCACTGGCGCAGGCGGCTGGGAATTACTGGTATTATTTCGCATGGGGGCTCGGTGCGCTGGGGTCGTTTTTTGCGGGGTCGAACACGATTTCAAACCTGACGTTTGCGCCGATACAGATATCCATAGCGGGCGCACTGGGGCTTAATAAGACGCTGGTGCTGGCGCTGCAGTGCGCGGGCGGAGCGATGGGCAAGATGATCTGCATTCACGATATCGTGGCGGCGTGCTCGGTCATCGGGCTAAGCGGAGTTGAGGGTTTGATACTTAAGCGGACGATAATTCCGATGCTGGTATATGCTGCAATAGCAGCGGCGTTGGTACCGCTGCTATTGCTATATGTTCGTTAAAAGCTTGTATTCTTAGCTTTTGGCTTCAATCACTTTGACTGAGGTGATAATCACCGGTTCAACAGGCACATCGCCGTGGGGACCTTTATTTCCCGTTTTCACTTTGGCTATGGCATCGACTACTTCCATTCCCTTTATCACTTTTCCGAATACGGCATAGCCTGGATTTGACTTGCCTTGATAATTAAGGAAATCATTGTTTTTCAAGTTGATAAAGAATTGGCCGGTGGCGCTGTCGGGGTCGTTGGTGCGAGCCATGGCGAGAGTGCCGCGGTCGTTCTTTAAGCCGTTGCTGGCTTCATTCTTGATGGGGGCATGCGTAGACTTTTGCTGCATATCTTTTGTAAAACCGCCGCCCTGGATCATGAAATCTGGTATGACGCGATGAAAAATAGTGCCGTCAAAGAATTTTTCGTTGGCATACTTTACAAAGTTGGCCGCGGTGATCGGGGCGTTTTTGTTATCGACCTCGATAATTATGGTGCCCTTTGAGGTAACCATTTCGAGCTGGGTCTTTTCGGCCGGTTTTGCATTTGGATCATTCTGAGTCATGGCTGGTTTCTCCTTGGGAGCATTTGGATCGTTGGCCGCTTGTACACCAATGCCTGCCGCACAAACCACAATACCCGCTGTTAAAATTTTGAATACATTTGTCATATCTGTCCTTTCGTTAATTGCAAGCTCGAAGCACGAAACACATTTTACTTCGCCCTTTCAGGGCTTTGCACAATTGGTTTATTAACCCAGGGCTGCGCTTCGCTCCACCCTGGGCTATAGAATTTCGGCCTTTCAGGCCTAAGGCAGTAAAAACCAAAAGAAATACGGCCTAGCTTCGCTAGACCGTGCCACGGAAATCTGAGCTTAATGATAACAAAATCAGGCCATAAATCAATCCTTATGTATGCGGTGCGACATGGCTGATGGATCGAAGGCGTTGTTCATGGCGGTGTCGTAGGTTATCTCGCCTGCCTGGTATAGGCCGTAGATGGATTCATCCATTGTATAAAGTCCGTTGCGACCGCCGGTCTGGACGACATTGATGAGCAGGTGAAATTCCTTTTCGCGGATATGATTTTTTGCTGCGGGGTTAACAATAAGAAGCTCGGTCGCAAGCGTCTGGCCTTTTTTGTTAGCCTTGGGGAGGAGCCTTTGCGCGATAACGCCCTGGAGGCTGTTTGCAAGCTGGGCAACGATCTGGGGCTGCTGGTCACCGGGAAAAATTGATACTATTCGTTCGACGGTCTGGGAGGTGTTGGGAGTGTGGCAGGTAGCGATTACGAGGTGGCCGGTTTCTGCGGCCATCAGGGCGGTGGCGGTGGTTTCATAATCGCGCATCTCACCGACACAGATGACATCAGGGTCCTGGCGGAGGACATGGATGAGTGCGCCGGAAAATGATCTTACGTCCGCGTACAATTCCTGTTGGATGATTATCGCCTTTTTGCGTGAATGGACATACTCGACGGGGTCTTCGATCATGATGATCTTGCAGCGACGCTCGGAATTTATCAGGTCTACCATATAATTGAGGGTAGTTGTTTTTCCGCTGCCGGTTGGGCCGGTGACAAGGACAAGGCCGCTGGTTAGCCTTGTGAGGTCCTCGATCTGGGGCGGAAGGCCAAGGTTTTCCCTGGCTTTTATCTGGTTGGTGACGAGGCGGATGGCCATTTCGGGGTTGTTGGCGTGAAAATAGACCGCCACACGGAAACGGCCGAGCTTGGGATCGAATATAGAACAGCATAGCTGCCAATCCCGCTGGAATGCTTTTTGCTGTTCCTCGTTGAGCAGTTCCATCGTGAGCCTGTTGGTATCTTCCCGCTTTAAGGGCGGTGCATCGGCCAGGATGATCTCGCCGCTTATGCGAAACATAGGCGGAAGGCCGGCAACGAGATGCACATCCGAAGCATCCGATCGCCGGGCCAGACTTAAGATCGCGTAAAGTTCTGCTGATAGTGGCATAAAAAACTTTCTATATTATTATCTGGAAAATAACCGACTGAAGAAGCCGCGTTTGCGGCATTTGCTAAGTTCATCTACTGCCCTGCTCCAGCCTGGTCGCAGGCCCAGGGCTTGTTCTATTGTCGCTTTTGCTTCGGGGCGGCCAAGGCGTGACTGGCAAATGCCAAGTTCGAGCCAGGCAAGCGAAGATTTTGGGAGGAGGTCGACGGCTTTTGCGAGATGCTCGATTGCACTTCTGTAATCACCCGCTGCGGCAAGGAGTCTACCGGCCCTGAGACAGACGTATCCGACATCTGGCCCGGCCATCGAAATAGCATTGCTTATACAAGTCTGTGCGATGTTGCTTTTTTTTCTTACGAGCACCTGTGCCCTGCCTAACCAGACTCGCCAGCCGGCGTTTTCACGTTCGATCGCCCTGTCGGAAAATGCGAAGGCCTGCTCCATCCTGGCATCGCAGGCGGCGGCGACACCCTTGGCAGCTAGAAGTTCGGGATTGTCAGGAAAGAACTTGAGGGCCTTATCAGTCCAAAGCGTCGCTTCGGGGAATTCGCCCAGTTCGATAAGCATTTCGACCTGGCCGAGCCAGCCGCCTAGGAAAGTGGTGTCATATTCCACAGCGCGTGAAAAATTGCGAAGGGCCTGTTCGAAATCGCCGCCGAGCCAGAATTTCATGGCATTGGCATAACAGAAGGCCGCGTCGCGGGGAGGTTCGCCCTGGGGCTGGGAAGTTTTATCGAAACCGCCGGCGTTATTGGTCGCCTTGGGCGTGGATTTGCCGTCGTCTTCAAACTCAAGCTGCCCGAATCTTGTCATTGCAAACCTTTTATTAAACCTCTCCTGCTCAGCGGCAGCCAACGCATAAATACCCTCGCGGCCAGATCATTTGCATCCATAATACAGACAGCCTGGGCATAATCGGCGATATTTTCGACATTTCTGCCGCTGATTGTGTAAGCACTGCTTACAAAATACCGGCCTGGAGGGATATTAAACGAAACATCCACATTCCGCAACCATGACGGTACAGGGTAGCTGTTGGGGTCGAGCACCTGGCCAT
>MHYB01000044.1:10988-29367 GCA_001824635.1 Planctomycetes bacterium GWF2_50_10
GAGCCTATTACCTGCCCTACCGATATCGATTGGCCCCCGCGAAAAAAACGCCTGTCACCCCTTCCAAGAGTATTCATGCCGGCCAGCACCAGGTCCCCGTTTTGCACCTTCGATTTGACCCGCTCAATCCGTCTGCCGATAACGAGATCGCCGGTTTTTACTTTTTGCCCGCCAAAATCCATGGCAGAAAAACCAGTTACATAATTATTAGTCGCCAGCCGCCATGTAAATACATATACCACCGCAAGAATCAGGCACACTACTACCATTGCCATCATGCGGCGAAGGATATCTTTTTCGACTCGCATGTATGAGCAGCTCAGGGCCATCCACGCGTGCAGGGCAATTGCAGTGCCGGTGAAAAACATTCCGGCTGACATGCCGAAGAAAAATACAGCCGTCAGAACCAGCACGATCCATATACCAACAAGTATCATGGCATCGCGCCATTGCTTCTTTATGACGTGGCCAAGGCCGGGGATTATAGAAATATAGATACCGAGGTACTCGTCATCAACAGCCCCCCTTGCCCACTGCGGTATCACAATTGGGCGTATGATGCCGCTTCTTCGTGCGAGGCGCATGATGTCGCGGCCGGGCTTTTTCCACCACCTCATGCGCGGCGGTTCTATCTCTATCGCTTCGCCGACCGTGGTAAGCACCGAGCCGCATTTAAAGCAGCGGTCCAGGCCGGGCATGTTCTCAAAATCGCACTGTCTGCATCGCATGTGCCGGGTTATCCGTTGGCCAGTTTTTGCTGGAGTTTAACTGCCGTGGTCGCCTGCGCCTCGTAATACTCGCTTGTGAGCTTTTGATCTTTAATTTCGCCCACGACTTTGGCGAGCCAGTTGGCGTATTCCATGCACGCCTTGCCTTTTGCTCCTTTGACGTGCACCTTAACTTCGCCGGATTTCAATATTGTTATTTCAACCTCGTGCTGAGCCATATATTTTCCAGTCTCAATTTGGTTATTCGATGTGCCTTACGTTGATTTTTATGCTCTGATCGGAGAGCACTTCCTGGTTGGTCACGTTAAAGCCCTTGTTTTTGAGTTCTGTCATGACCTTATTATAAACGAACACCTGGTTTAATTTGCCCTTGAATTCCTCCGCGATCTCAGCGAGTTCACCCTTGCTTTTGCCTCCGGTGGCGCATATTACGCATCTGTTCATCTCGTCGGTGCGCACACGGAGCTGGACGTTGTCTTTTTCGAGCACCATTTCGTTCATGCCCGCAAGGTTCTGGGCAGCTACCGAGCTTTTTTCAAGCTCAAGCTCAACAGTCTCGATCTGTGTGTGCTCTTCTTCCTTGAGTTCGTTTGCGGTTTTTCGCACCACAAATCCCAGTGCCGCTGCCGCCCCGATCACTGCCGGCGCTATCGTCGGCCACGAGCCGATTATTATCGGCGCAAGTATTATTATCGTGCTCATACATTCTCCTTTTGACTATTTTGCTGATCGTGAGCAGAGACATACTTTTCCCTGCTGGCGGACCTTGCCCTGCCGGTTGCCCATTTGCGAAGCTCGATCATTTTCTCGCTCATTGTTTTTGAAAGCGGAACGGTCTGCGTGACGGCGGTGATTATCCTTTCGGTCGTGAGATTCTGCTTTTCGTAGAACGCGTCGAACATGGCGCTGACGATCGCTTCTTCGATTTCGGCACCACTGAAGCCATCGCTAACCTCGGCTGCCTTGGCCACGTCGAATCTTTCAAGATTGAATTTTCGCTTGATCAGATGCACCCTGAATATTTCCTTGCGTTCCTCGGTGGCGGGCAGATCGACGAAGAATATTTCGTCGAAACGGCCCTTTCGAAGCAGTTCCGGCGGCAGCAATGTCACATCGTTAGCTGTAGCGACGACGAACACCGGCCGTTTCTTTTCGTTGAGCCATGTCAAAAATGTTCCAAAGACCCTTGCGCTGGTGCCGCCATCCGTGCTGGCGGAGCTGCCCTGTGAGCCGCGAAAGGCTTTGTCAATTTCATCTACCCAGAACACGACCGGGCTTACCGATTCAGCTACTCTTATCGCACGGCGAACGTTTTCTTCCGAAGAGCCGACAAGGCTGCCGAACACTTTGCCTACATCAAACCGCAGCAGCGGCAGTTTCCATATATTGCTTACCGCCTTGGCCATAAGACTTTTCCCGCAGCCCTGCACACCGAGGAGCAATACGCCTTTCGGCGCAGGAAGTCCGAATTGCCTGGCCTGATCTGTAAAGGCAACCGTGCGCTTCTGAAGCCAGTTCTTAAGCTCGTCGAGGCCGCCAACCGAGCTCATATCCTCGTTGGCGGCATAATATTCCAGCAAGCCGTTCTTGCGTATTATCTGCTCCTTCTCCGAAAGTATCACCGCGACACTTTTTTCACTTAGGCCGTGATGTCGTACCAATGCTTTGGCCAGCACATTTTCACCTTCCGACAGCGTAAGGCCCATAAGCGAATGGACGATCTGCTCACGCACTTTCGGCACCTGCGTAACGTCCAGCTTGGGGTTTGCCTTTACCTCTTCCACTATCCGCCCAAGCAGAGCGGTGAATTCCCTCTCGGCGGGCAATTCGAAATCCAGCACCGTTACATCCTTCTCCAGGTCGCATGGAATGCTGAAAGTTGGGCTTACGAGTATGATCGTTTTATAGGTATTCTTCAATGTAGAGGCCATCTCACGCATGCGCCTGACTATTGCAATATTGCTGTCCTTTAAAAAAGGATGGAGATCCTTGAATATATAAATCGCCGGCTCAACGTATGACGAGATCGTATCCATCGCTATGAGCGGATCGGCGGTGGCTGTGTCCTTGTGCTTTTGGGACTGGGCCGAAGTGCCGTATGGTACCAGCCCGTTGGTAGCAGACCACTCGAAGACCCGCTTGCCGAGGCGCTCGGCTACTTTTGCGACTTCCTCGCCAACGCGCTGCTCCTCCCATGATACTATATATATGAGCGGGTACCTGGCTCTTACCAGTGTTTCAAGCTCTGTCATGGGCGCGCGTGCGACCCCGGACGGTGTGGGGTTGGGTGCCGCGGCGTTGATACTTGCCGGTTTTGCCCCGACTGCTTTTAACGTTTCATTTTCAGCCATAAAATCCTCATTTAATTTCCTGATCCTGATCAGGCGATTGCTCATCTGACATTTGTTTTTTAATACTTTCGGCCACGGCAATGAGTTTCTCATCCGGCGCAACCATTACTATTCGGCCGTCGCTTAACACGCGTATCTCAAACTCGCCAACTTTGGTTTTTCTCGGTTTATTTTCCAGAATGCACCAGTTTTAATCCCATATCTCGCGCCAGGGTAACTGCTCTTTCCAATTCCTTGCTGCTTACATATTCGAGCGGACAAAGCTGAGAATGAGCCGGCGGTACATAATCACCCTTTATACTCACCGCTGCATCCGGCGTCTCAGCTGCGATCCATTCCAATACCGGTCTTGTACAGCATTCGAAATGGCCGGGCATAAGTACATGCCGAACTATTGTCTGGGCCTTACATGCCGCCTCTTTTATTCGCATCTTGGCAGTCTCGCGATAGTTATTTGCCCAGAGCAGCTTGCAGCCGCAATCATTATTGCCGCATTTGAGGTCAGCAAGGTAAATATCCACAAGGCCATCCAAAAGCTCAGCGGCCAATTCGCCATAATACATATTAGAGTTCCAAACCACCCGTGTTGTTACAGGCAATTCCTTCAAAAGCTGCAAAATAGCATATAAATTTACAGCAGGCTCGCCGCCAAGCAGGTTGAGAGTCTTTGCACCAGCCGCCTGTTTTTGGAGGATATCCTTCGCCAACAAGCCCGTATCCGTTGGCGGGCACACCTGGCAAGGCTCGATATTGTACTGGCCCACAGAGCAGAATTCGCAGCGGAGATTGCAGCCGGAAAAATAAAGCTGGTGCGAGGGGTTTAGCCCATACTCCTCGTAATTTACGACCATGCTCCTGAAGCAATAACCACACGCGTCAAGAGAGCAATAACCCTTTTCACCCCTGAGCCGGTTGGCGCCGCAGAGGCGCGGACACAGCATGCAATTTTCCATTGCCTGACGCGCACGCTCGATGCGCACGTCAAGGTCATTATGAGCTTTTGGATCCATCAATCAACATCCACAAACGCCCCGGGTTTTTTAGCGCTTTTGCCCCGAGCAGGCCCAACAGCCTTTCGCTCGTTGAATTTCCACAGCAGCTTTAGATAACCGCACGCAATTGCCGCGCCTGCCACGTCAATAAGCGAAAGCGGTCGCGGGATGCTCAGCAGCACTCCTATGGCGATCATGATCAGTGCCCCGTGATGAGCTTTGATGGTGCCAAGGAAGGAATAAGAGAGATTATGGCGAAACGTAAGACCAAAAGCACCAATAAGCCCATACACGCAAGCGCCGGAACCGGCCACCAGTATGCCTTTAAAAAATATGCTGGCCAGAAGGTAGATCAGGCCGCATGTTGCCGACATAATTACCCAGAAGATTATCCAGGACTTTGCGCCCCATTTGTTTTCCAAAGCTGAGCCGATGAAGATGATCACGAGAATATCCCATGCCAGCGGAAGACCACAGCTGTTAAAGAACGAATACGTTAGAAGCGTCCATAACTTGCCGCTCATTACGTTATTGGTGCTGAGCATACCCCATGACGCGACAAACTTTGTGGCCCATGCGACCCCAGCGTAACCGGCTCCGAGCAAAATACAGAAAATTATTACCGCCGGCGTGAAAATACGGCCCGCCCCAAATGTAACTGTCATATTTCTGCTGTTATACACTCGAAGCCTCCATTTATTTACATATGAGTGTACATTGCAAGATGGCGGAGGTCAACAATTTTGCTTTCTCATCACTTGCTTGTAATTTTGGGCGAAATTCTATATTTCTGTCATGACGTTAGCGGGTTGGGGTTCGATATGAACTGGGGGCGTTAGTTTTTCTGGAATTCTCATTGCGGCCAGGATGCTGGCAGCGGCGGCGGCGGAGCCTATCGCGAAGGTCCACTGGTAGCCAAGATATTTCCATATCAAGCCGCCGATAGCGGCATCGATACAGCAGCGATGTGATTTGCAGCGATGCCGGTGCTGAGCGTCAAAGTTTTTTCATTCGTGGGGGCGAGTTTGCCTATGTAAGTCGTGATCGCCATCGCGAAGACGAAGAAGCAGCTGTCGAGGAGGTAAACGCCGTAAAGCAGGTACTTGTTCGATATCACAGCATAACCGATGAAGCACACCGTCATAAATCCGTAGTAGAATACAAGCACCTTGCGCTCGCCGACTCGGTCTATGAGCCGCCCTACCGCTTTGGATGAAAACCAGCCTACCAGTTGCACGATCATCCATAATACGAGCATAGTTTTTAAGCTCGTGCCGTATTTGAAAACCAGCAGGTATCCGGCAAAGGCGAGGAAGATCTGTTTTCGCCAGCCCTCGAAAAAATTGAGCAGGTAGTAAAGGCCGTACTCTTTTCTTATAACCAGCCTGGGCCTGGCGCTGCGTATCTGCTTTGGAATGAACATGCAGCACGCCGCCGCGATAATCGCCGCAGAGCCCGCAAGGATATATAAAGGCCTGATCGCTACGCCAGCCTGCGTTAAACCGTATGCCGCGAAGAGTCCGGCTGCGCTGCCCAAGGCGCCCCAGGCCTGTATCTGTCCAAGGCGTTTGCCCTGCTGGCCTGGTTCTGCAAGAGCAAGGCCCATTGAATTAGGCAGCGGGAACCAGACGTGAAGTCCCTGGCTCCAAATAACATTTATGATCACTAGCCAGTAATATTGGTGCACAAAAGCTACACTCGCAAGCCCAACGCCGAACAAAACCAGCGCCATCGCCGCTATTACCGGCTCTGCCAAACCAGCTATTAGTATCAGGATACCAAGGGCAAAAATTCCGCATGTTTCACGAAATGCCTCCAGCATTCCCTGCTCAAGGCCGGTGAGACGCATCTGCTCGACTGCAAAATTGGCGTTTAGACCAATTTGCAAGATCAGGGCAAAACCTACTGCTGCCGCCGCGAAGCAAAGAAACCTTATGCTGCGTTCACGATGCAATACAACGTTATCCATATCGCCTTTCAAAAACGTAAAGGCGAATTATCCCGTAAAGGCCGATCTTTCACAACGGCAAAATCAATACGCGGTGATCGGGTTTGACCCGGCAAATTCATACGCATTTGGGCCTTCTTCGCGGGGCTGCATCCAGCGGCCCAGTACCGGGCTGTAATGCCTGCCATCTTTTTCGAATATGGTGACACTATCAATTTGCTCCAATCGCATTGAGTTATAGAAAAAGTCGTTGCCGATCTCCGACTGGGTGCTGGGAATTCCGAAGGCATCATAGACATAATATTCCCTGTCCTCGGCTCTGCCATATTTGCCGCCGATAAGAGCCATGACGGAGGCAGCCTGGTCATAGAGATAATAATACTGAGTCTCAGTGCTGTCGGATAAATTGGAATGCCAGCCGTCTGAGTTTATATGCGAGGCGAAATCCTCCAAATCGACCGAGTTTGAATCATCTTCGTCATATTGGCCGTCGTATGAGGGGTTGTTCGAATCGCAAAGCCATGATCCGCAGAAACCGATGAGCCATGCCACTTCGTTTGCATCTACATAAGGTTCCTTGAAAAGCATCGTTATCGGGGCCTCGCCCTGGCCGTAAGCATAGCTTCTGGCCAGATCGATTACATTATTTGCGACAACCGTTTCGGCAACTACGCGTCCTTGCGTATCATAATAGAAGTATTGACCCAGGCCGTCTTTTACGGTTTTGATCCTGCGACCAAGCGCATCATATTCGTAGCTGACCAGCACAATGGTGCCGCTCTTTATTTTGGCAAGCCTGCCGGCGTAGTCGTACTCATACCCATATTGGCAGGCATCAAGCTGCAAATTACCGCTTTGATCGTAACTGAGATTCGCATCTTCGATTATACCCCATCCGTAATCTGTTTCGATATTGGTGTACTGGTTAAGCGAATTGTGCTGATAGGTAACTACGGTGCCGTTTTGGTTGTATGTGGCAAGCCTGTTGCCAAGCGAATCACAGCCGAATTCCTCGGAGCCTGGTGTGGGCGAACTCATGGACATGCTCTGCATGAGGAAGTCGTCTTCAAAGTTCATAAAACTCATCATCGGTTCTTCGGAAAAACCGGTCATGATCAAAGTTTCAGGGGCCGTGGGCTGCTGCTGGATAATTTCGGATGAGACCAACTGCCCGGCGGCATTATATTGCTCAACCACATCCGTTTGAGAATCTCCATCATAAGTTGAATTGATAGTTACCCGACCGCCGTCATCCAGGTATATTGTAAAGGAAATGATTTTGCCCTGGGCATCTGTAATAATTTTTGCGGAGAGGTTGCCCTGGTCATCGTAGACATTCTCAATTGTGCTGGCATCATTTGGCTCATTTGCATCACTAACTGAAAGCGCAACTACAGCGGCAATATCATTGCCGGCAAACCAGCTTGCGCCTATTGCGGCGGCCAATTCGATCTTGCCGATTTCAAAAATCCTGCTCAGGCCAGTTTCACTGGCGTACTGCGCAGCTGTAAGCCTGCCCAGCCTGTCGTACGTATAAAGGTCATAAACTGCCGGCAAGAGGTGATTGTATTGCATTGAGATTATGTTCGACATGTCGTCGTGCGTATATACCAGATCAAGCAGCGTTTCACTTGACATCAAGCTTGTGATCTGTTGGGTTCGCATAAGTTCATCGAAGGCCAGCGTTGTGGCAATACCGGCATTTGTGTATTCAATCGATTTTACCTGCGAACCGATGTACTGGTATTGTGCCAGTTGCGTCTGGCCCAGTGAAACCGTCTTGACCCTGCCAAGTCCGTCATGGGTGTATGTAAATTGATTGCCGGTAAGGCCGTCCCAAGCCATTACAAGATTGCCGGCCTGATCCCATTGATAATTCATGATAACAGTCGTGTTGCTGTCGTCATCGTAGGTTACAGTTTCGCTTTGCTTTAGCCCAAAGCCATTGTATGTAAAACTCGACTCGGATACTGTTATGCCGCCGGCCGTCTTTTTTGCCCATATCATCCGTCCGGCGCCGTCATAATCAAATTCCGTTCTGAATGTTGGAGCAGTTAAGCTGTCGGTTTCTTCCAGCAGCCTGCCAGTCCTGTCGCGGCTTTGCAGTACGCTTTTGCCATCACGGTTAACTATTTCGTCAACTTCTCCGCAAAGATCGTAATAATAGTTCTTTGCGCTTGCGTCGGCGTAAATGATATCTGAAATTTTGCCGTTCCTGGTGTAAATATACTGCGTCTTCTGCCCTGCTGGATCATAGGCGATCTGCCCGATCTTTCGGCCAAGCCTGTCGAATTCAAAATCGACCCTCTGGCCCACATCGTCCCTATCGCGAACCATGCTGATGATATTGCCCATCGCGCCGTAAGTGTTGACATCGATTGCGCCATTGGGCTTTGTTATGCTCGTGCACCTGCCCATCGCGTCATAAGAGTAGGATGTTACAATATCTGTTCCCGTTTTCTCTATCGTGGCAGAAGCAAGCCTGCCCTGGCCGTCGTAACCATAAACTGTGCCCACCGTAACAGAACCTGCAGAACCCGCCTGGTTGTAATTTATCTCTTCTGTCCTGGTGATTCGGCCGGGATAGACCGTATCGAAATACGTCTTCTTTTCATTCCCCTCTGCGTCTACAACCCGAACCTGTCGGCCGATGCCGTCATAATAGTGCGTCGTTATCGCGGTCTGGTTAGAGTTGTAGTATGTCTTCTCCTGGTATAGACGACCTGTATTCTCATCGTAAATAAAATCTTCTACCTTGTCGACAGTTGTATCTATTTCTGCATTTGAGGCACCGTCGCGCATCGTCGCGCGGCGAATCATGTTGCCGAGGTTGTCATATTCAAATCGCACCTGCTCCAATGCGACATCATCATTTAAGGTTGGCGTGCCGTTGCAGTCGTAAGAGGTCGTCTTGATCACCCTGTCGAGGCTGTCGATCAAATTGGTTTTATAATTGCCCATCTCGTCGATGGTCTTTACCAGCCTGCCGGCCGAGTCATAGATTTTACTAACCGCAAAGCCATTGGCGTCGATGGAGGCAGTGATGCGTCCATCACCGTCGTACATCATAGAAGTCTCAAGGCCTTCGCCGTCGATAAGCCGCACACGCCTGTTCATGGCATCGAAGCCGGTTTCGCCTATTATATCATTAGGCTCATTTATAACTGCGGGGTTCACTGAACCCGGGCCTTTGCTGACCGTTTTTACCAGGTTACCCGCCACGTCGTACTTGAATATAGTGATGCTGTCATTTGCGTCATTAAGCGTCCCAGGCACCTCAAGAGTTCGTTCTGTGATAACCATGCCAAGCGGATCATACTGCTTCCTGATTTCTTTAAGCACAACGTCATTGGCATCACAAGCGGCCTCGCGCAAGGCTTGACCGGCCTCATTGAGATCAAATTGCGTATAGGCGCCCCCGGTCGATTGCTTGTACTTCCTGATGAGCCTGTCGAAATTGTCATAGGCAAAAACGTCGACGGTTCCATCGGGATTTTGCTGCTGGGTTAAATTACCGTTCAGGTCATATTGGCACGCGGTTACCAGCACGTTTGTGCTGCCATAGCCGGTGATCCTCTCTGTCACAAGGCCGCGACCGTCGCGAACGATCTTTTCCCACTTGCCGTCCGGGTAAGTAGTTTTGACAAGTTCACCCTGGTTGTCGTATTCATAAGTCGTCGTAAGCTCCAGGCCATTGACGTCGGCAGTTTCGCTCGTTTTTCGCCCAAGGAAATCATAGCCGTATTGTGTAGTTATCCAATCGGCGGGTTCATCAAAGGTAAATGCAGTGCCGTCTTTTGCCCGCTTCTGTGTAACCACATGGCCGTTGGCATCATAAATGTATTTTGTTTGCGAGATCAGTTCCAGCGAGGCATCAGGCTCGTTTATATCCGTCGCCTCGGCAAGTACAAACTCATCGGCCAGTTGTCCAAGGACGTTGTAACTCTTGCCGGTTACCACTCCTGCCGCCGATTTAATGCGCGTAACTTTGCCAAGATCGTCATATTTGTAAATTGTCGTAGCCTGCTCGCCCCTGCCATAGGCTTGTATTTTTGAATCAAGTCTGCCGGTTATGGGATCATAAATAAACTTCGTGGATACATTGACGCCATTTGGATCTTTGGCGATCTCCTCTATAACCCGGCCCGCGCCGTCATAAAGGTATTGCTTGACCTGGCGGTTGCCATCGCAAACAGGTCCGCGTTCGATGCTCAAGAATGTCGAGCCGTTGATGGTTGTGTATTCATACTCCGTTTCGCCGCCGTGCTGATCGATACGGCTTGAAACATTATTGCCGGAATAAAAAGTCGATACCGCACCGGCGTTGGCATCATGCTCGATATCATAGACACAACTGCTGATTATCCTTTTATCTGTATCATACACCGTCACGTCGGCCCGCTTGCCAGATGGATACAGCACTTCTTTGATGTTGTTTACGTCATCATAATTGTAAATGGTAGTAAACGTCTGTCCGGAAGGCTCCCAAAGACCCGTCGCAAGCTGGGAGTATTCCACCTTTTTGATCAGATTTTTAAGTGACGCGTCAGTGTAGTAGTATTTAACGCACCTTGCAGAATCATTGCTTAGCCAAGTGTATTCGGTCTTTACGGCGTTGTTGGGATCATATACAAAATCCCTGAATTTGCTCGTTTGCGCCCCACCGCCAGGATTTTTAACTGCATAGCTGGACACCAGCACCGGCTGATCCATTCGTTCATAAAGTTCATCGGTGAGCTTATTGACATCATAAACATCAAACCGCACTATATCGCCCACAGCGTTATATATCTTCTTTTCAACGCCTTCGAGCCTGTGGTCGTTATAATCCGCAACACCGTAATATTCGGTTGCTCCCGTGCCGCTGTCGCCGATCCATGCGGTGAGAAAATTTTCCCGGTTGTACTGCTTTTGCAATTGCCTGATGGTCTGGCCATGCTCAACATAGCTGATTACGACTGTATCCGCTCCGGTTGTCTGATTATGCGACCAGCCAAAGAGATATTTGTGATCGCTTGAGCCTGCAACTGGGCCGTCATACATTGCGGTCATCCGGTCGTTTGCGTCATAATCGAATCGCCACAAAATACTCCCCTGCCCTCGCGACTGGGATGATGTACAATACTCAATGTTGCTGGCGAGTTTTTTGCCCGTCTCGCTTGAAGTTGTATCGCAGTTATAATATAGCTTGCCCGCAGAACCCATATCACGCACGATATATGCGGGGTCATGGTTTGTCTGCCAGCCCCACCTGGCCATCGCAGCAGCTATCGTATTTGGCGCGGTGCTGTCCATACTGGGTATTCTAACGGCGTGATAACTCGCCGCGGCATACTGGTATGATATGGGCGTGATCATCGACCGCTCCGGAATGCAGTTGCCCCCGCAGGGCCAGTCACTGGGACCCCACTCAAACTCTATCCAGTCGATATCTGCCTGCCCAACCGGTGCGAAGACGCGGGTAAAATGTCGCAGGTGCGGCGGGTCGGGCCTGCGTTTGCGGTAATCCGTCATCCATGCGTCTTCGGGAACGTACTGCACAACCTTGATGCGAATCGTCCCTTGATCAACCTGCTTATCTGCAATGCATCCTTCGTAATAAAGGTACACCGTCTCAACGAGTACATCAAATTTCGCAGTGTATCCCAGAGGTTTGAATTGTCCGTTTGACGGCGTTGCGATAAGTGAAGGCGGTTCGTACTTGTTTATAACAACGGGATATTTTTGTCCGACCTTTGTAATTGTACACGCGCCAGGAGCACTTATACCATTGGGAAAAAACGTATCGAAATCCTCTTGCGATCCGTTGATCTGTACAGTCGTAATAAAGCCAACGCTCGGACCGCATTCGGTTTCCTGACATATCGGGTCCTGACCGGGGCATCCCCTGTTACTGCAAACAGCGGATTCGGCATCACTGTAAGTGAAAAAGACCATTGCCTGGCCAGTGTCGCCGTCGTCATCATAACATCCCACAGTCAATAAGATGTCAGAACTTACGCCCGGCACGTTGAGCCATCTGAGCCGGGTCTTGTGTTCAAAACCGAACGGGCAATTCATGTTATGCTTGAAACCTACCGGGCCTGTGCACTCTGAGCCTTTTGCTCCCTGAAGTAAGCCAGCCCCAAGCATGGCTATGACAAAAAATACACAGACTTTCTGACTGACGTTTTTTACGACCATCAGTTTGACCTCCTTGAACCGCAACTGGTGACTTTACTACGTTGATTTACAAACGTTCCGTTTAAAGCGAGGGCAAACCACACCCGCATTACGAATAGAAATCATATATTTTATCGGATGCAAAAGCAATCAAATTGCTGATTTACGATAGGATATATGATCAGTGTCGCGTGTAAAAACGGCGTGGATTATTGGGGATCGTCGGATGCTCTTACAATTCCTTCGCTTGTAACATCCGCGCATATCTTCTGGCCTGCAAGAACTTTAAGAAAATCGGCATCGGGCCAATCACCGTCAAGCATTCTCTGCAAAAGGGCCGAGTCGCCTTTGAGTTCGTCATACTTCCAATTTAGAAATTGGGCGCATTCTTGCGTAAATTTTTTCTGCTCATCGCTGCCAGCCAGCCCCCAGTCCACATACGTTGCCCAACCGTATTCCTTGAGCCAGCCCTGCTCCATTTCCATAAGATACTGGGCGTTTTCCTGACCGTACTTTTCGGTATATTCCTTAAGCAGTTTTTCAACCCGTTCCTTCGATGGCTGTAGGCTCTGCTCTATCCAGCCGTCGCTGTACCAGTAGGTGCCGCGATGAGAATCGAAATATTCCTTATAACGATCCTTTGACCCAAGCAGAATAGTAACGCAGTCATGCGCGCGCGGCACTATGGTGGTTGCGCGGGCAACTACCCTGTCTATGCCGTTACTGCAAAGTCCATAGCCAAGAAGCAACGCGTCATAAGGCCTGCCATGAGGATCCTCAATGATCTCCATTTCCTTTTGCACCTGCTCACGCAGTTTATCAGGCTCATTATGCAGGCCCTGTGGCATTAAAACTATATCGACAACGTTTTTTGATCGTGCTGCACAAAAATAAGCTTCCCGCTGGAGAACCTTACAGACAATAAATTTAAGTCTCATATACAACTAGCTCGCGATTATCGGTTTTAATTTTTGCCAGTCCGCTACGCCGGCTCCCAGTTCCTGGGCCTTTTGCAGATAAAGCAACTGATTTGGCTCCAGCCCCAGCAATGTAGCGCCGTAAGCGTCGCCGGCAACCTGATCACAGCTTGCTATTAAGGTACGCGTTTTTCGCAAATCACTGGTCGAGCCGCCCGTAGGCCCGTTTGTCGCCATCACTTCCACACCATCAAGTATCACCAGCGTCGGCCGCACCATCGCGGCAAGCTCAGCGATGATTGTATTGATGTCCTGGTGAAAAATATTCCTTCTTCCGCCCAGAAGCCCGTACCACCCCTTCATCGACATCGATGCCACGCTGCGGTGATGGTCTTTTATGGGCACTACCGATATAACCTTATTAACGTTCCGCATCGGCTCCCACAAGATCGGCCAATCCACGATCAGCTTACCCCCTTCAAGCGTATATGGGGAAAAATAGCTGTCCCTAGGAATCATAACTTTCGCGCCCGCGCCGGCAGCGGCCTTGCCTATGCCGCTTATTGCGAAACAACTGGATGCGTCGTTAATGGGATTATCGGTAACTATAACTTCCCTTGCGCCGGCACTATAGCAAAGCCGCACAACTTCACCAACCAAAGCCGGGTTGGTTGTAGCGCATAAGAACGGTGCCCTGGCAAATGCCGCATTTGGTTTTACCAGCACCCGGTCGCCCTTCTGCACGAACCGACCTATCCCGCCAAGCAGCTCAATTGCCTTAGCGGCCATCGCCGAACGGTCGTCACCCTTTACTACACTAAGCACCTTGCCCTCAACAGGCTTTACCGAATAGTCCCCAAGCTTTATCACGCTTTCTTGAGCCTGACCAGTTGGCCCATTTTTATCCATGATCGCATACGCCCCGCCGCCGACTACCGCCGCAGCGGCACCAGCCTTAGCCGCCCGTATTAAAAATTCCCGTCTCGAAATTTCCATCTTTGTTTCTTCGTTTTGTTTGTATTTTTTTGACTTATTTCTTCATTTAGAATTTGTTTGTTATTTGGAATTTGCGATTTGGATTTTTTTTAGCAACTCCTCCGCGATCTTCTCCCCCGCCGCCTTATCTTCCGCCTCATGCACGCCTGCCACATACTTGCCTTTTGCAAATACTATTTCGTAAAACCCGCCCAAATCCAGCACCGCGCCTTTTAGCTGTTCGTTATTCGATTCAACCTCCTGCCCCTGCGCGTTTTCAATTACGAACTGCTTGTATTCGGCGGCTAATTTCTGGGCCTCCGTCCCGTCACCGGCATCGACAATAAAAGCCGTCACCCCTACCCCGTCCACATCGTACCTTGCCGAGAACGTGTTTTTGAACCGGTCAAAGCCGTATGCCCCTGATATGAAATATTTATAGCTGCCCGCCACGAGTTGCTGTTTCGGGAACATTTCTATCTGTGGTATGCCGCCCGCTTGACTTGCGAAATTCTTGACGAACTTGCGCGCCGCCTCCACCATTGCCGCCGCCAGTTGCTCATCCAGGCCCGACGACATCACCTCGCAGTAGTATTTGCCCTTGCAAAAGAATACCGCGTCCGCTGTCCGGTAAGCCAGTTCACTGACATCCAGCACCTGCCCCTCGGGCCGCCTTTGCACTCCGTACACAGCAAACGCGTTTAATCCCGTACCCATATCATAGGCGTAAAATTCAAACCAAGTATCTTCCTTGCCCGCTTTAACAAACATCTGGCAGGTCATCTTCTGGAATCCCGATTCGAGATAAAGATCAGCCTTGCCATCGATCTTCTCATAAAGTGTTTCATTATCGAATATCTGGGCAACACCGGCAGTAAACCCAGCAGGAGCTATTTTTTCTAAACCAACTTGCGCCTCATTGTCGCCGGAATGGGCATTGGCCGCTTCAGCTTGAAAATGCAGCTTGTCGTAATTGAATTGCTTGAAATACACCCCCGCCAGCACCAATGCCACCGCGCAAAGCAGTAAGACAGATATCAGCGTCTCCAGCCCGCCCGTCTTCGCATTACTACGCATTTCTACTCCGGTTTGTCATAACCTGCTATTATACTCATACGTCAGCAAAAAACAATGCCGCTCTCCGCTGCCGCCGGCCTTTGAGTTTTATGACATTTTCCTGCCGGGGTCTTAGATTTTCCTGCTGAAAAATATCGCCGATAGTCTTTTTCCATGAGCCGCTTTACTTATCCTGCCGCGTATTGTCGCTGTCTTGCTTCTGGCTGCAATATACCGCCAAATGCAGTTTAGCTGTTTACTGCAAAACTTCCGGTTTTTACTTAAAGACCCCGACATCATTGAAAGTGTATGCTGTAAACGTAACAAGAGTTCAAAATAAAGGAGACAGCTATGGATCGCCAATATTATATTGACCTTGCAAACTCAGGGCTGCATTTCCCGATCGGAGCAGACCTTGTCCTTAAAGAGCACGCAGACCATGACGAGATACTTCGCGACGGCGTGCGGCTTGGCAAAGTCATAGCAGACGCCGCGACAATATACAAAACTCCCCTGGCCATGCCCGTGATGGATCTTGTTCTGGAAAAGGCACTTCTCCTTAGAGCACTTGGCGGCGTATCGGAAAAGGATATCCCCACATTCCATTTCTCATCGTGCCCCACACAGGATCAGTTGCAGACCATCCACTCTGCCATTAACGGCCCGCTGGATCCGCGACTGCAGGCCAACGTCGATGCCGTCCAATATGTAGCCCAAAACACAGATCTCCTTCCAGTCGGCATGAGCATCGGCCCATTCTCACTCATGACCAAGCTCGTAGCCGAACCAATCACACCAGTGTACCTGGCGGGTATGGGCATTACCGCAGCTGAGGATGCGGATGTGAAAATGCTTGAGACCCTGATGGATTTAGCCGTTGAAATAATCCTCCGCTCATTTCGCGCACAGGCAGCTGCAGGCGCAAAAGCATTCTTCATCGCCGAACCCGCCGCCAACTCCGTCTATGTCTCGCCAAAGCAGATGGCCGACGGCTCGGATATTTTCGACCGTATGATCATGAAATACCTTCGCCGCATAAAGGCCGAATTGGATTCTGCAGGGGTAGACCTGTTCTTGCACTGCTGCGGTGAACTGACCAATGAAATGGTGCAGGCCTTCACGAAACTTGACCCCGCATTGCTCTCCCTGGGCGCATCACGAAAGCTCTGGGAGGATGCACTTATCGTTCCCAAAAACATCGTCCTGTACGGAAACCTCCCTTCCAAACGTTTCTTCAGCGACGAGCTAATCACTGTCGACCAGGTTCGCCGCATGTCGCTTGAGTTCGTGGCAATGATGAAGGCGACCGGCCATCCTTATATTCTCGGTACCGAGTGCGACGTCCTCTGCGTCCATGGCCATGAAAAGACTCTCATGTCCAAAGCCATGGCTATCGTAGATTGCCTCGGCGACCACCATAATAACCAAAAATTCCCGCCAACCCGCATCCGCCCGGTCGCCTGAAAATTGAGCCCCCAAACCAGACGGGCAGGCTCCAAAACCTGCCCTTTTCTCCTTTCTCCTGCCTCCTTTCCCTCAACCCTGAACCCTGAACCCTCTTTTTAGTATTTGACACCGCCCACCTCCTCCTTTAGAATGCGACATCTTTTAATTTTATCGGCTCCGCGATGCGGTGCCGGTCTAAATTCAGGACAGCACAATAATGTTCAAAGTTGCGGAATAACGTTTATAACGCATTTATCAATGTTTAAGGAGAATCTAGAAATGGCCAACAAGAACGTGTATTTCTTCGGCGGCGGTAAAGCCGAGGGAAATGCCAAGATGAAGGAACTACTCGGCGGCAAGGGTGCCAACCTGGCCGAGATGGCGAACCTGGGAGTTCCGGTTCCCCCCGGTTTTACGATCACCACAGAAGTATGCACATACTACTACGCTAACAAAAAGACCTACCCGGCAACACTGAAGAAGGAAGTTGAAGCAGCACTGGCCAAGGTCGAAAAGACCATGGGCAAGAAATTCGGCGGCGAAAAGAACCCGCTGCTCGTTTCCGTTCGTTCGGGCGCACGTTCTTCCATGCCCGGCATGATGGAAACAGTGCTCAACGTCGGTCTTACAAGCAAGACGATACCCGGCCTCATCGCGATTAGCGGCAACGAAAGATTTGTATATGACGCTTACCGCAGGCTCATGATGATGTACTCGGACGTGGTAATGGAAAAGGCTGCCGGCATCGAACCTAAGGACGATATGGGTATCCGCAAGCAGCTCGAAAAGGTCATGGACGAGATGAAGCACGCAAGAGGCGTCAAGCTCGATACCGATCTTTCAGCCCAGGACCTCAAAACACTTTGCGATTCATTCAAGAAGAAGATCAAGGAAGTACTCAAGAAGGAATTCCCCGATGATGCCAACGAGCAGCTCTGGGGCGGCATTCACGCTGTATTTTCAAGCTGGAACGGCAAGCGTGCCATCAGCTATCGCCGTATAGAAAACATACCCGACGAATGGGGCACAGCCGTCAACGTACAGTCGATGTGCTTCGGCAACCTCGGCGACGATAGCGCAACAGGCGTTGCCTTCTCGCGTAACCCCGGCAACGGCGAACACAAGTTCTACGGCGAATACCTCATCAACGCACAGGGCGAAGATGTTGTCGCCGGTATCAGAACGCCTGCACCGATCAACGGCGCATCGCAGAGCGAACACAACAAGGGCCTCGTAACCCTCGAAAAAGCGATGCCCAAGGCATATAAAGAACTCGACGCCATACAGAAGAGGCTCGAAAAGCACTATCGTGACATGCAGGACATCGAATTCACGATTGAAAAGGGCCGCCTGTTCATGCTTCAGTGCCGCGTAGGCAAGAGAAACGGGCCCGCCGCCGTTCAGATGGCAGTGGACATGCTCAAGGAAAAGCTCATCACCAAGGAAGAGGCCGTAATGCGAGTTACGCCCGCCCAGCTCGATGAACTTCTCCACCCGATCATCGACCCCACACTTGAAAAGGCACAGAAGGTTCTTGCCAAGGGTCTGCCCGCAGGTCCTGGCGGCGCCAATGGCCAGATAGTATTCACAGCGCAGGACGCGGTGAACTGGGCCAAGGACGGCAAGAAGGTCATCCTCGTCCGTGAAGAAACCAACCCCGAAGACGTCGAAGGCATGAGAGCGGCACAAGCCATCCTCACCGCCCGCGGCGGCATGACAAGCCACGCTGCACTGGTAGCACGCGGCTGGGGCAAATGCTGCATAGTCGGCTGCGGCGGGCGGTGAGGATGGCTTGTGCCGCTCT
>MHYB01000044.1:29426-30827 GCA_001824635.1 Planctomycetes bacterium GWF2_50_10
ATGGATGCCAGCAGCGAGAACAAGGCCCTCACCGATTACCTCAAGACTTGCGATGCAGTAAAGAAACTGGGCATTCGCACCAATGCCGATACACCCGCCGACGCAGCCATTGCAAAGCAGTTCGGCGCACAGGGAATCGGCCTCTTCCGCACAGAACACATGTTCTACGGCAAGGGCGCAGATGCACCGCTGTTCTCACTGCGTAAGATGATCGCATCCAAGAACGTGGATGAACGCAAGAAAGCCGTCGACGAACTCTTCCCGTTCGTTAAGAAGGATATCAAGGCAACACTCGAGGCAATGGACGGAATGCCCGTCGTGATTCGTCTCCTCGATCCGCCGTTGCATGAATTCGTACCCCGCGAAAAGGCCAAGCTCGAAGAATTGGCAAAGGCTTTGAATATTTCGCTTGCTGAACTCGAAAAGAGAGCAGAGAATCTCCACGAGTCCAACCCGATGATGGGACACCGCGGCGTACGCCTGGGCGTGACCTATCCGGAAGTCAGCGCGATGCAGATTCGTGCTATTCTTGAAGGCGCAGCCGAACTGGTAAAAGCCGGCAAGAAGCCATATCCGGAGATCATGATCCCTGTCGTTTGCGATGTAAACGAAATTAAGGATCAGTATGCTATCGCCAAGCAGGTTTACAGCGAAGTGCTCAAGAAGTACAACCTCAAGAGCATCAAGCACATGCTCGGCACGATGATCGAGATACCCAGGGCCTGCCTGGTTTCCGGCCAGATAGCCGAGATCGCACAGTTCTTCTCATTCGGCACAAACGACCTTACGCAGATGTCGTTCGGCTTTAGCCGTGACGATATCGGCGGCTTCGTGCCGGATTACATTGCCAAGCACATACTGCCTGGCGATCCGTTCCAGAGCATCGACCAGACTGGTGTCGGCGAGTTGATCAAGATATCGATCGAACGCGGCAGGGCTGCAAATCCCAAGCTGGAAATCGGTATCTGCGGCGAACACGGCGGCGATCCTGCCAGCGTGGAATTCTGCCACAAGGTCGGCATGGATTACGTTTCATGCTCACCCTTCAGAGTACCAATCGCAAGGCTCGCGGCCGCACAGATCGTAGTAAAAGAAGCCAAAGCCGCCGCTGGTAAAAAACCCGCAGCCAAGAAGGTTTCCAAAAAGAAGTAATTGGAATATCTTTCTAAACCTCAAAGGCTCGTCGCAAGACGAGCCTTTTTTATTGACTTAACAAAGAACTGTCCTTATGGATTTACTTGCGCAAGTTGAAAAGGGGTAGAGGGAGGGTAGAGGTTTGAGTTTTGAAGGTTGAGTTTTGAGTTCAATGTGGTTTTTGGGGCGTTGGGGGCGGTTTTTGGGGGACTTGCGCAAGTTGTTGTACATGAAAAAAAGTGTGTCAAGTGGATTTTTGGGGGGAGT
>MHYB01000045.1:0-1708 GCA_001824635.1 Planctomycetes bacterium GWF2_50_10
AGAATGAACCAATCACATGAACTTTCCACTTGACAGGCCTGGCTTCATAGAAGTTTGCAGTAGCCACAAGCAGAGCAGGATAGCTTAAACTGCTCTAAAGCCCGACTCGTACTGGATATGTTTTATGAGGTTACAATGAGCGATTTTATAGTCTTGGTAAAACAGGTTCCCGACGTTTCGCAAATTTCCGACAACGCCTTCAACCCGGAAACCGGCACCCTCATGCGCAACAAGCTCGCCTCTGTTATAAACGAGCTTGATACCAACGCCCTCGCCGTAGCCCACCACATGCGCACCCTCCAAAACAACAACGGCCGCATCATCGCTGTAACCATGGGCCCGCCCGCCTCCGCCGAAGTACTCCGCTACTGCCTCGCCCGAGGCGCCGATAAAGCACTGCTAATCACAGACCGAGCCTTCGGCGGCGCAGATACCTACGCAACCGCAAACACCATCGCCGCTGCCCTTGCAAAACTCGCAAAAGAAGTTCTCGCCACAGATGACTATTACATAGTTTCCGGCATGCAATCCGTCGACGGCGACACCGCCCAGGTCCCTCCGCAGATCGCCGCCCATTTAAATTTCCCCTGCATCTCCTATGTAACAGACGTTACTGCGAACAATGGCAGCTTCGAATTCACCCGCATAGTAACCGGCGGCTCTGAAGTCGTAAGATCAAAATCCCAACCGGCCCTAATAACTGTCGCAAAATTCCCCCACTTGCTCTATCCCGCTTTTTCCGCCGCCCGCCGCGCAGCTAAAGCAGACCTCCTCCAGTGGGGTATGGCCGATATAAACCCAACCTCCTGCGGGCTGGCCGGCTCAAAGACCCAGGTCATAAAGGTCTTCGCACCGCCCAAATCCCAGCGCAAAGCAATAAAGGTCGATTCAATACCTGATCTCGCCGCCGTTATCGCCCAAAACGCAAGATCAGCCTCCGCAGCAGTCGCAGCCGAACCCGCCCCGCACGCCCACTGCACAACCGCGCCCCCCAAACTTAATCTTACCCTCGGCTCAAAAGATTTCTGGGTCGTCGCCGAACTCACACAAGGCAAAATTACCGAGGTAACATATGAACTCATCGCAAAGGCCCGCCGCCTCGCAGGCCCGGTAGAAGCTACCGTTTCCGCAGTCCTCTGCTCACCCACAGATAAAACCGACGCAGACCAGCTTATCCACGCCGGAGCCGATCGCGTCCATGTAATAATTGACCCGCTACTGTCTTCCGATGATCCCGCCCCACACACAAAAGCCATCGCCCAGCTCGTCTCACAGCACTGGCCGCAAATCGTCTTCTTCGCCGCAACCCCCTTCGGCCGAACCGTCGCGCCCATGATCTCATACGGCCTCCATTGCGGCCTAACCGCCGATTGCACCGCATTCGACATCGTCGCCCAGGATGACAGCTGCATCCTTATGCAGACCCGCCCCGCCCTCGGCGGAAACGTCATGGCAACCATCTGCTCCAAAAACTGTAAAAGCCAGATGGCCACTGCACGCCCCGGCGTTTTCAAACGCCTCGCGGCAGACTCGTCACGCAAAGGCGAAATTACCGTCTATAAACCCACCCTCACCCCAGCCGACCTCAGCCTCGACATTCTCAAAACCGAAGTCGGTTCCGCTTCCAGCAAGTTCGCCCAAAAACAAATCATCATCTCCGGCGGCAAGGGCCTAAAGAACAAGGAAAATTACGAACTCCTCACCCAAA
>MHYB01000045.1:1739-3674 GCA_001824635.1 Planctomycetes bacterium GWF2_50_10
CGTCAAACCCGAGATCGGTGCCTCCCGTTCTGCAGTCGAACACGGCTTCGCCCCCCGCTCCAGCCAGGTCGGCCAGACCGGCACTTCAGTCGCGCCAAAAATTTATATCGCCCTTGGGATTTCCGGCGCCATCCAGCATGTTATCGGCATCACGAATGCCGACTTGATTATCGCAGTTAACAACGACCCATCCGCGCCAATATTCAAAGCTTCGGATTATTACTACACCGGCCACGCCGAAGAAGTCGTCCCCCAGCTTGCAAAAGAATTGGAGAAGTTGAAAAATGTCTGACACCAACTTAACGCACACACAGGTACTGATTATCGGTGCAGGCCCCGCTGGCCTCGCTTGCGCAATAACCCTCAAAAAACAAAACCCAGGTCTCGCCGTCGTTGTCATAGATAAAGGCTCAGCCCCAGGCGCACACAATCTCTCCGGTGCTGTCGTCGATAAAGGCCCTCTCGAAGCCATCCTCGACCTCGCAAAACCAGACTGGCGAGATTCCGACAAAGCCAAAACCATCCTCGGCTCAAAAGTCCTCATAGACGACGTCCTATTCGCCGCCGGCTCAAAGCACTTCATCAAAATGAATCCGTTCATTAAAGCCGCCGCCGCCCTCAAACTCGGCATCGGCAAAATGCTCCACTCCGGCGACTATATCCTTTCCATAAGCCGCCTCTGCGCCTGGCTTGCCGAACTCGCCTCCGCCATGGGCGTCGAAGTCCTCTCCGGCTTCACCGCCGACCGCCTCGACATCCAACCCGATGGCCACGCCACAGTCAAACTCCTCGACCAGGGCAAAGCCAAAGACGGCTCACCGCAGCCCAATTTCCTCCCCGGCGAAACCATCCACGCTGATGTCGTCGTCCTCGCCGAAGGTGCCGATGGCCTCGTCACGGAAAAATTTATTGAATCACAAGGCCTCAAAAGAAAACGCTCCCAGCTCTATTCGCTTGGCATCAAAGAACTCATTCAGGTCACCCCCGACCAGTACAATAATTTTGGCCCCGGCCGCGTCATCCATGCCATGGGCTACCCACTCTGGACTCCCATCGTCGGCCCAGCCATGTTTGGCGGCTCGATCATGTACGCCTACGAAGACAACTGCCTCGCACTCGGCGTAATCGTCGGCCTTGATTTCAAGTACAAGGATTTTAACCCCCAGCAGGCTCTGGAGCTTTTTAAAAAGCACAGCCGCGTCGCCCCATTTATCGCAAACGGCAAATCCGTAGCCACCGGCGCAAAAATGATCCCCGAAGGCGGCTACGATGCCATCCCGCGCGACCCAGCCACAAACGCCATCGGCAAAAATAACGTCCTCATCCTCGGCGATTCCGCAGGATTCGTAAATATGCAGCAGATCAAGGGCCTCCACAACGCCATCGATTCCGGCATACTGGCTGCAAAGGCAATTACAGAAAATTTCGCCCGGCCCACAGATATAGCCGCACTCTATACCGAATATTTCGAATCTTCTCGCCTCGGCGAAGAACTACGCTCCGCTCGCAACTTCCGCCAGACCATCGCCAAATTCGGCCCGTCAATCGGCTTCCCTCTTTCCATCGCCGCCGGCCTCCTCCCCAGATTCGACATAAAACCCGACTACCTCCACACTACCGCCGCGACATACAAATACAAACCCGCCCGCGATTTCGACAAGGCCTCCTTCACGGCTAATGCCCACGTCCACCACCGCGAGGACCAGCCCTGTCACCTCATAATCGAGGACTCCGCCCTCTGCGAAGAGTGCAAAATAAAATTCGGCCAACCGTGCATTACCTTCTGCCCCGCCGGCGTATATGAATCCATAGATGGCAAAGCACAGGCCGCAAATCCCTCAAACTGCCTCCACTGCAAAACCTGCCAGCGAAAATGCCCCTACGACAACATCCGCTGGACCGCCCCCGAACCCACCGGCGGCCCCGCATACAAAA
>MHYB01000045.1:3680-5960 GCA_001824635.1 Planctomycetes bacterium GWF2_50_10
AGAATCAAAAGTGGCACGGTCTAACACAGTTAGGCCGTGTTTTCTTTTCGCACTAAGCACTAAGCACTGACTTGCTTTTCCCCCCCACCCATGCTAATCTTTCCTCAATTATCAACTTACCATTTGTAAGGATCAAAAAATGAAATCTATCTCACTCACCCTCGTACTGACCCTCACAATCGTTCTCACCGGCTGCTCCTCAAAACCCCGCCCGCGCCTCGGCTCTTACGCCACCCCGGACGTCTCCTTCCACGATGCCTCAAATCTCGGCAATCATAATTTCAACAGTTCACTCGGCGAAGCCAAAGGCATGGTATACACCTGTTCCGGCGGCGACATCGACATCGCCCATCTGCGAATCGCTGCCGACCACGCCTATTATTTATACAACCTTACCCGCGACGGCCTGGCCAAAGGCAAAACCCAATATACCTTTAATCTCACCATCGACCCAACCCGCATGAGATCCACAATCGAATTCCCCGCCAACTTCAATTCCCTGTCATCCGAGATGCAGCAGCAACTCATAGATCAAGCCTCGCTTGAACTCGCCCAATATTACACCTGGTATCTCACTACCTGGCACGAAATCGGCACATGGTATGGCCGAGCCACCTTCGTTCCCGGCTCCGAATTCCATTCCGCCTTCGCATGGGAAGATTCCTATTCCAACCTCCTCGGCGCCATCCTCGGCGCAAGAGCGATCGAGGGCGCAGGCACCGCCCCCACCAAAAGCGAATATAACAAAGCAATGACCACCGTACTTGAAGCCGAACTCACCCGCCTAGGCGCCATTCCCGCAAAACAGGCAAGAGCAGCTTCCGAATCAATGCGCGGCAAATGGTTTACCGGCCGCGTCTCAGTCGCCGTCAAAATGCTCATGCGTAACCTCGACGTCGGCACAAACGATAACTGCATCTCCCCTGCCCTCATACCCAACGCCTGCCCAACTGCTACCCCCTTCTGCCTGGCCGTGCCGAATTTAGCTAAAACCCGCGCAGCCGGTTTCAAGGTCACCCTCGAAGTTCTTCCCGACAGCCTGGAAAGATCAAAAATTATGCCCATAATTTACGGCAAAGGCAACAAAGGCCCCATCTACGCCGAAACCCACCTCCCCATCATCGCGCACCGCATCGCCGATGAAGCCCGCGAAAAAGGCTACTCCGTTATCGAATAACCAGGCTTACTCTAGTATTTACACCAAAGCCCCAGGGAACTGGGGCTTTTTTTGTCCTTCACAGATTCATACTTTTTATTTCAAATCTTCAGACCAAGCTCGCAACTTTTCTTATTGAATCCGCCCAAAATCACCGATTCTCTTGTTTTTGATTTATAACTTTGCTTTGTAGAACACTTTCATCTTCAGCCCTGAAAGGGCGCAATTTCATAGCCCAGGGTGGAGCGAAGTGCAGCCCTGGGTCAAAATCATCATGTACAAAGCCCTGAAGGGCGAGATAAAATGTTTTCTACAGAGCAATAACTTTGATTTGAAATTTGCATGTACTTCGAATTAATGCTTGATTCGCTTCCGTGGTGTATTCTTAAACCCGCAACTCGCAACGCGTAACCCGCAACAACTAATTGCTTTCTCTTAGCGCCACTGGCTTGCCCAGTATTTCCGAATAAATTATCGCCGTCGCAAGATCGATTTTCCCAAGTCTGACCCCAACATGAGCCCGCTCTTTGATTTTCAATGCCGCCGCCATCCCATGCGCCGCGTCCGATGCCTTCAGCGCCTCGCTCGGCGACCGCCTTACCATGGAACTGCCGCCCATCTCACGCCGCCCTGGCACTATCTCGCCGCCGTACCGGCTCTTGCGTTTTAACTCAGCCTGCCTCTGCAAATCCGCCCTCGCCGCCTGCTTTTCTGCGATTTCACGGTCACGCTTTCCTTTTACCTGCCTGGCGATCTTCTCGCGATAAACTGTATCCCGCTGGATCTTTTCATCGCGACCCTGCTTCTCCTGGGTTTCATATTCCGTTTCAGCCCTGCCCATTCCTGATGGCTGTCGAACGCGCGTTTCCGTCCTGACAGCCCCATGCCCGCCCGCTGCTATCGCCGCTTCCATCTTCTGCTTAGCCGCCGCGCGTGCCCCTTCAAATTCTCTGTAAGCCTGGGCTTTCGCCTGCTCTATCTTATAAAGGACCTGCTTCCGCTGATCCTCATCGACCGCCATCTGGTCGAATTTATCCTTGTAGTCGCGAATTTTCTCAAGTACCTCGTCGAACCGCTCCCTCGCCGCCGCTACCTCGCGATCGTATTCATCGCGAGGCGTACTT
>MHYB01000045.1:6005-27505 GCA_001824635.1 Planctomycetes bacterium GWF2_50_10
GGTATTTCCCGAACCTCTTGCGGCGCAGGCATTCGCCCGCCCTGCACAGGAGGCTTCTTAGCCTTCTCCTGCCCAGTCTTAAAAAGCTTGCCGATCAGCCAGAAGACCGCCAGCACGATAAAAAATATCAGCCTGGGCCACTGGTTGTCGCCATTTTCAGCAAGAACCGGATTATTAAGCAATTCAAGCACTCGCTCGGGGCCTACTCTTTCTTATCAGGCTTGGTGATATTCTCTCGCATCTGCGTATCAGCCATTATGTTCTTGAGCTTGTAATAATCCATTATGCCCAGGTTGCCTTTGCGGAACGCTTCCGATATAGCCAGCGGTATCTCCGCCTCAGCCAGCACGACCTTGGCCCTGTTTTCCTGCACCGCCGCGACCATTTCCTGCTCGCGAGCCACAGCCATCGCCCTGCGCTTTTCAGCCTCAGCCTGTGCCCTTCTCGTATCAGCTTCAGCCTGGTGCTGCTGCAGTATCGCGCCGATGTTCTCACCCACGTCCACATCCGCTATATCGATTGAAAGTATTTCAAACGCCGTACCAGCATCCAGACCCTTGGCCAGTACCTGCTTCGAAATACTGTCCGGGTTCTCCAGCACATGCTTATGTGTAACCGCCGAACCGATAGTAGTAACGATACCCTCGCCGACGCGTGCGATGATCGTCTCTTCCGTCGCTCCGCCGATAAGCCTCTGTATATTCGTTCGCACCGTAACGCGGGCCTTAACCTTAAGCTGAATACCATCCTGCGCCACCGCATCGATAGTATCGCGACCCTTAGCCGGATCCGGGCAGTCGATAACCTTGGGATTAACGCTCGTCTGCACCGCACTCAAAATATCGCGACCAGCAAGATCGATCGCCGTCGCCGTCTTCCATGACAAATTGATATTCGCCCTGTTAGCCGCGATCAGTGCCCGAACAACATTGGGCACCCTGCCGCCCGCGAGATAATGGCTTTCCAGATCCCTGCTGCTTATCTCAAGCCCCGCCTTGACAGCAGTTATCCTGCTGTTGACGATTGTTGATGTATTCACTTTTCTCAGCGACATGCCGATCAGGTCCAAAACCCGCACCCTCGCATCCGACAAGAATGCCCGCAACCACATCCCGCCGAACTTGAGCACAATAAAAAGGAATATGATCGCGATCAGCCCGATCACGAACACACCCAGCAGCCTCAGCGCATTAGCGCCCTCAAGCTGCCCCAACACAAAAAAATCACTCATATAATCCCTTTCCTATTCTTTAGCTTATTTTCTTATTTACTCAAACTGACCGATTTATTGGTAAAATTTGACATACTTCTTTACAAGTAAGTTGTTGTGAAAAATAAAACCATAGTTAAAAAGTCATCCCGACCCTGGTCGGGATTCCTCACTTTTGCCTTTTGCCCTTTGCTTTTTGCCCTCTCAAACTGACCATCGGTCAGTTTGAGTTATTAGAACCTAAACTTCTTCTTAAAATCCGCGAAATCAGCGTAATCCGCGTTTAATTTTTCTCTTTTCTTACCTTGATCTTCTAATCAGTGTTAATCCGCGTTAATCAGTGGTTAACTTTTTCTTAGTTTTCTTCCTTTTTGAATTTCGAATTTGTTTCGGAATTCGGACTTCGTGCTTCGGATTTCCTGTCTTGCACTTGTTGCTTGTCACTAATCTACTTTTCTGACAGTTATCTGCGTTCCATCGATCCCAAGCACTTTCACCTTTTCACCTCTGTCAACATAACCGCTCTCAGCCATACATTCAACCCTCAAATCTCCGAACGCCACCGTCCCTACCGGCCGTAGCATCGTAACTACCTCCCCTTCTTTACCCACCAGCCCGGAAATCACATCAACATCCGGCACTCCGCCGCCCGGCTCGGATTTAGGCGTTTGCAGTATCAGAGTCTTGCCCATCTTCGTCTTTGGCATTAAAACATATGTCGTTATAAGCACCCCCGGCACCATCACCATCGCGATCACTACCCCAACCCACCCCGCGGCAGCGCTGTGCTGAAAAAACAAATATATCCCCGTCACCAAACAGCTAAACGCCATCAACCCCAGCATCCCGAAGCTGGGAATAAACACCTCCGCCACCAGCAGCACCGCACAAATCAAAAACAATCCCGTCGCAAACAATATCCACATATTTTTTTACTCTTAATCTGATTGGGACTCCGCGAAAATCTCATCTTCGAACTTTGGCACGCATACCCTTCAAAAACTCGCAACCCGCAACCCGTAACTCGCAACAATTATCAATAATCACTTATCAATAATCAATTTTCTTACTACAACCCGCACGCCTTCAATAAGCACTATCTTGATCCTGCTCCCAGGCGAAATAAATTCCCCTTCCGCCACCACATCCACCACCGCCTCGCCGAACTTCGCCTTCCCCGAAGGCCGCAGCGTCGATAGCGCCGTCCCCTCATCGCCCATCTTCACATTTACCTGCGCCTCCGGCGGCGCACTCATATTTACCTCAGGCCCACCGCCCGTCGATGCGCTCGTCAGCACCAGCCCCGCAAACAATTTGCTCTTGGGCAGATGCTTGCTGATAAGCCACGCCAGCACCAGGAACCCCAAAAATCCAGCCCCAAGCGTCAGTACCCCGTCCACCACCCTGTTTACATCATAACTCGTCTGCGGTATCGGCAGCTTATCCGGCGGATTACGCACAAACATCCCCAGCAGCCCCACGATCACCAGGATTATCCCCGCCATCCCCGCTATTCCGAAGCCCGGCAGTATCAGCACCTCCACAAACAAAAGCGCAACGCCAACAAAAAATATCAGCGCCTCCACCCAGTTCGCCATCCCTATAAGAAACTTGCTGCCGAACAATATCGCAAAACAAACCACCGCCAAAAGCCCCGGCAGCCCCAGCCCCGGCGAATTAAGCTCCATATACAATCCCAGCAACCCAAGCATAAAAAGTATGCTCGTCACCGCCGGACTATTCACCCATCGCACCATCTCCTCAGACCAGTTCGTCCTCAGTTCCGGCACATCCGTCGCGAATTTCACCCCGTCGCGACCCTCCAAAAACGCCATCGCCGCAGCCCTGTTTTCCACCACAGCCCGCGCGATACCGTATTCATAAGCATTAGAAGCCGTCAGCGTCAAAATATCCTTATCGCTGTTTATTAGCTCCTTAGCCGCCATCTCCCAGTTGTTCACATCTTTAGGCAGCCTGTCCCCCTCGAAAAATTCGAACTTCCCCGTCTTGACGTTCTTTATCCGCCAAACCTCTATCCGGTCCGTCACCATCGCCCTAAGCAGCGGCTTTGGATAATTATTCGCCTCCGCCGCCCTCTCGAATATCGCCCGGATAAAGCTTTCCGCCTTTTCTCGCTCAACCCCCTCAAGCTTACCCGTCATCGTTATCGGCGCACTGTCGCCTATAGTCGTATTCTTTTTCATGATGATATCCTGGCACGACACGCTTATCATCGACCCTGCCGATATCGCCTCGGTCGTAACATAAGCAACCGTCCTGGCCTTAGGCGCCACATCATGAATAAGATATTTGCAGATATTATCCGCAGACTCCACATCCCCGCCGTATGTGCTCACCTCGTAAATGATATAAGTCGCCCCTTTGGCAATAGCCGCATCCGTCCGCCGCCTGATAGACTTATAAAGCCCGTTATCTATCATCCCGCTTACAGATATCGCCGCCGCCCGCGCCGCCTTACCCGGCCCTCTTTTGGCCGTATTAGGCTCATTTGAATCCACCCCAAACGCGATCCCCGAAAACAAAAACAAAACCGAATATATCAACAAATTCTTCATAACCCACAAATTTTAGCCAAAACCGCCCAAACCGCAACCAAATTCCCCCTCCTGGGTAAGTTTGCCGGGGAAGCGATGGAAGCTCGGTGCTCTCCGCAGTATTATAGATCGGAAACCTTGAATGGGAGCAATCTATGTACAGGCTTGGAAGTTTTAGTAAGATTCTGGTGTGTTGTAGTTGCAAGGGTAGGCAAAATTCTTTTTTGCCCACTGACTACTGACCATTTCCCGAATTGTTTATACCGGATAAAACACTCCCCCTTGCATCCCCAGACGCCCATCTTTTCTTCAAATAATCAATAATCCTTAACCAATAATCATGAAATCCCCCCCTGATACCCCCCAAAAAAATTCGCTTGACACACTTTTTTACATGACCCAAAACTCCCGCCATCCCCCTCAAAAACCGCACTGGCTCCCCCAAAAATCCATATTTAACTCAAAACTCAAACTTCAAAACTCCAAACTCTCCCATTCCTCTACCCCCCCTAAACCCCAACTTGCGCGTCCAAAACCAAATTTCCGGGCGTTAGCCGTGTTTGCCACCCCTCGTTTTACCTTCAGACCCTCCTTTGGTCTTTGTCCGTCCCTTGCTCAGCGAACGGCTTTGGCGTGATTTTGTTCTATGCGCCCCCGCATCTGTCGCCTGGGCTTGTTTAATATCCTCCGAGCCTCGCGGCGTCTTTTGCCCCGCGGTCCTGCCCAGAGTCTTTACCCCCGCTGCTCTGGAAACCATTTTGCACCCCCCTGCTAATATTACCAACTTGATTTCATTTTGGATTTAGACCCTTTCGGCCTGCCCGGCCCCCTTGTGGATGATTTCGAACTTGCCTTGCGACCTCTGCCGGCCCGTGTTTCGACTTTGAAGGCGGCTGCCTTCACAGTCGTTTTCCTCGGCCTGCCCGGCCCTCTCCTTACAGACCCCTCCCTAGCTACAATTTTATTGAACCGCGATACCCTGCCCGTCGCCGTCTTATTCTGAAATACCATCGCCAGGTTCTGCTTATCGAACTGGTCGAAAAAATCATCCCACGAAATCTCTTCAAGACTGCCGCCACCCCTGTAACCCGGAAAATCTACCCGCAGCAGACCTGCTTTTTGCCCGCCGCGCTTGGTACTCTTAACTGTTGCAGGGTGCCCGCCCCGCGATTCTACCCATTTTATTATCTTCTCGTGATCTGTGATTAAATTGGCGCTTTTTGCCATGATGCTCTCCTGGAATAATGTAGTTATTTAGACGCTCTTAGCCTCAAGTGTGTAAGTGTAAGCCATTGATCGAGAAGATTTGAATAAGCATTTTCCGCAAATAACGCGTCCATAACCCTTATTTCGCACACTTAGAAACCAAAAAACATTTTACATTCAAACCAGCCCCGCTAGAATCTTCACCAACACTATTTATTTAAGGTGAAGCTATGCCTCTCAAATGTGAAAAGATCGCGTATAAAGGCTGGCCTAATTGCTTGCGGCTCACAAACGGCAAGCTCGAAATCGTCGTTGCAACAGATGTCGGCCCCCGCATCATCCGATTTGGCAAAGTAGGCTCGCAGAACTTCATGAAAGAATTCCCCCAGTTCCTCGGCAAAACCGGCGGCCAGGATTGGTGCATTTACGGTGGCCATCGTTTATGGCATGCGCCGGAAGTTGCCCCCCGCACATACGCCCCCGATAATACGCCTGTCGACTACAAATGGGATTCAAAAGCTCTCAAGTTGATCCAGCCGACTGAACCAACTACCGGCATAGCAAAAGAAATCAAGATCGAAATGCATCCATCCGCCCAGCAAGTCACCATCACCCACAGACTTATAAATAAGAATTCATGGGAAGTAGAACTTGCCCCATGGGCATTATCCGTAATGGCACCCGGCGGCAGGGCCATCATCCCACAGGAAGAATACAGGCTTCATCCCGAATACCTTCTGCCCGCAAGACCGCTTGTATTATGGCACTACACCAACATGGCCGATAAACGCTGGACTTGGGGCGAAAAGTACATCCAGCTCACACAGGACCCCTCCGCAAAGACAAAGCAGAAGGTAGGCTTGTATAACAGCCGCGGCTGGGCTGCTTATGCACTTAAAAACCAGCTTTTCGTGAAACGCTATAAACCAATTTGTGCCCCGCATGCCGATATGGGATGCAATACCGAGCTTTTCACAAACAACGATATGCTCGAACTTGAGACGCTGGGACCGCTAACCAACATTGCGCCCGGCTCAAAAGTCGATCACGTTGAAAACTGGTCGCTCCATGATGTAAAAGTCAGTACCCGTGAGTCAGATATAGATAAAAAGATACTGCCCCTTATTAAATAACTTAGAAAATCAAATGATGTAAACGAATGCTCCAAACAAACTTTTGGAAACCATGCTCTTGTTTGGGGTCATTTGATTTTAGAATTTTGAATTTGTTTCGGATTTCGAGCTTCGAGTTTAGGATTTCAGACTTGATCTGCTTCGCGTGCGGTTTATCAGAGACGCTATATACCCGCCCGCAAAGCCGTTATCTATATTCACAACGCTTACGCCCGAAGCACAACTGTTGAGCATGGTAAGCAGTGCCGCCACCCCGCCAAAACTGGCCCCGTAGCCCACGCTTGTAGGAACCGCTATAACCGGGCAATCCACCAATCCGCCGATAACGCTTGCAAGCGCCCCTTCCATGCCAGCCACCACGACGATCACATTTGCCTTCTGAAGCGTCTTGGTATGATGGAGCAATCGGTGTATGCCTGCCACTCCCACGTCAGCAATGAATTCGACATTATTGCCCATTATTTCAGCGGTAACCTTCGCCTCCGCCGCCACAGGCACATCAGCCGTCCCTGCCGTCACTACCGCAATATACCCTTCGGGCTTTTCACATACCGCCTGCTCAAGAACTATTGCTTTTGCAAGTTTATCGTACCGCACGCCCTCAAACTTGCCGCTTGCGGCAAGCGCATCAAAAACGTGCTGCTCGGCTCTGGTAGCCAGCACATTGTTTTTCTTCAGAGCCAGCCTGTCAAATATCTCGATTATGTGCTCGGTCGTTTTGCCGGGGCAGTAGATAACCTCCGGAAAGCCGCACCGAATCTGCCTGTGATGATCGATATGCGCAAACCCCACATCTTCAAATGGCAAATGCCGCAATTTCTCGACAGCGTCGTTTATATTCGTCTTGCCTGATTGCACAGCTTCAAGCAGCTCTCGTATCTGATCGGCATTCATTGACTACCCGCTTTCGCTTCCATTGTAAGATCACCAAACATCCCCGCTTTGAACTTGTAATACGCAAGGCTCGCCACCATAACCCCGTTATCAGTACAATACTGCTTTGGCGCGATGAGCAGATTTACCCCGATCTTGGCTGCCATATCCGCAAGCCCGTCGCGCAGAGCCGTGTTGCACGCCACTCCGCCGCCAAGCAGGATCGTTTTTGCCCCGGTTTTCTGGGCCGCCCTTTTTGTTTTTTTAATGAGCACATCGATAACGGCCGCCTGAAATGATGCGGCTATATCGGCAAGTTCCTGCTCATCCATCTCCTTGCAGCGGTTTTCGCCGCGCATATCCTGCCCGCAGCAGTGATACAGCACCGCGGTTTTTAGCCCGCTGAATGAAAAATCCAGCGAATCAGGCCCAAGCATAGTGCGCGGAAAATTTACGGCTTTGGCATTGCCCTTTTTAGCTATTTTCTCAATGCTCGGCCCGCCGGGGTACGGCAATCCCAGTATAGTAGCAACTTTATCGAACGCTTCACCGGCAGCATCATTTATCGTCGAACCAAGCAGCGTAAGTTCCAGTGCGTTTTTGCATTGGTATAAAGAAGTGTGCCCGCCGGAAACAACCAAAGCTATCGCCGGCAATTCGAGCTTATCTTCCTGAGCTATCATTGCAGACTGCAAATGCGCATGCACATGATTAACCCCAATAATCGGCTTATCCCAAACCATCGCCAGCGTCTTTGCCGCGGTGACCCCGACCATCAATGCTATCGTAAGCCCAGGCTGATTCGCTACCGCAACTGCGTCGATATCGTTTTTACGCACACCGGCCTTGGTCATAGCCTCGTTAATCACCGGCAGGATATTCTCGATATGCGCCCGCGAAGCAATTTCCGGAACAACTCCGCCATACTTTTGATGAAGCCCCACCTGTGAGGCAACAACGCTTGACTTTATCACGTTGCCGTCAGCCACGACTGCCGCGGCGGTTTCATCACAACTTGTCTCAATGCCTAATATGTTTACCTGCTTGTGCATACCTCGAATTAAACCACAAAACGCTTGTTTTTGAAATGATAATTGCTTTTCGGATTTGTACAAACAAAGCGCATAAAAAAAGGAGTGCCGGCTATGCTCTCCCCCAGAGGGCCAGCCATCACTCCTCCCCCAGATCCATGCTCTCTCGAACGTCTGCAATCCTATCCGGCCCAAAAGGTCTACACAATCAGGTTAATCCTGATTTACTGCTTCCAAATACCTTACCAATAAAAAAAGCCGGCTTTTTAACCGGCTTGTTATTCACTGCGATTTGCGGCTGCTAGTATAGGGCAACAGTGCCGCGCTGCGATTTACGCATACGACGACGCTTCTTTTCAGAGGGCTTCTCGTAGTAGCTTATCCGCTTCATATCACGAATTACGCCTTCTTTTTCGCACATTTTTTTGAATCTTTTCACCATCTGCTGAACCGACTCGCCGACTCTCGACTTAACTTTGATCATCCGATTCTCAACCCTTTAATATTCTAAGTCTTTATTTTTCAGTTATTTACACGCAACCAATGCTATAAATAGCGTGTTTAGCCATTTCTGGAAAAGTCTTAATTTACTATCAGCTCAGGTTTTAGTCAAGCTTATAGCCAATTTTGAACAAAATTTTTACTTTTAAATTCCGCTTGCAGCCGCAGCCGACAATTTTTTAATATAGCACTATTACAAAAAATCCAATATAGGGGGTTATATGTGCCAGACATGCGGCTGTTCACCTTGCAAGAAATGCGGACGCGAAATAAAAGATAAAGTCTGCTCAGGATGCTCAAAACCGTCGGATAAATGCAGCTGCTCGCCTAAAAAGGCCAAAAAATAGTCACGGACAAGATCGGTCTGTAACTTTGCACCCGTTTGTGCTAGAATACAGCACGATATGGAGATCGTTTTTTCAAATTTTTGGCACCTACTAAGCATGGTGGTGTTTCTTTGTGTTTCAGCTTTTTATTCAGGAGCTGAAACTGCCATTTTGAATTTATCCAGGCGGCAGCTGGAATCTTTTTCAAAATCGCCCCACCCGACCGCAAAAACGATTACGGCGCTACTCAAGAGGCCCAAAGATTTCCTGGCTGGTCTGCTACTAGCGATTATGATCGCCAACACGGTGTACTTCGCCTTTGGGTCTGTGCTGGTTTTCGAGATAAATTCCGGCTTGGGGCCTCGATACGCTTCTCTGGCGGCTTTCATTGTACTTGCAACTATGATCCTTTTTGGCGAAATGCTGCCAAAATCACTTGCATATTCAAATTCGCAAATAATCTCATCCATAGCGGCCATACCGTGCCTGTTTACGATTAAGCTGCTTGGCCCTGTACGGGTTATTTTGACAACTATTTTCGTAGATCCAATTCTTCGCCTGCTTTTTGGCGCAAAACCCAAGATCGAGCCGATCACGCTTAACCAGTTCCGATTTTTGATAGAGTCCAGCCGTCAAAGAGGCCTTATCGGCACTGATGAGAACCAGCTTTTGAGCGAAATACTCGATTTCGGTACCCTTAAGATTCGCCATGTAATGCGGCCGCGGGTGGATATTCTGGCAGTGCCGGTTAATTCCGATGCGGGGTTGGCAAAAACCATGATGAAAGAGCACAAGCTTTCGGAACTGCCTGTTTATGGCGATTCCATCGATAACATCCTGGGGATAATAGATTTGCCCGCCCTGCTTTTAAAAGCCGAAAAGTCCATAGCAGACCTGCTCAAGCCGGCTTACTTTGTGCCGGAGCAAAAGAGTATTGAATCGCTGCTGGAATACTTCCGCAAGAGCCGAAGCGAGACGGCTATCGTGGTGGATGAATATGGCCAGATAGCCGGGACGATAAGCCAGCAGGATCTTCTTGAGGAGTTGGTGGGGCCGCTTGAGCCTGTAGCTACGCCGGTTGAAATGGTGGGGCCGCTTTCTTACAGGCTTTCGGGGAACCTGGCAATACATGACTGGGCGGCGGCATTCGACATAGACACCACCCAGATGCGGCTATCTACGATCGGCGGGCTGGTAACTTCTATTCTGGGCAAATTGCCCAAACCCGGCGACCAGGCTCACCTGCGAAATCTGCGTTTTACCGTCGAAAAGGTGCGAAAACGGCGGATTGAAACGCTGATATTGGATTTAGAACCTATTGCGCAGGCAAAGCAGGGAGCCAAATGAGTGACATAGTCATAATTTTGATCATAGTCGCCCTGCTTGCGATTAGCGCCTTCTTTTCGGGGACGGAAACGGGGGTTTATCGGCTTAGCCGATTCCGTCTGCGGCTGGGACTTCAGCAAAGACGAAAGCTTTACGGCTTGCTCGATAAGCTCATGGCAGATAGTCATGGGCTGATATTTTCAATTCTGATCGGCAATAATATAGCTAATTACCTGCTGACAAGCTTTATTACCTACCTTTTCCTGGTAAAAACCGGTTCGGAGACATCGGCGGAGTTGTATTCGACATTAGTAACGGTGCCGCTGCTGTTTGTGTTGGGTGATCTACTGCCTAAGAACATCTTTTTCTACCGGGCGGATGTAATAATGCCTATAGTAGCTCCGCCGGCTTATGTTTTTCACCGGATTTTGACTGTTTCGCAGGTTGTGCCGGTGCTAAAGCTTATTGCGAGGCTGTTTTCCAAGGTGGCTGGGGCACCTGCGGCTACGCCACAGCTTGCTTCGGCTGCTCAGCGACAGCATTTAGTGGAGCTGGTGCAGGAGACGCGTGAGGAAGGGGTGCTGTCGCAAGTGCAGGCGGAGATTATAGATAGGCTCATGAAGATACCGCGGATACCGCTGTCGGCGGTGATGGTGCCGCTTGCGAAGGTGGTGATGGTTGGGGGGGGCGCGGGGAAGGCGGAGGTTGTGGAGGTGTTGAGGAATGAGGGGTTTAGGCGGGTGCTGGTTTATGGAGAGAATCGGGCGCAAGTGGTTGGTTTTGTAGATATTTATGAACTTTTGGCGGGGTCGGGGAATTTTGCCAGTCTGCCGGAGGGGGCGATAGAGCCGATCGCGTCGGCACCGATAAACGCGACTGTGCTGGAGACGCTTAACATGATGCGTAACAAGCACTTAGATATTTTGCTGGTTACGCGCAGAGAGCGGGGTAATTCGGCGGCGGTGGGAATGGTTACGATCAAGGACCTGCTGGAGGAGTTGGTGGGAGAGCTGCAAAAATAGTTGCTGCGAGGGTGGAGTGACGGTGGAGAGAGGGTGTCCTGAGCGGCGCCAGAGAGAGAGTAAACGGGTAGGCTTTGGGGAGGATCAGGGGTAGGTAAATGATTATTATTTAGGTATTGATTATTTGAAGAGCCGTGAGTTTTGTGGTAAGTTGCCGGGCATGAAAACACCTGAAGATATTCTCAATTGCTGGGTCGCGGCTGTAAATGGTAAAGACATTGAAACGCTGGTTGGTCTTTACGGCGAAAACGCAGTGCTGCTGCCGACGTTTTCAAACAGGATGTTCAAAGACCTTAAGGGGATCCGCGAGTATTTTCAAAGATTATCACAACGCAATGATCTTGGCGTTAAATTGCATCACAAGCCATTGATGGTTCAGCCAATCGATTTAGATAAATACGCGCTTTCGGGGGTTTACTGCTGGAGCTTTTCTATTGACGGAGAATTGTTCAGTTTTGAAGCACGGTTCAGCTATATTTTGGATATGGGCCTGACCAGGCCGATCATTCATCATCATTCTTCGCAGATTCCGAGGATGATTTAAATTCTGAATACAGAATTCAGAATACAGGAGACAGCAAACAGGAGCGTTGAATTAGAAAGGCAGGAAATTTAGCCACGGATTTTCACGGATTAACACTGATTTTAAGTAAAACGAAAAAAGAGTTAAAGGAAATTGTTGCTGCTTAGGGTTTAAATACAAGGATTGTATGAATAATCATAGTGAATGTAAGGGTGGAGGGACGGCGATTCAAGATCAAACGCCTAAGACTTGTTTATTGGCGAAGCTGGCTGGCATATGCTTACTGTCATCCATTTTAATAATTATCGCTGCATTTATTGTCGCTGAATCATTGCCAAAAAATTTTGAAGCAACGTGGCTTGAAATTTTTCCGATTTTGGCGGGAGTTGCATTTGCTATCTCACCATTTCTTGCTATCGCAGCTTTGATCAGGATCAGTTTTACTAAAGCCGTAAGAGGAAAGGATATTGCCGTCGCTACATTGATTGTGGGCTGTTTTATTTGGGTAATAGTTTCTATTGGGATGCAAGTTGGCATCCGTTCTACTGCATATAGAATGATGTGTGCTTCAAATCTTTCCGGTTTGGGAAAAGCAATGCAGGCATACGCAAATGATTACAATGAGCAGATCCCAACTGCAAATAAGTGGTGCGATTTATTAATAAAGTATGCTGATATATCACCAAGACAATTTTTATGCGCAGCAACTGATACGCACATCGATGAAAGTTCTTACGCAATGAACAAGGCGGCGGCTGGAAAAAGGCTAATTGAACTTCCGAACGACCTGGTACTGCTTTTTGAGACTGATTTTGGCAAAACCGATGAAGGGCGAACCGCACGGACCAGTTCGAGGGAGTTTTTTGCAGATATTAACGACGTGCATACAGCCAATACAGAAGTTTATAAAGATCGCTGGAACCAGGTTGGCGGGCCGGAACTGTTATCCATAGCACATCATAAGGAGGGATGCCTCATTTTATATGCTGATGGGCATGTGAGCTTTGAGATGACAAGAGATCTGGACCAGTTGCGATGGGTAATTGATGATTCCAATTTCGTTTTTCCTGCGGCGGTTTTAAAGCAAACGGTGGAATCTTATTCTCACAGAATATCCTGGTTGTATTTGGGATTTGGATTAATAATTGCCGCCCTTGGTACAATTACATTTTTTTACAGGAAAGGATTGAGGTGGTGGCTTGTATTGACAATTGTCATACTAGCGACTGGGCCAGGTGCACTGTTTGGAGCAGTTGCGGAGAACATTTATCAATCTAAACAATTTACAGGTTTAGGGGTTTGGGGAGGGGCAGGGCTGGGTGTAATTTTTGCGTTTGCATTTGTTCCATTTGTTATTAGCACAACCCAAAAGTATGGAGTAAAGCAAATCACAATGTACATGGCGGCGGTCGGGATGATAACGGGAATATTGTGCTCTACGGTTCTGCACCTTATGCTAATGATTGCCCATGCCCAAACGTTCCCTTATGGAATTATAATTGGCGTGCCTTTCGGTATAATGTCCGGGGCGATACTGGGTTATATTGCGGGGGTGCTGCTGAAGAAGAAGATCAACTTTGCCACAGAGATCGCAGAGGACACAGAGAAGAAGTTATGAGGTTTGAGTGTTGAGTTTTGAGTTGGAGTCGCTGCGTGTTGAAGATAAAATATAGAAAATAAAAGTAAAAATGCGGAGTCGCTACGCGACGGCTTTTTAATGCTGGATACCCGCCTTCGCGGGTATGACAGTGTCGGTGGTGAGTCGTGGGATTGCGTTGCTGAGTCGTTGCGCGACGCTTTTAGAGAGGTACTTCGCTTCGCTCAGGATGACGGGGCGTTTTGGTTCACAGTAACAGAAGATCAGCATGGGCAAGAGTACTTGCCCATGCTACGAAGGCTACGAGCTAGTAATAAGGATGAGGAATTTTTAAAAGGGAATGGATCAATATGCAAGTGACATTTAATAAATGGTTCACGTTAGTTTTGGCGGGTTTATCGGCGGTGGTTGGAGCAGGGTTCGGGTTTCTGGGGCATTTGCTATATAACCGAGATTTTATAGGTACGGAGGTAGTTAAAATTCATAACAGTTTGGGCATAATTCTTGGGATGGTGCTTGGATTTGGAACAGGCTGGGGTTATTCGCTGATCATGCTTACATTCAAACAATTTACAAAACGTGGCTGGCAATTGGTTATTGCGGGCTGTCTAATAGGAGTTTTTGCAGGCCTGATTTGCTCCACAGTGTTCCATTTTATACTAATGCGTCTGTACAATACAACAAGCACTTTTCCAATGGAGATCGGTGCCTGGTTTGGGGGCGGGGCAGGGTTATTGCTTGGGGTTGTTTTTAGCTCGGTATTGGCGAAGAAAGTTGAAATTCCGGAATGAAAGCATTGATCTGGGTTAGGTTCTGGCGGGCGATATTGAAATGCTTGTGGAAGCTGCCATTTAAGCACGTCATTTATTTCGGCAAGCAGCTCGGGTATGAGAATCCGCACGTTCACGAGGGGAAGGTGCGGGTGAATACGTTTTTTCCGCCTTATCCATCGGCGGCGTTTGAGAGATTTCTGGATACAACTATAAAACGGGCGAGGGTTCCTTTTTCGACTTATTTCGCAGTGACTGATGAGTGTCCTTTTAAATGCGGGCATTGCAGTTATGGCAATCACAAGCCGGGGAAGCTTGATATCGGGCGGGCGCTGCATGTTATCAATGAGATAAAAAGTCTTGGTACGACAACGATAGGGCTAACGGGCGGAGAGCCTTTGCTGCGCCATGATTTGCTTGACTTGGTAAAAGCAATAGGCAACGATACGGCGAGTGTGATTTTCACAACGGGTTACAATTTGACCGCTGAACTGGCAGCCGACCTGAAAAAGGCTGGGCTTGACTGCCTGATGATAGGAATCGAATCTGATCTGGCCGACGAGCATGACAAAATACGGGGGGTTAAAGGCTCGTTTGAGCAAACTCTGGATGCAATTCGAATTTCTGTTGCAGGCGGGTTATACACGGGTATTTCAACTATTGCAACGCGCGAGAAAATAAACGAAGGGGCATTATTGAGGCTGGCAGAGCTAGCCGATAGGTATGGCGTTCATGAATTTAGAATACTTGAGCCGGTGCCGACGGGACGTCTTATGAGCCAAGCAGTTGAAGCCCTAACAATCGAGGAATCGAGGCAGGTTGCCCAATTTCACAAGCAATGGAACAAAAAGGGCAAAGGGGTCGCTATCGCGAGTTTTGCTCATTTGGAATCGGATGAGATGTTCGGCTGCGGGGCTGGATATCATCATCTATTTATCGACGCAGTGGGCAACGTGTGCCCGTGCGATTTAACGCCGCTATCTTTCGGAAATGTTTTTGAAGAAAAACTCGTAAACATTTGGGAGCGAATGGGACGGATATTCAATACGCCAAGGAGAGGCTGCTTTTCAAAAGAGATTTGCAGAAAACTCGTACTTAAAACAGGTGAAAGCCTTCCATTAAATAATGAGCAAAGTGTTTCAATATGCGGGTTGTGCGAGAAAACCGATTTGCCGATGATATATCAGAATCTTCTCAAGGAGCCAAGATAAGAAGATCGAGCACCGCACCTGCCGAAACGGCCGCTATTTCGGCATAGATGAACATTATTCCTGTGTACGGCTGACGTCTTGTGGAAATCACGGCTAGCACAATCGCCATTATCGATGTGATCAAGAAAACTGTCCCGCAGTATCCAAGCATCCAGATCAGCAACGGTAAAAAGCTTGCAACAATCGCTATGATCCGAGCAAACGAGAGAAACCATTTTTGTGAACTGTAGAAAGCAATGCTTTTTGGGCCTGCTGCAACATCACCTTTTGAATCACCGGAATCTTTATACATTTGATAACTGAGGCATGTCAAAAAGAGCCATACTGATGAATAAAACAGTGAATGGGCTTGCGGGCTGGAGTGAACATTTACAAGAGTAAGCGAAAGCGGATATAAAGATGTCATGAGGGCGGCACAAAGCACGTCTTTAAAAAGACCAATACGTTTTGAGAATATGTCATAATAAATCAGCATCGCAGTGATAATCAAAATGCCCGCAAAGAACCATTTTCCGCATAATGCAGCTACAACTAAACCCACACAAAAAAGGAGAATAGCCCAAATTGCCGCATTATGGCAACTTACCATTCCGCTTGAAATCATGCGACTAGGGCGGTTTATGCGGTCAACGGAGATATCTATAACATCATTCAAAATGTATGCGGCGGAAATTGTGCTGCATAACGCCGAACATGCAGTAAGAATCAGAGGCCAGGAGTTAAAAGGCCGGCCTGCATTTAAATACATTGTTATAGCAATCAGACCGCAACTTACAGGAACGGAATAGTGGAGTCGCATCAGCTTTACTATCGGTAAAATCATTTTATGGCTATTCCGGCAAGATATCGATGCGTGATAGTTATTCTGTTATCCCGCATATACTTTTGTTCAATAATCCGAGCAAAGCGTTCAAACACCAGTTGCGCAAGTTCCGGTTTGGCGGCGTATTCGAAACCGGCAGCGGCTCCAGTTGATCGGAGGCGTTCAATGGCGAGAGTGCCACTTCCAACCGTGTAACTTTTTTTGCCCTGCCAGAGGTGGACAGGTTTTAGACCAGCGATGCGCAGCCACAACTGAAGATGCCTGGGCCCAGCTAAAAATCGAAATCGCATAATATTTTCGAGGGCATCGGGATTTTCGAGAAAAGCCAAGCACGAGCAATATAAAACTTCAAAAAGCGAAAAAAGGCTGTTATCGATAACGGCGAAAGTTCCGCCTTTTTTAAGAACTCGTTTAACCTGTTTTAAAACACAAAGTGGTTTTGAGTATCCCAAGCCCCAGCAGCAGGTGATGATGTCAAAACTTTCCGAGGGAGCAGTATGCAGGTAATCAAGTATATCTGACTGCACAAATTCACAGTGGGCATAGTTCTTCCGGGCTTGAGCCAGCATGCCTTGAGACCGGTCGATCCCGATAACCTGTCGACCGGCAGCAGTGCTGAGCAGATTGGTAACATAGCCAGTGCCGCAGGTAAGGTCTAAGACTTTGGCATGGGTATTAAGTTGAAGTCGTTTGATCAGATCGTCTGAGCGATCTCGCATGTGGGCTGTCCAGGCTTCATCGTAGCAGGGACTTATTGTGTCGTAGCTTTTTTCAACCAGCAGTGAAGTGCCATTTTGCCTTGACAGGAGCAGGCGTGTTACCTTGGAAAGGAATTTGAACGGATGCCGCTTTGTATTTTGTATCATGCGGCTATTATAGCCGCAAGTCCTTATTTTTCAAGGGCCTAGCTGTGCCAGGCGGTGCCATTGCTGGGCAAGTAAAACGAGATAGTAAATCATTGACAGGCTCTCTTTCCAATTTTTGTTTGTTTCGAATATATTTACGGCAATGCTATTGACATGGGCACAACTACTTTAATATTGTAGTATCAGAACAATTCTATGGGGGATTTTGCTGCGAATTGTTGATCGGCTAAAGAGCTTATTTCCAAGGTTATAATCAATTTGACCATGGAATGATAAGTCAACAATAGGATAACAACTGGGAGAACACATCATGAGGACGCACTGGGGGACGGCAGTTTTGCTCGTTGTATTGAATTTTTCTGTAACCGCATTTTCAGATGAAATCGTAGTCGACACCAGCAGCAAGGCGGTAATCAGCACTGGGGAATGGCAGCAATCAAACGGCTCAACGGCTCTGTGGGCCAGTGACGGGGCGACTTTCACATGGTTTTTTGATCCACGGCCAGCGGGTCTATATGAGGTGTATATGAAATGGCCCGGCTCGGCTCGGGCGGCAAAAGCTGTGAATGTGGATGTCAATGCTTTCGACGGCCGGCACAGCGTGAAGGTAGACCAGTCGGTAAATCCCGACAATTGGAATCTCATCGGAACCTGGTATTTCGATATGGAGGGGTCTGTTACAGTCACGGCTGCTTCGGGGGCGGATGTAATTACTTTTGCAGATGCCGTGTGGTTTAAGCTCGCGCAAAAAGACGATGGGCCGGCCGCGACAATCGATTCTATTTCACCAAAAAAATCAATTTTGAGCGGCAGTCCTGTGAAATTCGCAGGGCATGGATCTGACAAGCTAGGATCGATCACAGCACGCCGCTGGAGTTCAAATATTGACGGCATCCTGAGCGAAACGGATTCTTTTACCACGACAAAGCTCAGCATCGGCACGCACACTATATCTTACAGCGTTAAGAATGTAGCGGATAACTGGTCAGAACCTGTTACGCAGGAATTGGTGGTGGCAGCGGCTGTGGGGCAGGAGATCGTTGTTGATAACAGCGATACAGCTAATACGGCAAGGTCTGGGACATGGTCGGTTTCCGCTGGGAGCGGGGCCTACGGGACGAATTCTTTGTGGGCACGCAACGGCGCGACGTTCACATGGTATTTTACGCCGACCGAAAGCGGCACGAGTGAAGTTTTCATGTGGTGGACGCAATACGCAAGCAGGACAACCAGCGCAGCGGTCGATGTTACACACGCTGGCGGGACAAGCAGGGTGTATGTAAACCAGCAGACAAACGGTTCACAGTGGAACAGCCTTGGCGAATACAGTTTTAATGCCAATACACGTTACAGCGTGAGAATAACGGCTGCAAACGGCTCGACGATAAGTACCTGTGCGGACGCAGTGCGTGTACTCCTGGCGGGGACAACACCTCCTCCCCCGCCGCCGGATGACAGCGGAACGGAAAATATCTATGTAGGCCAGATATATAGCTGGAACACCTCGCTGGGTTCTTTAGTAAGAAACATGCTCACCAAGATCGGGGCTACAAACCAGACTTCTTACTGGCGTTATACCGCACGCAATAAGACCTACTACATACGGTTCGTGTCTACGCCTGCCGATCTTCTTGCGGCATTAAAAGAAAAGAACTCGCATGTAATTACGGGCGGGCATTCGAATTTCGGTATGGGGCCGACATTCTATTCCGGCGGGCAGAAGCAGAATAATTTTTATTACGTCGATGATGATCATCTGTTGCCGGTTGGATCGGAAACACTCGGACTTAATATAGACGGCATGATGTATGGGCAGGCTTATCCGAATTTCAAGGCCATTTACAAGGATGGCTCCAGCGCGTTAACGCCGTATACGTTCGATGAGGGGACACCGACTTATAACTATTACATCACCTACCAGGTACCCGGTGATTCCAGGTGGTACAGGGTCGAGCTTGCCAACGGAAGTTATATCCAGCGATACGGAGATTCAGACGCGTCGGCTTGGTATTCTGCCACAGGCGCCAAACCCGACCCAGCCAGGAATCCTCAGTACTTTATTACAAATAATGATACCTATTACAGCCGCTGCGGTCTTGTGGGAAGTTGGAGTTGGTCGGGAGTTACCGGCCTTCACGACGATGACGGCGATGATATCGGCTATATGGGTTACTGCTACTATTCGCATAGCGCAGGGAGCGGCTCTAACAGGGTCAACTGGACGCTTGGTATCAATGATGCCGGCCGGTATCGCGTTTTTGCTTCGTGGTTTAACGCGTCGGCCAATGCAACAAACGCAAAATTTACCATCAATCACGCCGGCGGAGCAACTACCGTTACAGTCAATCAGCAGAGGACGGCCACAAACTTCTGGAACGAGCTTGGTACATTCAATTTTAATCTCGGCGATTCCGTTGTTACACTTACCGACAGCGCCAACGGCAGGGTGATCGCCGACGCCATCTGGCTCAGGCCGGCGGATAGTTCGGCAAGCGGGCCTGTTTACTGCGACAATGCCTTCAGATATAAATTCCACTACTACACAAGTTCGTCAAGGCCCAACGGAAAGGTGATCGTAAAACTCAAGAACAGGCCAAATCCCGCGGATATGCAGTTCGCACGCATGTTCTGGGGCACCTGCAACGTCGATACCTATTTTCTCGATACCTTCCACCGTGGAATTATTTTCTTCACAACCGGCAACATAAACAATTACACCGGGGTGAAGTATCTTGAACTGTATTTGAAAGGATATTCCGACGGGCAGATCTTAACGGAGGTCAACAAGATCGAGGCTGTTCACCAATATTATGATTTCAATTTGCTGCCGCCGTCGATGCGGTAAATTACGAGACAGTGTTTTCGAGGAGCCAGGAGTACCAGCGGTCCATTTGCCGGCCGGTGCGGGCGCTTAGTTCGAAGATCTCGCATTTGGGGTTTAGCTGCCGGATGTCGGCTCGGACGCGGGGCAGGTTGAAATCAACGTGGTCGAGGAGGTCGATCTTATTGATTATGACGGCGGCGGCTTTGGCGAAGGTGGCGGGGTATTTGACGGGTTTGTCGTCACCTTCGGCGGTTGAGAGGACGATCACTTTTGCATGTTCGCCTAATTCAAACGCGGATGGGCAGACGAGATTGCCGACGTTTTCGATGACGAGGAGGCCTGGGCCTTTGATTTCGAGTTTTTTGAGAGCGATCGCGACCTGTTCGGCATTGAGGTGACAGCCGCCATGAGTGTTGATCTGGACGGCGGAGGCGCCGGCGTTTCTGATACGCTGGGCGTCAAGTTCGGTTTGGATGTCGCCTTCGACGACGGCGATCTCCAGTTTGCCTTTCAGGTCGGTGATGGTTTTGGAAAGGATGGTCGTTTTGCCCGAGCCGGGGGAGGAGATCATATTGAGGCAAAAGAGGTTCTTAGAATCAAGGTATTTGCGATTTTCGGCGGCGGCAAGTTCGTTGGCGGCGAAGACACGGGTTTGAATATCGATCTTCATTTCAGGTACCCTTAGGCAGACACGTTTATTATTTTGTTATCTTTTCACGGTTGCCCATGTATGGTCGCAATACTTTTGGTATTGTGATCGAGCCATCAGCATTCTGGTAGAGTTCTAAAATCGGGATCAGGATACGCGGAGAGGCTACTACTGTGTTATTCAGGGTGTGGCAGAAGAGATTTTTCTTGGTCGCATCCTTATATCGCAGGTTCATTCTCCTGGACTGGAAATCGTAGAAGCGGCTGGCGGAGTGGGTTTCGCCCCAGTTGTTGCGTGAGGGCATCCAGGCTTCGATATCGTATTTCATGACCTGGCCGCGGCCGAGGTCGCCGGTGCAGACGTTTACGACGCGGTAGGGAATTTCCAGGGCCTGCATGAGGCCTTCGGAATTGCCGAGAATTTCGGTATGGAAGGCGCGGCTTACGTCTTCGTTATTTTCACATATCACAACCTGCTCGACTTTATCGAACTGGTGGATACGGTATAGACCATAGGTATCTTTGCCCGCAGCGCCGGCCTCGCGACGGAAACAGGTGGACATCGCGACAAATTTGATGGGGAGCTGACTTTGATCAAGAAGTTCGCCGCTGTGATAGGCGGTAAGCGGGACTTCGGCGGTGCCGGCGAGGTTTAGTTCATCACGTTCCATGCGGTAGGCTTGTTCTTCGCCGCCGGGGAAATAGGCGGTGCCGCGCATGGCTTCGTCACGCATGAGAAGCGGGACGGACATGGGTTTATAGCCGCGGGCGGCCATGTGGTCTATGGCGAATTTTAAAACGGCCCAGTGGAGCATGGCGCCGTCGCCTTTGAGGAAGTAATTGCGCGAGCCGGAGAGTTTGACGCCTCGCTCGATATCCATAATATCAAGGTCAAGGCCCAGGGCTACATGGTCTTTGGGAGTGAAATCAAATTGCCTTACTGTGCCCCAGCGGCGTATCTCGACGTTTTCGGTATCGTCCTTGCCTTCGGGCACTTCGGGTGCGGGCGGCATGGGGACGTAAAGGAGGAGATTGTTAAGCTCGGGTTCGAGCTG
>MHYB01000046.1:0-2366 GCA_001824635.1 Planctomycetes bacterium GWF2_50_10
CGGCAACAAGTGGCTAGATTTCTCCAGCGGCGTACTCATCACCAACGTCGGCCACAGTCACCCTAACGTCCTCGCCGCGATACAGGAGCAGATCAATAAACCCCTGCTCACAACCTATTGCTTCCCCAACATGCCTCGCATAAAGCTCGTCCAGAAGCTCGCCTCCATCGCCCCTACGCCGGATTTCAAAGCTTTCCTCCTCTCAACAGGCGGCGAAGGCACCGAATGCGCTTTCAAACTCATGCGCACCTGGGGCCGCAAGATCGGCGGCGATAAAAAAAGCATCATCGTCTCATTCACCGATGCTTTCCACGGCCGCACCGCCGGCTCCCAGCAGATGGGTGGTTCGCCCGCCGGCAAAGCCTGGCTCAAAAACCTCGATCCTGATATCGTCCATGTTCCGTTCCCCGACGGCTTCCGTTGCGAAGACATAAGTTTCACCCTCTTCGAAAGCACACTCAAAAAACTGAACATCGATCCCGCCAACGTCGCCGGCGTAATCAGCGAAACATACCAGGGCGCAGGCCCCAACTTCATGCCCGTCGAATACGCCCAGTCCCTCCGCAAATGGTGCGATAAGCACGGCGCTCTTTTATGCTATGACGAAGTCCAGGCGGGCTTTGGCCGTTGTGGCACAATGTGGGGCTTCCAGCTCTACGGCGTTACCCCCGACCTCTTCTGCATGGGCAAAGGCTTTAGCTCCTCGCTTCCAATTAGCGGCGTGATGGGCCGCTCTGCCATCATGGACCTCTACGGCCCTAACGAGATGACCTCAACCCACTCAGGCAACCCCGTCTGCTGTGCCGCAGCCCTTGCCAATATAGAAACGATACTTTCCGAAAAGCTCGTCGAAAACGCCGCCAAACTCGGCCGCATACTTGAAAAAGAACTTGCCTCCATAAAGGATGAATTCCCTGCCGTAGTTGGCTTCGCCCCTGCAAAGGGTCTCGTCGGCGGCCTCCTCATCGTCAAGCCCGGCACAAAGGAACCAAACTATGACCTGGCTTGGGAGATCATCAACGGCTGCTTCCGTCGCGGCCTCCTCATGTTCTCGCCAGTAGGCGTAGGCGGCGGCTGTGTAAAAATAGCTCCGCCGCTCTGCATCGACGAACAAGCTCTCATCGAAGGCCTCTCCGTCATAAGAGACACCATGCTGGACCTGAAACTCTAAATTCTTTTTGCACAGGGCACTTGCCATATTGGCTTGTGCCCACGCATTTACTGAAACTGTTTGTTTGCTTTCGAATTGTTTTATAAAAATCAAATTTGTGCATAAACACTGTTTACAGACGCCTTTTTTGTTGGTAATCTTATAAGCAAAGCTAATGCAGTGTATTAAATTTAATAATTGAGGAATCTATGCAGCAAAACAATGGCATCTTAAACACCGCTATCTATAACCTTCAGCAGGCAGCCTCCCGCCTTGGCCTGGATGAGGCTATGCTCACGAGACTTAGCGAACCTAAGGAAAAGATCGAGATCACATCAAATCCATCTCTCCCCTCCGGCCGCAACATCCATTTCCGTGCCTTCATCGTACGCCATAATGACGCCCTGGGACCGTCAAAAGGCGGCATACGTATGGCCCCCAATGTAACCGTCGATGATGTCACCGGCCTGGCAATGGAAATGACATGGAAAACCTCGCTCATCGGCGTCCCGTTTGGCGGAGGCAAAAGCGGCATCTGCGTCGATTCCGCCGGCCTCTCAGCCGTTGATAAAGAAGTTATAATCCGCGCCTTCACCCGCGCGAACCTGGGTCACATTGGCCCCGAAATGTATATCCCAGCCCCCGACATGGGCACCAATGAATCCGACATGGGCCACATCCGCGATTGTATCGCCTATTCCGAAGGCGCCTCTATCACCAACGGCTGCTTCGTCACAGGCAAACCCATCGTCCTCGGCGGCATCATTGGCCGAAAGGAAGCCACCGGAAACGGCGTTGTCTATACCATCATCGCCGCCTGCAAAAAGCTCGGCATTGATATCACAAAAACTCGCGTCGCCGTCCAGGGTTTCGGAAATGTAGGCTCCATAGCCGCTCTTTCCGCAGCACAGGCAGGCGCAAAAATCGTAGCTGTCTCCGATGTTGATGGCGGCCTCATCAACCCCGCCGGCCTCGATATTGTTAAACTCATGGCTCATGCCCGCCAGACCGGCTCGATCAAGAATTTCCCCGGCGCAACCTTTGCGTCAAATGACGACGTCCTCGAATGCGATGTTGATATACTAATCCCTGCCGCCACCCAGTCGCAGATCACTCTCAAAAACGCCGACAGGATCAAGGCCAAAATGATCGCCGAAGGCGCAAACGCTCCCACGACCCCCGAAGCGGATGAGATACTCAAAATTCGAAACATTTT
>MHYB01000046.1:2401-27315 GCA_001824635.1 Planctomycetes bacterium GWF2_50_10
TCTTCGTCTCATATCTTGAATACACGCAGGAAACCGCCCGTGAGCAGATGACCCTCCAGCAGGTCGAATCTCGCCTCGCTGAAAGAATGACCTCGCGGTTCGACGAAGTCTATGCATACGCTGCCCAGCACATGCTCACAATGCGCCAGGCCGCCATGAACATCGCCGTCTCGCGCGTAGTCGACGCCGTCACCGCCCGCGGCTTCCTCCCATAAACCCGAATTCAGTTATATTGCTCTGTAGAAAACCTGTTTCTTCGAGCCCCTGTAAGGGGCGATAGCTCTGTAGCCAGGGGTGGAAACCCCTGGAATATGATAAAAAACAACGAAAACCCCGTAGGGGATGAAACTTAGAATCTTTTCTACAAAGCTAGTTATATGAATTTGCAAATGCTTCAGATTTCCCATAATCGTGGCACGGCCTAGCGCCTTAGCTAGGCCGTGTTCCCACCCATGATTCCCGATTTTCAGCCCCGCATGTAAGAGGAAATGGCATCAATTTTTTCCATAGTGCCCAAGAAGTGACTTGTCATCACTGCCAAGGCCGGGATCCAGTTCTTTTCAGTTTAATTGCATTGTAATGTCCCCACTTCAAATCAAATTGTTACCGCGCGACCTGCTCCCATTTAAAAATTTTCGTGCTCTTCGTGCCCTTCGTGTTGAAATCCCGCCCCGCACAATCGCACGCTTGCTCACACTTCCTTCTTCTCAATTCCTCTATCAACTCGGTCAATTACTTCTGAGCAAAATTCAACATCGAACCATTCCATAAACTTCTCGAAAGGCCTCTGGCCAGGGTACGCTTTTTCATCTGTCCAAAAAGCCTTTAGTTGCCATTTCCAGATCTCTTCATAATTTGTTTTTATGTAAGCCTTTGCTTGAGATGGATTCTCAAATTCCGGGATAAGAATGCAAAGCGGGTCTGATCTTAGTTGTTCCATCGTGAGTTCAAAACCTGCCTTGTGATCTAATGAATTTACCCATCCAACAAAGGGTTCTTTGGGCTTGATTATCGCTACCGAACGGTTTATAAATTGCATAGAGTCCTCTTAATTTTCGTATGCTGCCAATTTCTGTTTATCGCCCCTGCGCAATAACCTTTGTTTCAATTTTTGTGCCCTTCGTGTTAAAACTCCGCTCGCCTCCTCCAACTTTCTTTTTTAAACCCGCAACCCGCAACCCGTAACTCGCAACAATTCCCTCTTCTCCATATTCCCGTTAATTGAATTGTTCCCCTCCCCAATCCCCAACTGCAGCTTTACCGAAAGCTGCTCTCAGGCGCACTGAATTCCATCTTCTGCTCCCAATAAAAAATATTAATGCCGAGAATAGCCCAATATAACCTACTCCTCCCCCAAAAACCGCCAAAATATTCCCGAATTGTTTTCACCGGATAAAACACCCTCCAGTCACCCCCCAAGCTCCAATTTTCATACCACTATACCTCCAATTTGAGCTTAAAAAGTTGAATTTGGAACCGTTTTTACCCCCTGAATCCCCCCAAAAATCCACTTGACACACTTTTTTACATGTACAACAACTTGCGCAACCCCCACAAAATCCGCATCCAAGCCCCAAAAAACCACATTTAGCTCAAAACTCAAACTTAAAAAACTCAAAACCCTCAAATCCTCTACCCCCTAAACCCCAACTTGCGCCCCAAACAAAAATTAGCGCAAGCCCACCAGGATTTGAACCTTTTGCGAACTCATCTTTTCCCCATCGGATACCGTGAAAGTGATCTCATAAGCCCCCGCCTGTGTTATTTCAGGCACCCAGGCAAATTTATTACCCACGAGCGTCGCCCCCTCCGGTAGACCCGTTGCAGAATATGTGAGCACGTCAAAATCCTTATCCGAAGCGATGAGGTCGAAACTGACCAGCGTATTAGGCGCTACAGTTTTCCTAGCGATCGGCTCAAGCACAGGCTCCTGATTCACGTTAGCAACGGCAATGGTTATGGTCTGGTAATCAGAACAATTGCCGTCACTAGCGATGAATGTCACCTTGTATAATCCCGCCTGGTTAAACCCTGGCGTCCAAACAAAAGTGCGACCTGTAAAGGTCGCACCACTTGGAAGATTCATAACTGAATAAGACAACTGACCATCACCGCCATAGCGGCTGGCCAATTCAAATTTGAGGCCAATCCCTTCAGGAACAAATTTATCCCCCGGCGGGGCCAAAATAGACGCCGCCGATACCAGCGAACCGGCAGGAGATCCATATTCGCGTGATCCGCAGCTGTGTTTTGAATCTGTTCGCGCCTTGCCGTCGGAAGCCACAAACCCATCTTCGTCAAGCGATCCCAGCGACGCCGGGCTTTGCTGAGCCGCTATACCCTTGTTTATCGCCGCCGAACCTGATTTAAGTGAATAATCGTAAATCTTGCGGTGCGCCCGCACAAACCCGGCTCTGTTGAAAAAGCTGGTTTCAAACTTATACCCCGCCGGATTTGCCCCGCTTACCGCCAGTGAACCAACGCCCAGCTTTTTCTGGCGCTGGACGATGTTGTAGCTGTTTACCGAGCCTGTCGAAGAAAGCTCACCCGCAACGATATTGTTGCAAATCTTGATGCCTGCTCCGGAATCCAGGGGTATTACGCCCACAGAACCCATGAAATGGTTCGAGCTTAGCGGCTTAGACTCATAACCCGGCCGCAAGTAACCCAAAAAAGTATTATTGCGGATAACGCAAGTGCCGCGAAGGCTCAGATTTGTAAGATTTGTGCCATGAAGATCATACATCAGATTGTTTTCAATAGTCACGTTGGCCGCATTGGCAGGGCTGGTAAAGATACCCTGGCTTGCGCCGTCATGCATGATGTTATTGCGGATCTTTATATTTGAACCGCTGATCACTATAAAATCCTGGTGTGCCCCGTTTGAGAACGACCAGTCAGAAATAACCAACTGCGACTGTCCCCGGTTAGCCTTGCGGATCAGGGCTACCGAGCGGACGGAAGTCATTGTTGCAATACCCTTAAGCGCAAAGCTCTTTTTTATAGTCTTTCCTGCCGAAAAAGCGGGAAACGGCACATCGACCCATTTGCCCGATGCCGCGCCGTTTGCTGAATTCGATATTCGGGCGATTATCTCCCCTGCGTTATAAGCCGCATTGGACTTAAACGCGATATTAAGCCCGGTCATGTTCTTGAAGTTCTTGCCGGAAGCAAAATTAGTGTACGCGATAGTGCCGGTGGAAAATCCGGTATTCATATTCAGAGTTAGCGAACTTTTAGCAGGATTGGAAACCACAACGCTTTTGTTCGGTGCCGTAAAACCAATGGTCGTCCAATAGTCGCGCAGGATAACGCGATCCTGGCGGAGATTGTGAATGTGATTGCCCTGCACAAGAAGATTTGTCGCCGGTGTAGCGGTCATGCCGTCAACTGCCAGGTCATAGATGTTGTTATTGAGAATAGTCGTGTTTTTGGCGTTATCGATTTTAATTCCAGTTCGGCCATGAGTAATTATACAGTTATACACCAGGGCATGATCTGAATGTCGAATATCCACCAGGTTTGTCACCGCGTACCGGTCGCCGGCAAAGGCTACCATCGAGTCACGCAGCTGAAAGTATTTTGAGCCATAGGCATTGACGTAACCTGTGATTTCCAGGTCCTGAACTTTAACATAGGCGGACTCTTTTACATGGAGATTGGAAATTACGGCATTTGCCCCGGATTCGGCTCGGTAGGTCACATATTTGGAATGGATTTTGTTATCGGTCAGATTGCCATAGGAACCGGAGCGGAAAATCACAGAATCACCGTCTTTTAAGGCTTTCTGGGTGCGGGCAATTGTTTTAAACGGCGCAGCCGTCGTACCTATGCCGGTATCGGATCCTCGGGACGCATCAACATACCAGCTGGCCGCCTGCGCCCATGAAGCGAATAGCAGAACAGGCACAGCCGCAGCGAAGATAGATTTGCGATTAAAGATAGATAAAGCTTTGAAAAAACTCATTAAAAACTCCTTCTTACGCATAATAGCTAAAAGCAACATAGCACAGGAACAGAATTTGATTCGACCTAGCTTCAATTGCCCCTTTACGAGACGGCTTAATCAATGGTTCAGAAAAACGCATAATATGGGACTTTGCGGAGATGCAACCCTGATTTGGGTGAGCAGGCGTACAATCCCATTTGGCGGGTGCTCGAATATATAGTACGGTTTAGTTGGAAAGTGCAATTTTAACTGAAGCAGCTAAATCGGAAAGAGAGTTATGAACAACCCGAAAGCAACACTGGTTCATGTAACGCACGAGGCGGTCGGTAAGATCGGTGGCATCGGCGCGGTTTTGGAAGGTTTTTTCACATCAAAAGCATACCTGGAGGCGGTTGGCAGGACTATCCTGGTAAGCCCGCTATTCAGTTGCGAAGGGCCGGTAAGCTCGCGATGCGGCGAGGACGGCGAAGTATTCTATTCATCAATTGACGGCATGGTCAATTCAGGCTACGCAAATCATTTCAGAAAGATCGAAGAGCAATTCAATGTTTCGTTAGTTTACGGCAGGCGTACGTTCATCGACAAGCGGACGGGCATTACCAGTTCGCCGGAAGTTATACTCGTAGACGTATCGCGAATGGACAAAGAGCCTGTAAACGACTTCAAACGTAGACTGTTCGAGGAATTCGGCATAAGATCCGATCTGCACGAACACTTGTGGGAATTTGAACAATATATGCGGCTTGCGCTGCCCGCGATAGCGGCAGTAAAGGCTGTGAACTGCTGTGATCATGGCTGCCAGACGGTAGTGGTTTCGCACGAGTTTATGGGCATGCCAACGGTACTTGCGGCTATTATGGATAAATCCACAAATTTCAAAACCGTATTCCATGCCCACGAAGTGGCCACGATGCGGCAGATAGTGGAAAAGCATCCCGGCCATGACACAATGTTTTATAACGCCATGAAACAGGCGCATTTCGAAGAGAGATATGTAACGGATGTATTCGGCGACCAGAATGGATATTTCAAGCACTGCCTGGTCGACGCGGCCAAATATTGCGACGTGATATGGGCCGTGGGCGATTATGTCCGTGATGAACTGCATTTTCTCGCGCAGGAATTCGAGGCGGTGGATATCGACCTTGTTTATAACGGCATACCAGCTTTCGAGATAACGCTTGACGAGAAGAAGGCTTCAAAAGAAAAATTAAGAAAATACTGCGGCAATATGCTCGGTTACAAGCCTGATTATGTGTTTACTCATGTTACTAGGCTTGTGCCAAGCAAAGGCCTTTGGCGTGACTTGCGCGTGCTTGAGCATGTTGACAGGGAATTCAGGGCTGTGAATAAGACAGCCGTGATGCTGCTTTTAACGACTGAGACAGGCAAGCGGAGGCGTCGCGAAATACTTGACATGGAATCGGGGTATAACTGGCCGGTGGCGCACAGGGAGGGATTGCCCGACCTGAGCGGGGGGGAAGCTGCCTTTTATGCGGCCATACAGGAATTTAATACCAAAAGCAGGAACGTGAAGGTTGTTTTTGTCAACCAGTTCGGGTTCTGCCAGGAGGCGTGCGGCCTGCGAATGCCCGAAGATATGGAATTCATGGATATCCGCAAGGGGTCCGACGTGGAATTCGGCCAAAGCATCTATGAGCCATTCGGTATCGCACAGGTGGAGCCATTGAGCTTCGGATCGATATGCGTGGTAACGAACGTGTGCGGGTGCGCCGGATTTGTGCGTGACGTAACCGGCGGCAATGCCGTGCGGAACGTGATAGAGGCCGACTATACAAATCTCTGCGAACTGGGCCTTTGTGAGGTGGAGGATATACTGGCTATAAACAGGAAAAGCAGGGATTATATCGAAAAGATCGTAAGCGAGAAAGTTGCTTTGGAGATATGTTCGAGATTACCAAAAACCGAGGCTGAGGTCGAAGAGATGGTAAAAGCGGGGTACGACCTTGCCAAGCATATGAGCTGGGATGTGGTGGTTGAGAACTATATGCTTAAGAGTCTCAGAAAAGCGCTTTCCAAACAGAGATATCGCGGGCCTGTTTATGCGATAGCGGGCTAGGTAAACAAATCAGGGTTGCAAGCTGCTTATGTTGTTTGGGCACATTCCGGAGAAGGTCTGGATGTGCCTTTTTTATTTGCTAAGAAGAGGCCCAAGCATGTCGGCCCATAGCTGGTAACCTTTGCTGTTCAAGTGCATCATATCTGGTTCAAATAATTCGGCTCGGGGCATATTTTGATCGTTAAGCATTGCCGATGATACGTCGAGAAAGCGGCAGTTTGGGTTTTTGGCGCAATATTGCGACAGCAGATCATTGGCATGGCTTGCGCATGGCCAGAGGTGCCAGCGATATATTGTGGGCTTTATTGAAAGGACAATAATAACAGTTCCAGGCAGATCGGAGTGGATACGTTTTTCGAGTGCTCCGAATTGCGAAACGATCATGCTCGGCGTCTTACCGTCGATTATATCGTTATCGCCCGCGGAAAAGACGATCATATTAGGCTCATAAGGTATAATTATGTCGGCGGCATAATAGAGCGAATCCGAAACGTAGGAGCCTCCAAAACCGCGGTTGAGAGTGACTTTGTCTGGGAAATACTGCTGCAGCTTCCATCTTCGAATATTTGAATTACCTACAAATAGAATCGCATTTTTTAGTGGAAAAGAGTTCGCATCGTCTTTTTTGAATTTTTCAATGTCATTGTGCCAGCGATTCGGGTGAAAAAAAGACATTGAGGTGTTTGCATCATTAATGCATTGGCCGATTTCGACCCGTGGCGGCGCATTCGGTTCAGCTTTGCAGGGCATAACCATAAACATTGAAGCAGTACCGAATGCGAATAGTAAATATTTCATTGCCGCATTATATATGCACAAATAGCACAATAGCAAGCAGCAAAGCGGGCGGGCATTCCAAGCCGCGCCCGCGATCAATTTTCGCTTACCACCTTGCTCACCATTTGCGAGGCTCCGGAATATTTCATCCAGAGGTGCTGGGAACTTAGTATGCAGATTGTAATAAGGCCGATGAGGAAATATAACGAACCCAATATCAAAAGTGCGATCGCTTTTACGTTCATAGGCAGTGGTATCAAGATCAACAGGGCGATGTGGGCGAGTATAAACCCCGCAAACATAAGGCCCAGGACGCATTTCAGCGCGACAGCCCCCAAAAAAGCTATTCTCGCGACACCTACTGCCTTGACGTAGGCAGACACGGCCCGTATCTTGGCTAATTGAATCGCCGCGTCAGAATACCAGCTGAATATATTCTTCAACAATCCAATTACCGTGTGCTTAACGGCATGAACCATAATATTTCCTCCCCAGCCGCATCAAACAATCTGCTACGATGATTTTCTTCCCAGAAGGTATCCCATTATTATGCCCGCGACGGCGATACCGCCTATGTAAACCCACGGTTTTGTGTGAACACTTTCATCGACAGCAATAGCGGCGTCTTTGATTTTTTCCTGGCCTACCTGCGTTGCGCGGCTAACATTATCCACAGCTGCTCGCGCCTTTGATGTAACATTGCTTCCCCAGCCTCCGATGACATCCCTTAGATCGGAATACTGGTCGCGCACCATTCCGCGAACTTCCTCTTTCTTTTCGCCCGCTGCCTGCCTGAGAAGTTCCAAAGCCTCACGAATTTTTTCATTGCTCGGAGTTGTAACCTGCATATTCATAATGCCCCCTATAAATAAACCGTTAATAGTTGACGACCATACGATGTAAATCCCCCAGCTTTGAGACTAGAGTAAGTATATAAGCAAAGCCGCATTGAAATCAATACAAAGAAGAAAAAAAATATTACGGCAGGCTGATTTTTTTAGCTTCATTTCCCGCAAAAGCGACTAAGGGATTTAGCGTGGATAAATCAGAGCAAGCCTGATGTGTGCAAAATGCATTGTGGTGTATAGTGCTACAATCTTCGCGAGTGCAAAAAAATGTGCGAGGGAACTGTCAGACAATAGGTATACAACCTGGGGGGAATGTTCTCTAATGGAAGCTATCAATGCCATCGAGGGTGGGAATATTTATTTTTTTTACAGGCAGAATATACGCGAGGATTTTCCAGAATCCGGTACCGATATTCAGCACTTCTTCATGGTAATGAACCCGCATGACCAGCGATTGTACAGACTTGCCATTCTTGGCAAAAAGACGGGCGAAGAAGGTGAGGGCAGCGAGCGGATCTGGGGCGTGATAAGCAAGGTAACATCCATTGCTGAGCAGGTGGAGTCAGAAATGGATCCCCGTAAGTACCTTACCAAGTCACGGGGTGAAAGGCAGCTCAAATCTTCGCGGTTATGCGGAGAGGGATTATATCGGATTGTCAAGCACGCCAACCATACACATCTTGCGTACTGTCTCGAAGTGCCCGAAAACCCCGATGAGATCGTGCAGCAGCTTGCGCTTGAACGAGAAGCCAGCTATATATTAAGGATACGCAATCCTGCCAAGCCCTCGCCGAAGACGCTGGGTCTGGAGAATCTTATCCTTCCGGATTATCCCGCAAGGCTTGACACTATGTTTGAAGACCGGAGATTCATAGATGCCGATCCGCCAGAATTTCTGGATTATGAAGGCACTGGGATAATGCTTGTTTCATCGGTCTACGAGCACATCAACAGCGGGCTGGAACTCGAAAGGAACGAAGAAGCGAACGCGTCGGCAGATATTCTGAATCAGCTTAGATACGATCTGGGACAAACTCACCTTGAACCGCTGATTCGAGGAAGATGGAGATAAGTGAGAAAACATATTGTTAATGCCCAACGTTTTGGATAAGGTGACGTGAGTGTGCGTAACAGCATGGGTGGTATTCAACAATGAAAAAGCATACGGGGGGTCAAATGAAAACCGCTCTGATAACCGGTGCCGCGGGGTTTATCGGCAGTCATTTGTGTGATAAATTCTTGGAAGAGGGTTATGCTGTCATCGGCGTCGATAATTTTCTAAGCGGCAGCGAGGAGAATATCTCGCGGCTTCACCATAATGCCAACTTTTCATTTATACGTTATGATGTAACCAATTTTCTCTATGTCCCCGGGCCGGTAAATGTAATTCTCCATTTTGCATGTCCTGCAAGCCCGGTCGATTATATGCGGTTTCCGATAGAGACGCTCAAGGTCGATTCGCTTGGCACGCTTAATACGCTTGGACTCGCCAAAGCCAAGAAGGCGAAATTCGTCATGGCATCGACATCGGAAGTTTACGGCGATCCGGCTGTTCATCCCCAGCGCGAGGATTACTGGGGTAATGTTAATCCGGTAGGGCCGAGATCGGTGTATGATGAGGCAAAGCGATTTTCAGAGGCGCTTGCAACGGCATATCACAGGCATCATGGCGTAGCTGCCAGGATAGTACGCATATTCAATACATACGGGCCGAGGATGCGCCTTGACGACGGCAGGGTGGTGCCGAATTTTCTTGCGCAGGCGCTGCGAAACAAATCGCTTACGGTATATGGGGATGGTAGTCAGACAAGGAGTTTCTGTTTTGTGAGCGACCTGGTTGAGGCGATATATAAAGTCGCAACGATGGAGAATATCGATGGGCAGGTATTCAATATTGGTAACCCTGAGGAATTCAAGATCGTAGATTTCGCCAAGCTCGTGCTGGGGGCGATAGACACCACTTCAAAAATAATTTACAGGCCTTTGCCGCCCGATGATCCAAAGAAGCGCAGGCCTGATATAACCAAAGCCAGGCAGGTATTAAAATGGCAGCCTGTTGTAAATCTTGAACAGGGACTGGCCAAAACCATAGCACATTTTGAGCAGCGCGTAAAACCTCGCAGGGTTTCGATTTTCGAAAAGGTATTGACTCCGGCCGAGCTTGGCGGCAAGGGAATTGACGAGGCTGCGATGGTTATAAAGGGTAAAAGGAATAGAGACTTGCTGACAGAGCCTACGCTTGCCGGCGAATAACGGGAGATTGGGGGATGGCAAAACAGGTATTGATCACCGGTGGGGCCGGGTTTATCGGCTCACACCTTACAGACGAACTGATCCGGCACAATTGTCATGTTCGGGTGCTTGATAATCTAAGCGAGCAGGTACACGGGCCTGGGGCAAAAAGGCCGCAATACCTGGCGAAAGAAGTTGAACTCATTGTGGGTGATGTTTGCGATGCCATGACTGTGCGTGATGCGCTGGATGGTGTCGATTGTGTGTTTCATTTCGCAGCATGCGTTGGCGTGGGGCAGAGCATGTATGAGATCGCGCGGTACACGGCAGTGAATAATTACGGCACCGCGATCTTGCTGGAAGAACTGATCGAGCATCCCGTCCGCAAACTGGTGGTTGCGTCCAGCATGAGCATCTACGGCGAGGGGCTTTATAAGGATGCCGCGGGGAATATCTGCCCGACGGCCGGTCGGAATATCGCGCAACTCAAGGCTGGGCTGTGGGATATTGGCGATGATGCCGGTTCGGCGCTTATCCCTGCCGCAACGCCGGAAAGCAAGGTAAGCTGTCTTAATTCAATATATGCCCTTTCAAAGTTTGACCAGGAACAAATGTGCCTGATATTCGGTAATGCGTATGGCTTAGATACAACGGCGCTTAGATTCTTTAACGTGTACGGCACAAGGCAGGCACTTTCAAACCCTTATACAGGTGTTCTTGCGATTTTTATTTCCAGACTTCTCAATAATAAAGCGCCCCTGATTTATGAAGACGGCAGGCAATTGCGGGATTTTATCAGTGTTCATGATGTGGCGCGGGCTTGTAGGCTGGTTATGGACTCAAGCAGGGCTGCGGGCGAGGTTTTCAATATCGGCTCGGGGCAGAAATATCCGATACAACAAATCGCTACTCGCCTTGCCGCGGAGATGGGCAAGAATATCAAACCTGAGATAACAGGCAAATACCGGGTTGGGGACGTGAGACATTGTTTTGCAGATATCACCAAGGCCAGGGAGGTGCTTGGATTTTCGCCGCAGGTGCCGTTCGAGCATGGCATCATGGAGCTTGTCGAATGGGTAAAGAGCCAGCACGCTATAGATAAAGCGGAACAAGCTGTTGGAGAACTTGACAGGAGGAAGTTGATGATATGACAAACGTAAACCGATCAGATATGTTTATTTCACATGATACGGGTGCATATGCTCCGCAAAAACCCGTGCTCATCACAGGCGGGGCGGGATTCATCGGGACAAACCTTGCGGCCAGGCTTGCTTCATTGGGTCAGCAGGTGCTGGTATTTGATAATCTCTCACGGGCTGGAGTGGAAAAAAATCTTAACTGGCTCACAACCACTTTCCCGCAGCAAATACACATCAAAATAGCCGATGTCCGCAATAAGGTAGCGATAACGGGTGCGGTGGACGCTTCGTCAATGGTGTTCCATTTCGCCGCGCAGGTAGCGGTAACAACGAGCATCGATACGCCGATGCGGGATTTCGAGGTTAACGCGGGCGGTACTCTCAATGTGCTTGAGGCCATACGCACCAGCAGGCACAGACCCGCTATCGTATATACATCCACAAACAAAGTCTACGGCCAGATGGAAGATTTGGCACTTGCGGTTAGTGATAACCGCTATGAGCCGATAGATTCGTCGATCTCCGCAAGCGGATTCGATGAAAGCAGAACGCTGGATTTTTACAGTCCATACGGTTGCTCAAAAGGTTGCGCGGATCAGTATGTGCTCGATTACGCGCGAACGTACGACATCAGGGCAACAGTGCTGCGGATGAGCTGCATATACGGGCCGCACCAGCATGGCAATGAAGACCAGGGGTGGGTTGCACATTTCATCAAACAGGCACTGGAGGATAATCGGCTGACGATTTACGGCGACGGCAAACAGGTGCGCGACATACTTTTCGTGGACGATCTTGTAAATGCTTTCCTGCTCATGCAAAGTCAAACCGAAGTTGTTGGAGGAAAGGTGTTCAACATAGGCGGCGGGCCGTCCAATACTGTAAGCCTGCTGGAGCTTACAGATATGATCGGGCAGATTGTGGGTAAAAAAATGAGCCTGCGATTCGAGGACTGGCGAAAGGGCGATCAGAAATATTATGTTTCGAACACATCCAAATTCAGTAATCTTACCGGCTGGCAGCCGCGCACAAATACAAATAAAGGCGTTGGGCTGCTTTATGAATGGCTCGCCGGTGAACATAAAATTAAGGCACACCGCGTTCAATTCCAGGAGGCGCAGGTGAGATGAAATTTGCTTTAGTTAATCCTAACTGGAAATTCCCTAACAGCATCTACTTCGGGTGCAGTCATTATCATTTGCCGCTGGAGTATGGCTACGCCGCCAATATTCTAAAAACCCAGGGGCACGAGGCCGTGATTTTAGACGCGCATCTCACAGATATATCCAATGAGCAGATACGCGCCGAACTGGTGCAGATACAACCCGATATAACCGTGATAACAACTGCGCCGACATATTTGTTCTGGAGATGCCCGCCGCCGGAACTTTCAATACCGATGGCTCTCGCCGATGCGATTAGGGATATATGTGGCCGGCTCATCGTTGTCGGCCCGCATGGCTCTACGACTCCTAAATATGTTCTCGATAAACTCGGCGCCGATGCGGTTGTGATCGGTGAATGCGAGGACATGCTCGCCAACTTTATAGCGGATAAAAGCCAGTGGCACAACATGCCATCGGTATGCACAAAAGTGAACGGCGAAGTGGTACTGAATTGGCCGCCGCATGAGGTGGATATCGGCAAGCACGATGCGATATGCTGGCCAAGTGATTTTATAGGTTTCCACACTCACCAGCATCATAGATTCGACAGTGAGCCGATCGGCCCTGGCGGCGAAGTAGAAGCTTCCCGCGGATGTCCATTCCACTGCTCATTCTGTGCCAAGCACAGCTGTCGGGACCGGTACCGTAAACGCAACCTTGATGCTGTGGTTAAAGAAATCGATATGCTCATATCGCAAGGCGTTGAATATATTTATTTCATAGATGAAATATTTTTGCCGGATGGAGAGATGCTCGGTGCCCTTGAAACGAGAAATATATCTTTCGGCATCCAGACGAGGATAGATATGTGGTCGGCCGCCCAGCTTGACAGGCTTGGCCATGCGGGGTGCGTATCGATTGAAGCCGGTATCGAGAGTATATCTGACCGGGGCAGGAGACATCTGAACAAGAACTGCAGGCTCACAACAGATCAGCTCACAGAGCTGCTTATGCGCGCCAGGCAGACCGTTCCGTTTGTCCAGGCCACGCTTATGGATATAGGTATCGACGACCCCCAGCAGATGCAGAACTGGCGACAGATGCTCAGCGACGAGGGAATATGGGCAAATAAACCAGTGCCGCTGTATCCTTACCCAGGCTCGCTGGAATACGTTCGGCACTGGGGTGTGCCGGATGACGAGGCCTGGATACGTTCACACGAATACTATCTCTCTTTAACATCTGAGTTCTCCGATATTCAGGATTCCAGGCCTCTGCCGCTGTCGGTATTGGAAGCGGGTACAAGATGAACGCGACCACAAACCATATTCCGCGAAAAATTCTGATGACAGCCGATAACGTCGGCGGCGTGTGGGCGTATGCTGTCGAACTTTGCGGGCAATTATGTGCGCATGGAACCCAGGTAATGCTGGCCGTGACCGGCGCTGCGTTTACACAGGCCCAGCAAAATGAAACAGCAAGGATCGATAAGCTCCAAGCCAGGTGGCGGCCTTACAAGCTGGAATGGATGCCGGACAGTGAGGGCGATATCCGCCGGACCGGGGACTGGCTCATCGAGCTTTGTCACGAAACAGAACCGGATATAGTGCATTTGAATAACTACGCGCATGCGGCACTGCCGTTCGGCGTGCCGGTTCTGGTGACAGCGCACTCGAGCGTGTGTACGTGGTTTGAATCTGTCAAGGGCGTTGAAATGCCGGCTCAGTATAGTTCTTACAAAGAATGGATACAAACGGGGCTTGATGCGGCGGACATAGTGGTTGCGCCGACAATGGCAATGCTGGAGTCTCTGTGGCGCAGATATGGCGTGGACTGGAAGGGTACCGTAATACATAACGGCAGAAGCGGCTTCGAATCCTGCCGGGGCTCCAAAGAAGAAATTATTTTATCTATGGGCAGGCTGTGGGATGAGGGAAAAAACATCGCGGTACTGGAACGGATAGCCGGGCGATTACCTTGGCCTGTTTATGTAGCGGGAGAACTGGCCAGTCCCGATGGCAGCAGCAGAAGTTTTAACAATATTAGCGCGATCGGAATGCTTGAACCAGATTCTGTCAGGCAGTGGTTATTACGGACGGCTATTTACGCAGCTCCTGCCAAATATGAGCCGTTTGGTCTTGGCATACTGGAAGCGGCTATGGCCGGCTGTGCGCTGGTGCTTGGCGATATTCCAAGTCTGAGAGAACTTTGGGACGGGTGCGCGGTTTTTGCATCGCCCGATGATGAGGAGCAGCTTGAAAAAGCGATAATAGGCCTTATACAAAACGCTTATCGCCGAAAGCAAATGGGGCAAAAAGCAATGAACAGGGCAGAAATGTATTCAGCCCGCGCGATGGGCACAAAATACATGGAACTATATAGTGAGCTTTTAAATGTATCAAAGCAGTCGCTTGAAGGATCGCTGATATGAAAATAGTAATGTTTTATCATTCACTTCTTTCGGACTGGAATCACGGAAACGCACATTTCCTGCGTGGCATAGTCTGGAACTTGTTGGAACTTGGACACGATGTACGCGTTTATGAGCCAAAAGACGGCTGGAGCATAAGCAACCTCATCGCGCAGAGTGGACACGCTGCGATAAGCCAGTTTTATCAATATTACCCAGGCCTTCTTAGCATGCGATATGACGCTGGTAGTCTTGATATCGACAGGGCTCTCGATGGCGCGGACCTTGTGATAGTGCATGAATGGAATGCACATGAACTTGTGGCAAATATAGGCAATCATCACCAGGCTCATAATAATTACATACTCCTGTTCCATGACACCCATCACCGCAGTGTCACCGCGCCCTATGAAATGGCGAATTACGACCTGTCCGGCTATGACGGCGTGCTGGCATTCGGACGACGTGTGCATGATATTTATTTAAAGCAGGGCTGGGCAAAAAGGGCCTGGGTATGGCATGAAGCTGCGGATACAAGGATTTTCAAGCCGCTGGCAAGACCGAAAACCAAAGATCTCGTATGGATAGGCAACTGGGGAGATGAGGAAAGATCACAGGAGCTGAAGGAATTTTTGATTGAGCCAGCCGCCAAACTTAAATTGCGATCTGCTGTTTACGGAGTACGCTATCCGCAGTGGGGGATCAATGAACTTGACAGGGCGGGGATTGAATATCGATCGTATGTTCCTAATTTTAAAGTACCTGAAATTTTTGCCGGAGCGAAATTCACAGTGCATGTCCCGCGACGGCCGTATGCTGCCGCACTGGCGGGCATACCTACTATACGGGTTTTCGAGGCTCTGGCTTGCAGGTTGCCGCTGATTTGCGCGCCTTGGAAGGACACCGAAGGATTGTTTCACCCAGGCGAGGATTATATCATCGTGCATAACGGCAGCGAAATGGCCCAATGGATGGAGCGCATATTAGCCGATGATGAATTCGCAAAGCATCTTGCCGGTAATGGATACAGGACAATTATCGAACGACATACTTGCGCCCACAGGGTAAAAGAACTGATGGCAATATGTGAATCGATGGGTATGGATTGTTCGCCCAATAAATTCAAAAGCAGGGGGGTGATGGCAAATGTCTGACGGGCTGGACATAGTATTTTTCGGGTCGAGCCTGGTTTCAGCCTACTGGAACGGGGCGGCGACTTATTATCGCGGGATTATCAGGCAACTGCACGCGCGTGGGCACAGGGTCACATTCTACGAGCCAAACGCATGGGACAGGCAAGCGCACAGGGATATTGAAGACCCATCATGGGCCAGGGTTGTTGTTTATTCTTCGCAAAATACCGATGAAGTTTATCAATGCCTTGAGCAGGCGCGAAATGCGGATATTATAGTCAAGACCAGCGGCGTGGGAATATTCGACGAACTCCTGGAAAAAGCGGTCCTCGCGTATCGAAGGCCCGATTCACTGGTAATATTCTGGGATGTCGATGCGCCTGCCACGCTTGAGCGGGTCCGCGCCAATACAGAAGATTATTTCCGCCAGTTGATCGGAAAGTATGACATGATCCTGACCTATGGCGGCGGCGAACCGGTGACGAATGCGTACATGGCACTGGGAGCAAGACAGTGTACGCCGATCTATAACGCTCTCGATCCGTCAACACACTACCCTGTCGCGCACCAGCCGGAGTTTGTATGCAGATGCTCATTTCTGGGCAACCGCCTGCCGGACAGGGAAGCCAGGGTTGATGAATTCTTATTCAAGGCCGCTCGCTCGCTCAAGGAGCATAGTTTTATACTGGGCGGCAATGGCTGGCAGGATAGAGATATGCCGGCCAATGTAAAATACCTCGGTCATGTATATACAAAAGATCACAATTCGCTCAACAGTTCATCACTTGCGGTGCTCAATATAAGCAGGGAAAGCATGGCCTCGTATGGTTATTCGCCTGCTACGCGGGTCTTCGAAGCTGCCGGAGCGGCCGCGTGCATAATTACAGACCAATGGGCAGGACTGGATTACTTTTTTGAACCCGGCAGGGAAATTCTTGCCGCCCGGGATGGCCTGGATGTCACAAAATATCTTACGGAACTCACATGCGAGCAGGCCGGAAAAATCGGAACAGCGGCGCTGAGGCGGGTCCTTGCCGAACATACATACGCCCACAGGGCATCATTGCTTGAATCAGCCTTGGGGCTGCCAACCAGGAGCAGAACATATGTCTGAAAATTCACTGAATATCATGATATTTGGGCTTTCGATAACAAGTTCATGGGGCAATGGCCACGCCACAACATACAGGAGTCTAGTCAAGGGGCTGTGGCATCTTGGCCACAAGGTTACGTTCCTTGAAAAGGATCAGCCTTGGTATGCCTCGAATCGGGATATGCCCGAATCAGGCCATTGCAGGATTATTCTTTATAATGACTTTGCGCAAATTATGCGGGAAATGGCAAAAGAGGTGCAAAAGGCCGATCTCGTAATAGTGGGATCGTTTGTTGATAATGGCATTGAGGTCGGATCATGGATACTTGACCTGGCTAACGGCATCACTGCTTTCTATGATATCGATACACCTGTAACCCTCGCGAAAATGGCGGCGGGAGATTACCAGTATCTTTCGCCCTCGCTGATTCCGCGATACGATCTATATCTCTCTTTTACCGGCGGGCCGGTGCTGGAAGAACTTGAAGATGAATATCACGCAAAGACAGCCAGGCAGTTTTTCTGCTCTGTCGATTCCGATCTTTATTCGCCTTGCATGATCTCCAGGGATTATGAACTCGGCTATATGGGAACCTTCAGCCCGGACCGGCAGGATAAACTCGACAAACTTATGCTCACCCCGGCCAGATCACATGACCAAAAAAGATTTATCGTTGCAGGTCCCCAATACCCTGAAGATATTCAATGGCCAGCCAATGTGGAGCGGGTAGTCCATATCCCGCCAGGTCGCCACAGCCAATTCTACTGCTCGCAAAAAATGACGCTCAATATTACACGAACTGATATGATCAAGCTGGGACATTCGCCAAGCGTGCGTATGTTCGAGGCGGCCGCGTGCTGTACGCCGGTAATAACAGATTACTGGCCGGGATTGGAAATGATCTTTGAGCCTGAAAAGGAAATTCTTGTCGCAAATGATTCAGATGACGTGCAAAGATATATGACAGAAATGACAGCCGCGAGCCTGGAAAAGATTGCCGCAAATGCCCTTGCCAAAGTAATAAAACACCATAATTCAACCCAGCGTGCGGGGCAGCTTATAGATTATTACCGCCAGATTGCCTAATTACGCGCGCCAGCGGCCCCTCGTCACCAGGCCGACTGCAAAAAGGCCTGTGCCGGTAAGTATAATGACCGGGCCGGTCTGAAGATTAAACGCCAGCGAAAGAAGTATCCCGCCTATAACGATCAGTTCCGCGAAACAAATTGAGACAAGCAGCAGTGATTTTGCCGAGCGGGCAAAAAGCTTTCCGAACGAGACAGGAATTATCAACAGCGCGCTTACAAGTACTATGCCGAACATCTTTATTGCGAGTATTGTGCTCACTGCCAGCAGGATGTATAAGGTGATCTTGTGCCTCTCGACTTTAATACCCGCAAGCCGCGCAAGTTCTTCATTGAGGCAGATGAAAATATATTTTTTATAGTTAACAAGCAAATAAGCGATAAGAGCCACTGATACCGGGATAATGAAGCGAAGTTCGGCAGTATTAAGCGTGATGATATTGCCGAAGAGATAGCTGTTGAGTTCTGGGACATAGCCGGATTTGAGGCTTATAAGTACAACGCCAAGCGCAAGGCTCGACGTGAAAAGTATGCCGATAAGCGAATCCGGGGCCAGTTCGGTTCGCCTTTCCAGAAAGTATATGGCGATAGCGAAGAAAATGCCGACTATCACTGCCCAGACGATGGGTGTATGGCCCAGCAGCAGACCTATTGCCACACCCGCAAGAGCCGTATGAGCGATGCCGTCACTGAAAAATGCCATCTTGCGCAGGATGACGAATATGCCCAAAATCGAAAGCAGGGCCCCGCTGAAGATGCCCGCTACTATCGCCCGCTGAACAAACGGGTATGTCAGAAGTCTTAATAATTCATCCATGTTCGTGTCCGTGATCGCGACGTTCAAAATGCGTCGTATAAAGTTTGGCCAGCATTTCATCTGTAAGCACTTTAGCCGGTGCTCCGCAGCAGAAAATATTTTTATTTAGGCAGATGACCTTTGTTGCGGTTGTAGAGACCATATTGATTTCATGGGAAATGAGCATTATCGTCTGCTTGTGCTCTGTATTGATATGACGAAGCATTTCATAGAAGCTCGCCACGCCGTCAACATCGATGCCGCTGGTAGGTTCGTCCAGGATTAACAGCTGGGGATTATTGAGCATGGCCGAGATAATGAGTACACGCTGCAGTTGTCCGCCCGACAGTGAACCCAACCGCGATTTGGCCAGCCCAGCTACTCCAAATTCACGGGCAAGTTCTTCGCGAAGCGGCTCGTTTTCGGAATAGAGGTTCAAGAATTCCCACACGGATAGCGGAAATGTCCTGTCGAAATCGAAACGCTGGGGCACATAGCCGATCTTGCTCATTTGATCGCCGACTGGTTTGCCTTCTAGCTTTATCGTGCCGCGGTACGGTATCATGCCCAGGATCGCTCGTACAAGCGTTGTTTTACCCGAGCCGTTTGGCCCGATGATCGAAACAACATCACCCATATCGATATCGAAGGAAACGTTTTCGATAACCGTAGTGGAATTAAAACTTACACTGACATCTCTAGCTTCAAGAAAAGCCATTCTTCTCCGTTATTTGCTAAGCGCGTTATAAATTTTATCGGCATTATACTTCATCATGCCAATATAGGTCAAAGTCTGCTCGGTTGCACCGCCTTCCGGGTCAAGCGTATCAATTTTAACTTGCAAATCGCTGGCAACCTGCACCAGCGCATCGGAACTGAACTGCGGCTCTGAAAAGATCACTTTGATCTTATTGGCTTTAATAGTTGTTATAAAATCTGCCAGGTATTCCGGCGTCGGTTCCTTGCCGGGGAACGGCTCGAAAGCCGCCGCGACATTTAAACCGTAAGCCTGCGCGAAATAGAACCATGCCTCGTGAAACGTCGCGAAAGACCTGTTTTGCAGCGATCCTAATTTTGTTTTGATCTCCTCATCCGCCTGTAGCATCTGGGCCTTGTATTTTCCAAGATTAGCCACGAAAAAATCCTTATCCTTGGGATTAATCGCGGCAAGTTCTTTTGCGATTGTCTCCGCGATAATCGCTCCGTTTGACATTGACAGCCAGTAATGCGGATCTACACTGCCGTCGGGCAACTTGCGAAGGTCTATGCCATTCGAGACTTCGATAACCTTTGCGTTTCCGCTCACGGATGTTGCCACCCGGTCGGCCCAGTCATCGATCCCGTGGCCTATTTTAAATATCGCTTTTATATCTGTTATATTACGGATCGTCTGCGGCGTTACGTCAAAAGTATGAGGACTAGCCCCCGGCGGCATAATGGTCACCACCTTCACCTTATCTCCGCCTACATTCCTGATTATATCCGCCAGCGGATAGATCGACGCTGCCACGCGAATCACATTGGCATCAGTGATTTGCGACTCCTGCTTCTTGCAGCCTGTAACGGCCATTATAAGACAGCATATTAGGATCATGTAACGCATCATTTAAACCTCCAGTAACAGTTGACCCATGATAACGCAACTAAGTTGCGTTTGTCAATAGGGGATTTTCTATCCTAAGTGCTGGTGTGAGTTAAAACGTGAAGTTCTTTTCAAAGACCGTGGAAAAATCGAATATGTCGTTGAAGTCGTCGATGGAGTCGCTTGGCTGGGCACTCATCCACTGGTTAGCGATCATCAGGTAGACGATCTCGCCGAAATCGCGTGTTGTCTGGATACCCCAGTGATTAAGTACGGTTTTGGCCAATCGGCCATATTTCTGCAATGCCAGTTCCTTCAGGCCCTCGGATAGGTCCCTGCCCGTCACATGCTGAGGGCCGCCTTGCTGGGCCTCTTCGGCATTTTTTTTGACTGTATGGCCCAAGCCTTCATATACAAACGCCATTGCCAGTGGTGTGTACCTGCCGTCAATCCGGGCTATTTCTTCAAGATTGCTTTTCACAGCTTTATCCTAATGTATCCGGTAGCCTGGCTGGGCCTTCTCATCCACCCCTAAAACACTCGCTTCGCTGTCGCCCAGACTCGCAGCCAGGATCATGCCTTCGGAAATGCCGAATTTCATCTTCCTGGGTTTGAGGTTGGCCGCGCAAACAACCTTTCTGCCCACCAGTTCTTCGGGTTTATAATATTTTGAGATCCCCGCAAAGACGTTTTTCTTGGCAAAGCCAAGATCAAGTTCAAGCTGAAGGAGCTTATCCGCGCCTTCGACCTTTTTTGCACTGATCACTTTCGCGATACGCAGATCGATCTTCGTAAAATCCTCGATCGTGCATTCCGGCGCAAGTTCTTCATATTGCATTTGCGGTGCGGCTGGCTCAACCGGCTGAGCCTGGGCGGGTTTACTCTCTTCTAACATTGCGTTTACCTTTTCCTGCTCAATTCTTTCGACAAGTCTTTCAAAGACATTGATTTTATGATTTACAATAATACTTTCGACATCATTGAATTTCAATGGTGCGACATTCAGGAATTTTTCGATCTTTTCGGCGAAAACCGGCAGCACGGGCTTAAAGTAGATAGTAAGCATCCGCACCGAATTAAGCACTGCCGTTAAAACTTTGCGGGTCTTTTCCTTATCAGTTTTTATAAGTGCCCATGGCTGATTATCATCCACATACTTATTCGCCTGATCCGTAAGTGCCATCACGCTGCGAACAACAGCCGCAAAATCCAGCTTTTCGTAATTCGCAAGGATATCCGCCTTTGCTGCTGCGATATTCTTAACAAGAGCCGTACCGTCCTCATCTAACTCGCCCAGCATCGAATCAAGCTTGCCCGTAAGCATAGGCCCCGATCTCGACGCGAGATTTGCGAGCTTGCCGACAAGATCCGAATTAACTTTTGCGACAAAATCATCCAGGCTCAGGTCGATATCATCGATACCGCCGGTGAGTTTGGCCGCGTAATAATATCGAAGGTACTGCGGGTCAAGGTGTTTGCGGTACGTCGATGCGTTGATGAATGTCCCGCGACTCTTGCTCATCTTCACGCCATTAACGGTGATAAAGCCATGAATAAAGAGCTTGTTTGCCGTCCTGAATCCAGCACCCATGAGCATAGCGGGCCAGAAAAGGGCATGAAAATAAACTATGTCCTTGCCGATGAAATGATAAATCTCATATTCCGGCGAATTCCATATCTTTTCAAAATCAACGCCCGCCCGCTCAAAATAGTTCTGTGCCGAAGCCATATATCCTATCGGCGCGTCGAACCACACATAAAAATACTTATCATCCTCACCCGGTATTTTGAACCCGAAATAAGGTCCGTCGCGCGAAATATCCCAGTCCTTCAGGCCGGACTTGAACCATTCGTCTAGCTTGTTGCCGATCGATCGATGCGTATAGCCCGAATCGATCAGCTCCTTAACTTTCGTTCCGAACACTTCAAGCCTGAAAAAGTAGTGCTCGCTTTCCTTTCGCACCGGTGCCGTGCCGCAAACCGAGCATTTCGGCTCAATAAGTTCCGTAGGCTGATATGTGCTCGAACACACCTCGCAGGAGTCGCCGTATTGATCTGGCGCCTTGCATTTGGGACATGTGCCGCGTATAAACCTGTCCGGCAGCCAAATCTTGTCCTTCTCACAGTATGCCTGCTCAACAGTATGCTTTACAATAGCGCCGGCCTTGAGCAGCCGCTGGAAAAATAATTCGCTGAAATGCTTGTTTTCAGGTGAATGCGTTGTGTAGTAATTATCGAAATCTATCATGAACGCGTCGAAATCGGCCTTATGCTCCCTCTTGGCCCGCTCGATCAGCTCTTCCGGCGTGATCCCTTCTTCGCGTGCTCTTATCATTATAGGCGTGCCATGGGCGTCATCCGCGCAGAAATAATGGCATTCGTTACCCGCCATCTTATGATACCGCACCCAGATATCCGTCTGAATATCCTCGACCATGTGCCCCAGGTGTATCGGGCCATTGGCGTACTTCAGGGCTGTTGTAACTACGATCCTTCGCATATATTCTCTTTACTTATTTTCCTCAGGATTCTCAGCCTCTTCCTCATTGTCAAGCGGCTGTTGATCATCCAGGCTCTGCTGCGGCTCTTCAGGCTGGGTATCTTCCACGGGTTCTTCAGCAGCGGCAGGCTCTTCTATCTTCGGTTCTGGACGCGTGACCTGCGGCCGTGGTGCCTGGGTCCTGTTATCGCCGCCTTGCTCGGAAATAACCGTTACATCCGCCAAAGGCACGGCAAATTCAGTTCCCTGCTCGTCCACTACGAGCACAAGCTGCGTGAGTACCTGGCCATCTATGACCCTGCCCTGGCCGTGAGGCGTGCTCACGAGTGTGTTTTTCCTAGGCAGATTATTGCGGAGGTGCTGATATGTTTCATCTTCGTATCGCAGGCAGCATTTGAGCCTTCCGCAATGCCCGCTGATCTTCGAAGGGTCCAGCGTGGCTTTTTGCAGTTTGGCCATGCGCATGTTGACTGGCTTTAAGAATTTAAGGAATTTCTTGCAGCAGCATTCCATGCCGCAGGTTTCGTAATCGCCGATGATTTTCGCTTCGTCACGCGATCCGATCTGCCGCATTTCGATGCGGGTCTGGTATTCCCTTGCAAGCCGCTTGACGAGATCACGGAAATCCACCCGGCCTTCCGCCAGGAAATAGAATATGATCCTTTCGCCGCCAAAAAGGTGTTCCGCCGCGACAATTTTCATATCCAGATTCATCTCTGCCGAAGCCTTGCGGCAGGCATCGAGTTCCTCAAGGGCCGATTCGGCCAGTTTTCGCTGTTCGACAAGATCCTGGCTGGTGGCGTATCGCTGAAATTCGCCAGCAGGGGGGATAGTATGGTCGGCACCGGAATCGACGTAGTATTTATCAACCTGCTCCTCGGAAAAGCGGAATTGGCCGCACTTGTAGCATTGCGGGCCGACTATCTCGCCCAGTTCAAGGCCGCGTTCGGTTTTGATAACCACGAACGAGTGTACCTTGGGCAATTGGCTTTCTTCATGTTCGAACCAGCCCAGTATGCCCATTCGGCCGTACTTGACCAGCATGTATTTTTTGTTCTTGGCCAGCTTTGGGCCCGGCACTTTCACATCGTTTTCAGTCATATAAAGTCTCAAAAACCCTAAAACGGCTAAGTATACCGTGTTAGATAAGATTAAACAATAGTTCCTCGAAAATCAGCTTTTCGTTTACCGACGCACCGACCCAGTCCATGGATTTATAGACCGCCTCGATTTTCAAGGCCGCTTCCTCGGGGTCAAAACGCCGCGCGAGGTCGCGTACCAGATTTTCCTGGTCGCTATTTATCAGTGAATCCACCTTGTTTACGCCCAATTGCATGCAATCGTTCAATATGCAGCAAAGCATTCGCATTACGCCCTTTGTTGCCCGCCTGCCGAGGTCGCTTTTGCTGGTGTCGGGGTCGATCTTGTCCCAAAGCCCCGCCAGCACAGAAGCATCCTTTGCCAGCTGTTCCGCTGCGTCGACGACATCCTCGATCTTCAGCCGGGCGAGCATTTCCACCGTGCGTTTCTTGATTTCGTATGCGTTTGCGCCTTCGGAAGCCAGTTTTGACCACGTCAGGGCCACCCCAAGCGACCCCTGCGAAAAGCGGGCCCAGTATCTTGCCTCCGTCGTCATTACGCCAGCTTCCTGGAGCTTCTTTATGATGATATCCTCGCGGATCGAGCCAAAAACCACCGTTCGGCAGCGGGATTGGGTCGTGGGCAGCATTCTATCGAGCCTGGTGCACACCAGGATTATCGTGCAGAACGCCGGCGGCTCTTCGAGCGTCTTGAGCATGGCGTTTTGGGAGTATTGGTTAAGCCTTTCAGCTTCGAGCATTACAAATACGGTATGATCCGACAGTGACGGCCGAATAACCGCTTTTTCGATCAGAAACTCGCGTACGACATCGATTGGCATATCGATGCCGGGCTTTTTGTTCTTGCCGTCCTTGGTATAAACGACCAGTTCCTTGCTGATGGTGTGAAAATCCGGGTGAGAATCCGCCCCAAAAACCCTGCAAGATTCGCATTGGCCGCAACTGTCGTAAAATGGCTTGCCCTCATGCTGGGACTCGGCAGGGGATTTGCAAAGCAGCATCTTGGCCCATTCCCGCGCGGTCGTGAACTTTCCCACCCCCTCAGGGCCGGCAAAAATATAAGCATGAGGCTCTCGCCCGCTA
>MHYB01000047.1:0-5907 GCA_001824635.1 Planctomycetes bacterium GWF2_50_10
AAGGCAGAATCGATTGCCCTCAAGCTTGAGGCAATGAGACTGTCCAAGGCTGCCGGGATAGTTCGAGGCTGCGTGGAAGATACCCTGTCGTTCTATGCGTTCCCTCGTGAACACTGGTTGCGTATCCGCACCAACAACATGCTCGAGCGGATCATGCGTGAGATACGCAGGCGGACAAATGTCGTAGGGTGCTTCCCTGACGGCAATTCGGCTTTGATGCTGGCTTCTGCCAGACTGCGGCATATTGCCGGCACCAAGTGGAGCAGTGCGAGATATTTGAACATGAAACGATTAGAAGAACATAAGCAAAATCAGATACAGAAGATAATGGTGGAGGTGGCCGGGTAGTCCGATAACCTCCCGATTTGGAATTACTGGCGACTGAAAATGTGTTGAAGCAGGCAGAACTTTTAGCGGATGATTGGGTTAATTAAATTGTTTGAAAATGCCCCGGCGAGGATTTTACCAAACTGGGGCGTATAACTTAAATTTATAAACTGAGCAGAGAAGCTTTAGCTTTTGAAAAGCCTAAAGCTCACTTCGTATCTGTAAAACTCAATATTGTTTGCCACAGCCAAGGCTCTCCGAATACGAATATCATCCTCTAAAGCAATGATAATACCCTTAACCGTCTGGCCTTCTTCTGCGAGTTCTTCCAAAGCATAGCCCATGTAGCGTTGCACCTGCCCGACAACATGATCGCTCGCTCTTCCTTTTTTCAACTCTATTACCAGCAGTTCCTTTTTATCTTTGCTGATGGCGAGAATATCCATTGGCCCGGTATCGCTTGGATACTGTTGCCCAACCAATTCGCCATCTTCAGTATAGATATTATATTTTCTGCCAAATTCAGTCTGCTTCCAGTTTTGTATGAGGAATTCTTCGAGATGTTCTTCCAACGCAAAAACGGAAGGGTCCTCTACGGTTTCATCTGTTGCGATAAGCGTGGCAGGGGTGTTTCCCGCAAGAAGCTTTTCAATCTCGTCCGCAAATTTTGTAATTGTGCTTACAGTGCCAATTGAGCCAGTAGAATTTTGCAATGCTTGGCTCATATCGGCTCTTGCAATAGTCTTCGGATACCAGCGGACAGGTCGGCGGTGCGGCAACTTTGCTCCAGCACTATAGAAATATGTTCCTGTAATTTCGCCGACGAGATAATTGCCGGTGCCGTTTGGGCAAAGTACAAGGTCACCTTCCGCTATGCCTTTGGAAATCGTCCACACAGCACCGCAAGCTAGCCCAGCGGAAACTTTGGTTTTATCTGGGTGCCGTTCGAGAAAGACAGGAATGAATTGCTGATTGAAGGTCCGCCAGTTGTCCGGCAACTTTCCAGTTAAATCCATATCCATGCCGAATCCTGCACCGATGAAATTTCCTTTATAGCACTCTTCAGCAAGGTTGCTTTTTTTGCCTAACATTATTCTGTAATAATTTTTCATCGTCGTACCTTTGAAACCAAGTTGCAGAAATGAGTTGAGAAGATTCTCTATTAAATGTGTCCCCTTGTCAAGAGCTTTGTTGGGATGGGTGTGTAGCAGGCAACTTTTATATGGTAAGCTAAGCCCCCAAATGGAGGCCTCGCTCACATTATCAGAGCTACGCAGTCTTAGAAATGGCTATGACTGGCACAAATTCGTCCAGTTTGTTAATCGTCTGCCGGTTTGAACTCGGCACTATATGGCCGTATGTGTCCACCGTGGTCGTAATTGGTGCACCCGATTAAATTTTTAAAGAGTAATGCGAAAATAAATCAAAATATGGCTTCACCTTCTTTCTATTTCTTTCATGATTTCCTCTGTAAGTTCGTCTATATCGGTTATGTGTACGCGAAATTGCTCTAGTCGGGCAGCAGCTAACCGCTAGGTCCGAGGTTCGGGGTTGTTGGCTTAAACTCAAAAAAGCACTAGATAATGATCAAATGTGAATCAAATTCAAAACGAAAATAGGAACACGGCTTAGCTGCGCTAGACTGTGCCACTAATCATTTATTTATGGATTGGAGGGACTGGTCTTTTTCGATTACCTTTTTTGACTGGGCGGCGCGGAAGGTTAGGAGTTTTTCGTTTAGTTTGGGGTCTGATAGGGCGAGGATCTGGACGGCGAAGATGGCGGCGTTTTTTGCGCCGGCTTTGCCGATGGCCATCGAGGCAACCGGGACGCCGGGAGGCATCTGGACGGTTGAGAGGAGGGCATCCATGCCGTTGGGGCCTTCGGCGGCGGCGAGGGGTACGCCGATGATGGGGAGCTGGGTTCGGCCCGCGAGTGAGCCGGCGAGGTGGGCGGCCATGCCTGCGGCGGCAATTATTATCTTTATTCCGTTTGCGGCGGCGTTATCCGCGAACTGGGCGGCGGCATCGGGGGTGCGGTGGGCGCTGATGATCCTGACAATGGGAGTTATGCCAAATTCCTTTAGCTGATCGATGCAGTTGTTCATGGTATTGAGGTCGGAATCGGAGCCCATGACGACGGCAACAGGGGATTTGGAGTCTTGTAAAGCCATTGTTTTTCCTTTTTTAATATGGGGAAATGATAGCGTGTTTTGGCGTTTAAATCAAGTGTGAGGCTCTTTATCACCAATAATCAATGAAATAGACGATTTCGTTTCTTTCCAAGGACACTGCTGTAAAAGATAGAATGTTATGGTTCCAGTTCTTCTCGATGTTGGCGATATCACATTAATACAAAAAGATTCGAAAATCCGGGGGAATTTCGGAAACTCCTTCATACATATTCTTTGAAGAAGGTTTTCTCATGTCGTACCCAGGGTATGCGTGGGGTGCAGGAATTTGGCCAAAAGATTTGATTTCCTGACGACCACTTGCATTTAGGTCGGTGATGATTTGTTCGATTCTTTCTTTAGGTAAAGCAACCCTGAGAGCAATTACATCAGGGCCTTGGAGGAATCCTGGAATATGGAAGAATGCGATTTTTGACGCGTCCTGCGGAATAGTTTCAGGCAAGAATTTATATCGGGTTGAATTTACAAGCCTCTGTGCCACAATATCAGCATAAAGAGCCGGATCAATTTTAGGCCGCAAAGATTTCCAAAACGAATATACATAAACCGACAGGCTGATTGCAGCCACCAGTATGATTATCCCCAGCACGGCCAAAATAGTAAGAACGAGCTTTTTCATACATCCACCCAAGTGAAAATCCGTTCAATGGCAACAGGGGATTTGGAGACTTGTAAAGCCATTGTTTTTCCTTTTTAGAAAGATTAGAATTGGGGGAATGATAGCGGGTTTTTACTGAGAAATCAAGTGAGCAGTGAGAAGAAGTGCGTAAGTGCCAAAGTGCTAGGAGCAAAGTGCAAAAAGTTCAAAGTGCGGGTAAATAGTAAATAATCAATAATCAAAAGTAAATTAAACGGGGTGGTTATGGATGTTCGGAAGGCGGCGGTGGCGGGGCAGTTTTATCCGGGTAAGAAGGTCCAGTGTGAGGCTGAGCTGGCGGAGTTTTTGGCGGCCAGGAAGGCTGGGGCGGTAGATGGGGAGATAGTTGCGGGGATCGTGCCGCACGCGGGGTGGATGTTCAGCGGGGATGTTGCGGGGCAGGTATTCAATACGATAAAAAGGGCGAATGGGGAGGTGGATACGTTTGTGATATTCGGGGCGGTACACTGGCCATTCGGGAGGGGTGCGGCGGTGTATAACCGGGGGAGGTGGGTAACACCTTTAGGTGATGCGCAAGTTGACGAGGAGGCGGCGGAGGCGATAATTGCGGCTAACGCGGGGGCGGAGGCGAACCTGGAGGCGCATCAGTTCGAGCACAGTATCGAGGTACAGGTGCCGTTTATTCAGTATTTGTGGCCTGGGGCGAAGATTGTGCCAGTGATGGTTGGGCCGGAGGAGTTTGCAGTTGAGTTTGGGCGGGACGGGGCGGATGGGATTAAAAAATTGAGCGAGGGCGGCAAGAAAATCGTGATCATCGGGTCTACGGATCTGACGCATTACGGGCCGAGGTATGGGTTTGATCCCAAGGGGGTGGGGGCAAAGGCGATAGCATGGGCTAAGGATGTCAATGACATGGAGTTTATAAATTATGCGCTGAATATGCGGGCGGAGCAGATACTGCATACGGCGCTGGCGAATCAGAACGCGTGCGGGGCAGGGGCGGCTGCGGCGACGGTTGCGGCTGCGGCGCGGCTGGGCAAGAGCAAAGGTGTGCTGCTGGCGCATACGCATAGCAACGAGGTGATGGAGAAGAGGTTTGGAGAGTCGAGCGAGGAGAGCGTGGGGTATGCGGGGATTGTTTTTTAGGAAGAATTCAGAAGTCAGAAGTCAGGAGTCAGAATGAAAGGCAGAGATGAATCATTTTAGGCGAAATGGTATTTTGTTTCGGTTAGGATTATCATTTGTGATGCTCTTAATCATTTTGCTGATAATCAGTATGATTCAATTAATAAAGGATGTGTTTCTATGAAGATTTCTGTTTTGGTTGGTGTGAGTTTGCTTGTAATGATGGTTTCGGGGTGTCAGACGGGGGCGCCGACTTGTGTGCTGGAGCGGAAGGTGCTTGATATTGAATCGATACCGAGCGGGGCGGATGTTTACATTTATAATGTTATGAATCAGAAGAAGACGCTGGTGGGGCAGACGCCAATACACATACCTGTGTCTGTTGTGGGCAGCGCAAAGGGTAAGGGGACCGAGCAGATGGCGAAGATGGTGGGGAAAATACGAGTGGAGATCTCCAAGGAGGGATTTGTGCCTTATAACGGGATAGCGGACCTTAGAGGGGAGAAGCCCAAGGGGTTTGCGATTAAGCTGAATAGAACTAAAGTGAGTAGTGAGAAGTGAGGAGTGAGAAGTGAGAAGAAAGTGCGTAAGTGCCAAAGTGCGTATGTGCGGAAGTGCTTGAAGAAGACAGAAGACAGAAGACAGTAGTTAGAATAAAAGAGAAATCGCTGCGCGACGATCTTTAGAAAGGTCCTTCGCAAGCGCTGGGGTTGGTGTTGGATATTATAGCGTGCATTCTATGTGGGTGGTGAAGTGGGGGTCTGTTTGGGGGAAGTCGGAGCGGAAGTGGACGCCGCAGCTTTCTTTGCGCTGGTGGGCGCTTTGGGCCATTAGCAGGCAGACGGTTAACATATTCTGGCATTCCCAGCCTTCGGGTGAATCGAAGACTTTATCCATGACGTAACGCTGCCAGAAGCTGATGATCTCCTGGGCTTCGCGAAGGGGCTGTTCGCGGCGGGTGATGCCGACGTTTCGCCACATTAATGAGCGGAGGGAGATGCGGACGTCGGAGGTGTCGAGGCGGCTGCGGTCCGAGACGGCGACGTCGTATTTCATGGCGGGGTGGCTGAGGTGCGCGGATTTTGAGGCTGCTGCCGCGGCATCTTCGCCGGCTATCCTGCCGAAGACGAGGCCTTCGAGGAGAGAGTTTGAGCCGAGGCGGTTTGCGCCGTGGAGGCCGGTGGATGCGACTTCGCCGCATGCGTAGAGATTGGCGAGATTGGTGCGGGCGAGGGGGTCTGTTTTAATTCCGCCGATCATGTAATGGGCGCTGGGACGGACGGGGATCAAATCTTTGCTGACATCTATATCGAAGCTTTCGCACAGTTCGGAGATGAGGGGGAAACGTTTTTTGAAATGTGCTTTATTGAAATGGCGAACGTCGAGGTAGACGTGGGTGGCGTTTGTTTTGAGCATCTGTTCCAAGATGGCGCGGCTGACGACGTCGCGCGGGGATAGTTCGGCGGCTTTGCTGTATTCGGGCATGAAGCGGTGGCCGTTGAGGTCGAGGAGCAGAGCGCCTTCGCCACGGAGGGCTTCTGTTATGAGTGCGCGGGAGGCACCTGCGACGTAGAGGGTGGTGGGGTGGAACTGCATGAATTCCATGTCGCGAAGGACTGCGCCGGCGCGGTAGGCCATGGCCAGGCCGTCGCCTGTTGCGATCGGC
>MHYB01000047.1:5920-6357 GCA_001824635.1 Planctomycetes bacterium GWF2_50_10
CGCGGTAGAGCCGGCCTGCGCCGCCAGTTGCCAGAATAGTCGAGCCTGCCCAGATTATCTGCATGCCGGAGCGGGGGTTATTGCCGAGGACGCCGATACATTGCTGGGAATCGTTGGTTAGGAGGTCTATTGCGAAGAAATCTTCAATTATCTTTATTTCAGGGATGGAGCGGACTTTTTTAATGAGGGCTTCGGCGATGACGCGGCCGGTGGAGTCGCCGTGGCCGTGAGCGATGCGGGGGTGGCTGTGGCCGCCTTCGAGGGTGGTTTCGATCTTGTTGTCGGCCATGTCGAATTCGGCACCCCAGTTGAGGAGTTCTTTTATGAGTTCGGGGCCTTTGCGGACGACGAGATCGACGACGGAGTTATCGTTGATGGAGCCGCCGGCGGCGAGGGTATCTTTTATGTGGGATTCGAAGGTATCGGAGGTGTCGAGT
>MHYB01000047.1:6374-17999 GCA_001824635.1 Planctomycetes bacterium GWF2_50_10
TTGGGCGTACCATGTGTTTGAATCGGTGAGCTTGGCTTTGCAGGCGAGGACGACGTTGCCATGGCGGGAGGCTTCTATGGCGGCGCGGAGGCCTGCGACACCGGCGCCGAGGATGAGGACGTTTGTGAAGAGCTGGCTAGTGGCGGTGGTATCGACGTTTGTGAGGTATCGTCTTACTGGTGCGTGAGGATCGGACACGGTTGTTTTTCCTTTAAACCAAAATATCAAGAGCAAGGGCGTTTTATCACATTTGCGGTGGGCAAGAGGACTTGCCCACCCTACATTTTGCAATTAATCATTTATGATACTGCATGGGGGCGGGGGGGTAAACAGTTATTGTTGCGGGGCGGCGAGGGTGAGCCAGGGGATGGGTGAGAGGGCGTCGAGGGTTGTTTGGCCGAGGGTTGCGGTTTCGACGCAGGAATCGGGGTCAAAGGGGATGGTGGCTATCAGGTTTATATCGCCGACGCGGGCGATGGTTGCGGGAGCGGTTTTTTCGGCTGGGTCGGTGGAATCGGGTTTTAGGCCGCTTATTACGACGCCTGCAAGGGGGAGGCGGTTTATGCGGATGGCATCGACGGTGAGGAGGGTGTGGTTTATGGTGCCAAGTGAGGCTCGTGCGACGACGACGATCGGGAGGCCGAACTGGTCGGCGATCTCAAGGACATCGACGTTTGGGCTGAGGGGGACGCGGATGCCGCCGATGCCTTCGACTATTACGAAATCGCACACTTCGCAGATCTGGAGGTAGGCGTCTTCGATACGGCCGTAGTCGACTGGGTGGTTTTCGAGGGTAGCGCAGATAATAGGTGCGGCGGGGGTGGCGTAGGTTACCGGGTTTATGATATTAAGCGGAAATTGTGTCGAGGAGAACTTTGAAAGGCATTTTGCGTCGGTGCTGACGAGACGGCCTTTTTCGGGGTGGCAGCCTGTGGCAATGGGTTTGAAGACGCCGACACGATGGCCTGCCTGCGAGAGTATGTGGGCGATCGCGGAGGCGACGAGGGTTTTGCCGACCCCGGTGTCGGTGCCGGTTATGAAGAGGCCGGTTTTTTGCGGCAATCTCATTTTGCTTGTTTTGTTATTCCTGGTAAATCGGTCTTAAGAGTATCGTACACGATATCGAGGAGTATATCAAGTGTGGGCAGATCCATTGCCGGGGCGGGCATCAGGACGATGACGTCGCCGAGGGGGCGGAGGAGTGCGTTTTTTGGACGCATGGCGCGGCAGACTTTTGCACCTATCAGTGCGGCGGAATCGAAAGATGCCCTGGTTTTTTTGTCTTTGACGATCTCGATGCCTGCCATCAGGCCGCACTGGCGGGTATTGCCGATGAATTTTAGTTTTGAGATCTCGGCGAGTTTTTTGCGAATGAGGGCGATCTTGGGCGGGAGGGATTCGATGATCTTGTTTCGTTCAAATAATTCCAGGGAGGCTATGGCGGCGGCGCAGGCGAGGGCGTTGCCGGTGTAGGTGTGGCCGTGGTAGAAGGTTTTGTGTTCTTCGACGGGGCCGAGGAAGGCGTTGAAAATTTCCTGGGTGGCAAGAGTTGCGGCGAGGGGGAGGTAGCCGGCGGTTAGGCCTTTTGCGAGGCAGAGGATGTCGGGGGTGACGTTTTCGTGCTCGCATGCGAACATTTTGCCGGTGCGGGCAAAGCCTGTGGCGACTTCGTCGGCGATGAGGAGGACGTTATATTTTGTGGCGAGTTCGCGGACGGCTTTTAGGAAACCGGCGGGGTGGACGATAATGCCTGCTGCGCCCTGTACCATTGGCTCGACGATAATTGCGGCGATTTTGCCGGCGTTCTTTTTGAGCAGGGTTTCGATGTGCTCGAGGCTGCGGTCGCGGCACTGGGCGGGGGTGCCATCGAAACGGTAAGGGTGCGGCGAGGGCGCAAAGAGCGTTTCGAAGAGCAGGGGCTTAAAGATCGAGTGGAAAAGTGAGATGCCGCCGAGAGAGACGGAGCCGACGGTGTCGCCGTGGTAGGAATTTTCGAGGGCGATGAATTTGGTTTTTTTGCGGTCGCCTTTATTTTGCCAGTACTGGTATGCCATTTTGAGGGCGATCTCGACGGAGGTCGCGCCGCTATCGGAATAGAAGACTTTGGCAAGGCCGGACGGGGCGATTTTGATGAGTTTTCTGGCGAGTTCGATGGAGCGTGTCTGGCCCAGACCAAGGAGGGTGGAATGGGCGATTATTTCGAGCTGGTTGCGGACGGCTTTATCGATTTCGCGGACGCAGTGGCCATGGACGTTGCACCAGAGTGAGCTGACGCCGTCAATGTAGCGGTTGCGTTTTGTGTCGATGAGGAAAAAGCCTTCGCCTTTATCTATGATGATCTGGTCTTCTTCGAGCCAGGATGACATCTGAGTAAAGGGATGCCAAACGTAGGTTTTATCGTTATTTAAGTTGTAGCTTGTTTTGTCTGTCATATTCAGTGATTAGTTATTTGTGATTAGTTGTTAGTTATTAGTCTAAGTTTGGAGTCGCTGCGCGACGCTTTTTATTTCTGGATTCCCGCCTGCGCGGGAATGACAAGTCACTTTAATTCACAGGGTCATCAAAGTTATTCATAGTTTGTATTCCTGCGTGGGCCGAAGCATGTGAAGGAGATTATGATCAGGGCTGCGCCGGCGAAGAAGAGGGTCCATCGCATGTTGGGGGCCGAGATACGTGTGATCCATGCGGGCAAAGCGACAGGTTCATCTTTTACATGGCTTGCGGCTTTGAGGGCCTGGCGGGCTAGTATGAGGGTTTTGGCTTTTGGTTTCGGGAAGGCGGTTTCGGGGCTGTTTGGTTCGTAGCCGAGGGTTACCATCGCGAGGCGGTCGGCGGCGTTGGGGTCTGATCTCAAGTTTTCGATCATGAGATCGGTTTCGGCGACGAGGTCCTGGAGCTTATCGTTTTTCTTTTCGGTGGCGACGAGCTTTGCCTTGAGCTGATAATATTGATCGAGGTCTGGGATAAGTGCGGAAACGGAGACGGCGATAAGGCCTATTGTGAAGAAGATTATGAAGATGACGGTTCTAATCATAGAAACAACCAGTCAAAAAAGAAGCAGGCCGGAAGGGTTCCGGCCCGCGTAACGTCGCAATTACTTCTTGAACTTATCGAAGAGGAACGAGCCGTACTTGGCGGAGTCGCCGAGTTCCTCGTGAATCCTGAGGAGCTGGTTGTACTTGCAGATACGGTCGGTGCGGCAGGCGGAGCCTGTCTTGATCTGGCCGACGTTTGTGGCGACGGCGAGATCGGCAATGATGGTATCTTCGGTTTCACCGCTGCGATGGCTCATGACGGCGGTGTAGCCGGCACGACGGGCCATGTCGATGGCTTCGAGGGTCTCGGTGAGTGTGCCGATCTGGTTTACCTTAATAAGGATAGAATTGGCACAGCCGAGTTCGATGCCTTTGGCGAGTCTCTTTGAATTTGTAACGAAGAGGTCGTCGCCGACGATCTGGACTTTTGCGCCGATCTTCTTTGTGAGGTTTGCCCAGCCGGCGAAATCATCTTCTGCGAGGCCGTCTTCGAGGGAGACGATTGGGTACTTTGATGCCCACTTTGCCCAGTGGTCGACCATGTAATCAGAGGAGACCTTGTTCTTGGGGTCGCTCTTGAAGAAGGAGTACTTTTTGCTCTTTGCGTCGAACATTTCTGTAGAGGCGGGGTCAAGGGCGATGGCGATCTGCTTGCCGGCTTTATAGCCTGCGGCTTTGATGGCGTCGAGAATGACTTCGCAGGCTTCTTCGTTTGAGCCGAGCGAAGGGGCGAAACCGCCTTCATCGCCGACTGCGGTGTTGAGGCCCTTTGCCTTGAGGACTTTCTTGAGGGCATGGAAGACTTCGGTACCCATGCGGAGGGCTTCGGGGAAATTCTCGGCGCCGATGGGCATTACCATGAATTCCTGGAAGTCGACGTTGTTATCGGCGTGCTTGCCGCCGTTGAGGATGTTCATCATTGGAACGGGGAGGACGTTGGCATTGCAGCCGCCGAGGTACCTGTAAAGAGGCATCTGGGAGGAGTTGGCGGCGGCCTTTGCGACGGCGAGTGAGACGCCGAGGATGGCGTTTGCGCCGAGCTTTGCCTTATTGGGGGTGCCGTCGAGTTCGATCATGATGCGGTCGATCTCTTCCTGGGCCATGGCGTCCATGCCGAGGACTTCGGGTGCGATCTTTTCATTGACGTTCTTGACGGCTGTGAGGGTTCCTTTGCCGCCATAACGCTTGGATTTTTCGTCTCTGAGTTCGACGGCTTCATAGGCGCCGGTGCTTGCGCCAGATGGTACGGCGGCGCGGCCGAAGGAGCCGTCATCTAAAGTAACATCCACTTCGACGGTGGGGTTGCCGCGGGAATCGAGAATTTCTCTCGCCCTGACATCGACAATAGTCGTAAACATTAAGTTCCCTTTCAGTAGTCCATGTGAATTTAGGTTAATTACAATCTTTGAAAGATTAACCCGTTTGGTCGTTTTCGTCAAGGGTTAGAGCAGGATAGTTTAATATGTCTATTCCTGCGGGTTGAGGATGGCGATGAGAATCTGGGAGTCTTTTGGGGCGGGGCCGCCGGTTGTGGTCCATTCGCCACCAGTGCCTGAACCCCAGCTGTAGATATTTGCTTTTTCCTGCCCCAGTTCTGATTTGAGGTAATCGAGGCAGGCCTGTGCGCGTTTGGCGCTGAGTGACCACTGGTCTTTAATGGTTTTGGCATCTGGGGCGACGCCGACGATATAGAGGCGGGTTTTTTCGAGGTTGCCGGAGTTTTTGAGATTGGAGGCGAGGCGGCTGAGATAAGATATGGCTTGATCATTTAGCTTGAAGCGGCCTGGGGCGAAGTTTATGGGTGCGACGGTAAACTGAGGTTTTCTGCCGAGGAGGTATGATTTATGAGTTTTGGCTTTTGAATCGAGCTGGGAGAAGATGCGGCGGATCTTTTCTTCTTTGCCGTCAATGGCTTTTGTGTTTGGATTTGCTTCTTCGGGAGAATCGAATCCCCAGTGGGCTTTTTCGGAGGGGAAATCGGAGACGTCGCTGCTTTGGCCGAAGAGATTGGGCATGCCGAATCCGTTGATCGATTGGCGGAAGCTGGTCATAGTGGCATCGAAGACGCCGACGCCGGCATTGCAGACCTGGCCGCTTTGGCTGGTGGCAAGGGTCTGGAGCATGACAAAGAATGCCATGAGCAGCGAGATCATATCGGCGAAGGAGATGATCCAGAGGGGGGCTTTTTCGCCGGATTCTTCTGGTGGGGGAGGGGCTTTACTCATTGGATCACTTGCTCCGATCGAAACGACGCGTTCGAAAGTTTAAAATTTAAAATTAAAAATGTAAAATCGTTCATCATTTATAGATGCTTTCTTCGAGGAGGGTTATTTCGACCATTCGCATGCGATCTTTGTAGCCGGTGAACATGAGGGCGGGGGTCAAGTTGCAGCATTGCCTTGGTATGCCCTTGGAGACGAGGTATTCGACAATGGCGATGGAACGGTTGACGCCGAGGTCGTCGGTTTTTTCGGGTTTGTTTTCGCAGATGACGATGCGGGCGGGGAGTTTCTGGAGATATGTGGCCATGGTGTCGAGGAAGTCCTTGCCGCCTGTGGTCAGGGCGGTGCCGCCGAGGTAGAATATTTCGCTGGATGCAATACTGAAGACTTTTTCACTTCTGAAATCTTTGGGGCTGGTTTCGTTGATCGAATCCATTTCCTGAGTTTGTTCGAGGGTTGGTTTTTCGGCGCCTTCGGGGGTTTGGCCGGACATTTTTTGTTTTGTCCCGAGGCCGGATTTTGGGGGAGTTTGGAACCAGCCGCCATAGGGTGCAACGACGGCGTTTGCGATGTTTTTGAGGTCGGCTTTGGCTTTTGGGCCGTAGGTGGAGAATGATGAGAGCATCACGAAAAAGGCCATAAGCAGCGAGATCATGTCCGCAAAGGAGATGATCCACAGAGGGGCGCTTTCGCCGCCACCTTCTTCTTCGGCTGCTTGTTTTTTGTGCTTAGCCATTAGACTTTAGCTTTGACCTGCTCTCTGCGTTTGCTGGAGACGAAGACCTGCATTTTTTCGCGGACTGCGGTTGGGTTTTCGCCGCGGGCGATGGCACAGATGCCTTCGAGTATCATTTCCATGTTGATAGTCTCTATTTTTGAGTGCTGGCCGAGTTTGCCGGCCATGGGGAGAAAGACGAGGTTGGCAACGAGTGCGCCGTAGAAGGTGCATACCAGGGCGACGGCCATTCCTGAGCCGATCTTGGAGGGGTCATCCATTTTGCTTAACATATTCACCAGGCCAATGAGAGTGCCGACCATGGCGAACGAGGGGGAGGAGGAACCCATGAATTCGAGGATCTTTTTGCCCATTCCGTGACGTTCCTGGGTGTACTGAATTTCGAGTTCCATGAGTTCGCGGATGGCTTCTTCGTCCTGGCCGTCAATGAGCATCTGCATGCCTTTTGCGAGGAAGCCGTCTTTGATCTTGGGTATTTCCTGCTCGAGGGCAAGAGCGCCGTCGCGGCGGTTGATGGCGGCGTAGTTGACCATTTTCTGGATAAGTTCGGGGGCGGGGCTTGCCTTGTGGAAGATGGTTTTTTTTATTACGGAGAAGATACCGAGGAACTGGCCCATCGAGAAATGGATCATTGTTGCGCAAGTCATGCCGCCGAAGACGATGGCGAAGGCGGGGATATTGAAGAATACGGCGATATTGCCTTCGTAGAGCATGGTGCCGATGATGACAGCAAAACCCAGAACAAAACCTAATATTGTTGCGATATCCATTTTATTTTACTTCCTTTAAACGCTTGATGGCCTGGACAATATCGGCTGCGATCTGCGGCTCGGCTGTTCCGATCTCTCCGATAACTTTGGCAGCGCTTCGTTCGGACATATAGTTGATAATTTTTACAGCATCATCGATCTGCTTGCTTTTGCAGAGGCTGATCAATATTTTTGAGGCGCTGGTGGAATCCATTTTGTCGTAGATAGTGGCGGTGCGTTTTAGGTTTGCCAGTTCGTCGGTTGTGATCTTTGTCTGGTAATCGGCGAGTTCCTGTTTCTGAGCTTTGACCTGGGATGAGGCGGAGGCGAGTTCTACGCGGAGCCTGTTGAGTTCGTTTACATCGGACTGGAAAGCGACCCTTGAGACCTGGAGTTGGTGTTCCCTGGCGGAGAGGTCCTGGAGTTTCGTGTCATACTCTTCAATTCTTGCGCGGAGGTTCTGGACGAGAAGCTTGAGCTGTTTTTCGGTAAGGGTTTTTGAGAGTGTCGGGTCTTCGGAATTGAGCGAGGCGCCGGAAATGGCGTTAATGAAGGGATCATTGGCTTCGGTCGCAGCGGGTACATTTGGTTCGTGTGAAGTGGACGGGGCGGGCCTGGTGATCCAAGCGATCATAAAGGATGCGCCGAAGCATACGACACAAACGACGGCTATGATGAGAGCCTGTTTCATACTCATGTTCTATCTCCTGTACTATCGCTTTCGACGGCGATCAATTGCCTGGCTGTTGCGATGGCGGCGATTTCGTCTAGTTCGCTTAGTTGAGCTTTTTTTACATCTTCCTGGTACTGCAAATATGCGGCTTGCCTGAGTTTTTCGAGATTTTTGCGGAATTTACGCAATTCCAGCATTTTTTCCATTTTCTGCTTTTTGACTTCTTCGAATTCGGTCATTTTTTTTCGTAAAAGGCTGATCTGTTCGCCTACATATTTTGCCGACCGCATCATCAACTCGTGGCTGGGCAGTCGCTGGGCGACTTCAATGCGGCCAAACTCCGCAAGGGACTGGCGCAGGTTTGTCTGCCTGAGCAGGATAGCGTGCCTTATGGCGATTATTTTTTCGGTTATTTCCATTAGTTCAGTCCTGGCGAGGTGCTCCTGCTTTTCCTTTAGCTCAAGGATGCGCTGTAATCGCCAGTTGAACTTTTTCATTTAACTACTTTCTGACAACGGGGTCGCTGAGAAGATTTTCCCAGGCTGAGGCTATGTTTACGAGCTGATCGACAGTCTGGTTAAAAGTGCTTCTTTGGCGTACCGGCTGGATTAAAAACGCGTTTATCCTGTCTATTAGAGCGACAGATCTATCTATTTTTTTATTTGAGCCTGGGGCGAAGGCTCCGATTGTTATAAGGTCTTCGGCGTCGATGTAAGTGGCGTAGGTCTGGCGTAAAACGGACGCTGCATGGAGGTGATCGGGCGAGGCGACAAGGGGCATGAGTCTGGAGATCGAAGCGAGTATATCGATTGCAGGGTAATGGCCCCGCTGGGCGAGTTTGCGTGAGAGTACCATGTGTCCATCGAGTAGAGAGCGTGCGCTGTCGGCGACGGGATCGTTAAGGTCGTCACCTTCGGCCAGGACGGTCAGCATGCCGGTGATAGAGCCTTTTTCGTTGCGGCCGAGGCGTTCAAGGAGCCGGGGCATGAGGGCGAAGACGCTTGGGGTGTAGCCTTTGGTTGTGGGCGGTTCGCCGGCGGCGAGGCCGATCTCACGCTGGGCCTGCGCGAAACGGGTTAGCGAATCCATCATGAAAAGGACGTCCCTGCCCTGATCGCGGAAAAATTCGGCGATGGTGACGGCGACGAATGCGGCGCGGACACGCTGGATGGCGGGGGCGTCGGAGGTGGAGACTATGACGACGCTTCTGGCGAGACCTTCGGGGCCGATATCTTCTTCGAGGAAGTGGCGGACTTCTCTGCCGCGTTCGCCGATGAGTGCCAGGACGTTCACCTGTGCTTCGGATGCGTTTGCCATTTCGCCGAGGAGGACGGATTTTCCCACGCCTGAGCCGGCGAAGATGCCGACACGCTGGCCTTTGCCGCAGGTGAGCATGGCGTCTATGGCGCGGATGCCGATGGATAGCGGCTCGGTTATTTTTTCGCGGCTGAGGGGTTTGGGGCTATTACTATTTATCGAGCGGTGCTCGGAGGGTCTGAAGGGGGGCAGTGAATCGATAGGCCTTGCGAGTCCGTCGAGGACGCGGCCGAGGAGGTTGTTGCCGACGGGGACGTTTTTGACATGCGAGGAGGTGCTGACGCGGTCACCGGGGCTGATGCCGTCGACGTATTCGAGGGGCATAAGGACGACACGGGAATCGCGAAAGCCGATGACTTCGGCCATGACGGGGCTGGAATCGCGCCTGTGGATGGCGCATATCTGGCCCAGTGAAGCGGCGGGGCCGGTGGACTCGATGGTCAGGCCGGTGAGCTTGACGACGGAGCCGTAGGTGCTGTGGAGGCTGACTTTGCCGAGCACGGAGCGGAGCTTGTCGAAATCAATTAGATTTTCAGTTGTTGAGAGCTTCATTTTGACCTTCGAGGCCCAGGAGGGCGGCCTCAATATTTTTTAGTTTCACATCAAGAAGGGATTCGATAAAACCTTTGCCGGTATCTATGCGGCATTCGGCGGGTTTTAACGAGGCATCGGGAGCTAGTTTTACATTGTTAAGCATGGAAGCGTTATCCTGCTGTAATTTTAAAAGAACGGCGAGGTCAGCAGGATTGACGTAGACTGTGAGGTTATCGCAACTCTGGGCAGTTGAGAGCACATCGCAGATCATGGCTTCGATATCATAATTGCCGGAGGCGACCTGTTTTGCGACAATTTTTTCGGCTATCTGGATGGCGAGTTTTGTTATCTCGCGGCCGTGGTCTTTCATGGCATTTTGATGGTATGTATTGAGCGTCTGGGCGGCGTTATTTAGAGAACTGAGGGCAGCTGAAAGATCCTGCGTGAGTTTTTTTGCGGCGGCGGATGCTGAGGCCTGTTCTGTTTTGGAGCGGAGGCGTATATTGATCTGCGCGGCAGAAACGAGCGTTATGCCGATGAGCGGTTTAGAGAGTCGTATTTTAAGGGCCTGTTCCATATTTTTAGCAATGAGCGTCTTTTCGCGTTTAATCCTCTATGAAGGCCAGTTCGCCTTTCTCGTTCATTTCCTGGAGGACAGTGACAAGCTCGCCTCTTGCCTTATCGATTTCATCTTTCTTGGGGGCGGAAAGGAGGGCGATTTCCTCATCGAGGAGGGTGCGGGCGCGTTCTGAAATATTTGTCCTGATTTTCGTGACTACCCTTTCATCCGACTTGGTGAGGGCCTTAGCCAACTGTTGTGAATCAATGCCGCGAAGGGCCTGCTGAAGGGGCCTGTCGAGTATTGTCGGTATATCTTCCCAGGTTATCATCAGCTTGCGAACGGCGGTTGCGATTGCCTCATCGGATTGCTTGATGGAATTGAGCATTCCTTCGCGGAGATCTCTTGGGAGGCCCTGGAGCATCATCGCGATCTTGCGGTACATATCACTGGAGCTGATGGGCATAACCTCGCTGGATTCGTTGAGGCTCTGAATCCTGCCCCAGACACCCTGGGCGATGCGCATTTTGGTATCGCGGCTCATCATTTCAGAGCCGGCTATTCGTGTGACGACCTGGAGCCTGATGTCCTCGGACAGCATGAGCAAAATCTGGGAGGCTTTTTTAGCCGGTAGTTCGCTGAGTACAACCGCTATGGCTAGTGGGTGTTCGCCATCGAGGGCAGCGGCGATCTTTTTTGGATCCGCGTTTCGAATTTTGAGGAACTGATCGCGTTTGCGCATCACATCATTTATCTGGCCCTGGATCTCCTGTGATTTTTTGGCGCCTACCGTGCTTTCCAGCATGGTCGAGAGAAAGCTCTTCATTTCGAAATTGCCGCTGGGAGAGTCTTTGGTCCTGAGGGACTGATAGAATTCTTTTACAATGGTGGGGCCTTCGTTGGCGGGTGAATAACCCGACGCGTCGAGATTGGCGATCTCCATGGCGATGTTAGTTACGACATCGGGGCCAAGGCCTCTTAGGAGTTCGGAAGCAGTAACTGGATCGACACTCATCAGGAGCATGGCAGCTTTTTTTAATCCGCTTACCGCCATTGGTTATTCTCCGCTATCCTGGGCCCACCTGGCAAAGAGCTTTTTGACTTCGTCGGGATTGCTCTGGAGGGCAGCGGCTATGTGATTTCGGAGCATACCCGGCTCTGCTTCGCCCGCACTGAGATATCCGGCGGGCTGAGTGCCTGAGCCGGCTGCTATGGCTATGGAGGTGGAAGCGTATTTTTTAGAGCCAAGGAAAAATTTGAGTGCTATTAAAGCGCTTATCGCAAGAAGTCCCAGTGATAACTGTCTTGCTATCTCGGTGTACCTGCCCCATTTAATGGAGTCCTGGTATTCGTTGTCTACAAGCTGGGCTGAGGCTGGGGCTTGGAAGAATTTGGCATTTACGACTTTGAGAGCGTCGGTAGCTTTAAGGCCAACAGCATTTTTTATGATCTCTTCAACATCGGTTACGGTCATAGCGGTTTGAGCGTTAGCATCGGCTGGGGTGAGATCGACGATGGCTGAGACGCTGAGGGAAAGTATTTCGCCGGGCATGTCGGTTTTTTGTTCGACGGTCTTGCCGACGACGTATTCGGTTGTGATGGTTTCATCCTTTGTTGTACTGGGATTTGCCTGGGCGCCAGCGGGAGCAGATGAGGCGGCGATCTCTGATTTGTTCTTGATCTCTTCCTTGGTAGCTATTTTTGATGCGGGGTCATAGGATTCTTTGACTTGATTTTGGCTTGTCATATCAAGGACGGCGGCAACGGAGACGGTGGCCCTGCCTGGTCCGAGGACAAGGG
>MHYB01000047.1:18005-30339 GCA_001824635.1 Planctomycetes bacterium GWF2_50_10
TATCCTGAGCTTTTTTGGCGAGTGTTTGCTCGACTTGTTCTTTGTATTCGAGGGCGTTGCTTGCGCCGGCGGCTACGGAATCTTTTGAGGCATGCGTTGAGAGCAGTTTGCCTGCGCTATCCACTACTGTGACGTTTTCGTTTTTTAGGCCTTCGACGGAGCCGGCGACGAGATTGGTTATGGCAGCGATGTTTGAGCCTGCAAGGATGATGCCGGGCTTGAGTTTAAGGACGACGGAGGCGGTGGTTTTATCGGCGGAAGCTCCGAAGAGCGTTTGTTCGGGTCTGACGAGGTGGACGCGGGCGAAAACGACGCCATCGATCATCTGAATGCTTTTTGCGAGTTCATCCTGGAGTGCGCGGTTGAGATTAACGCTTTGGACGAAGGGGCTGATGCCTATCTTTTCGTTATCGAAGAGCTTGTAGCCGCCTTGATCCTGGGCGGGGAGACCTTCGCGGGCCATGTCGAGCCTGAGCTGGTAGACGCTATCTTTTGGAACATAAATGGATGTGCCCGCGTTACGCAGTTCATAGGCGACGCCTTTTTCTGTGATCTTTTCGGTAACCTTGGATGCTTCTTCTGGTGAAAGATCATTATACAGAAGCTTCATGTCGGGTGTGCGGGCCCAATTAGTGAGCAGCACACCGCTGACCGCAAATGTAATAACCATAGCCAGCAGCATGGCTCGCTGCATCAGCGTGGTTTTTTCCCAGATATTTTTTATATTTGCCACCGGATCCATCCAGCTTTTGTAATTTTATGAACTATATCTGCATCTGCATGGTCTGCCTGTAGGCCTCGATGACTTTATTACGTACACCGACTAGGAGTTTGAAACTCATGTCGGCCTTGGCTACTTCCGCGACGACGGAGTTAATATCCGCGTTTTTGCCGCTGAGGAGGTCTTGTATCGAGGTTTGGGAAGACTGCTGCTGGCCGTCTACGTTTTCGATGTACTTATCAATAATTTTGCCGAAGTCGCCTGATCCGCTGACCTGTGCGGGTTTTGCTTCCTGACCGGCCGGCTGGAGCGGCTTTGGTGCGATCGGCATTGACGGCGAGGTCGGGCTTAAATTTATCATCAGTTTCTCCTGTTTGAGCTTTTATGAGCTAATTACCTAAGAAGTTCCAACGAAGTATCGACCATCTGCTGGTATCTTTTGAGAACGGCGGCGTTGGCCTGATAGGCCCGCGATGCGATCTGAAGGTTCATCATTTCAATGGGCAGATCGACATTTGGCATAGAGACGTAGCCCTGCGAGTCCGAATTGGGGCTGCCTGGGTCAAGAATACGGTAGAAATCGCTCTTGTCGGGAAGGACATCGGCGAGGCTGACGGTGCCGACTTCGCCGGGCTTGGAATCTGATTTGAGCACCGCTTCAAGACGTCGGTACGGCTGGCCATTGCCGGCGTTGTTTGTGCGGGAGTTGGCAACATTTGAAGAGATCACTTCCATGCTTCGGCCCTGGGCTTTGAGGCCGCTTACCGCTATGTCTAAAGGTCCTACGGAATTTACTGCCATAGTTTAACTCCTGCTATGAGTTACTTTACTTATTAAAGTTAGTGGCCAAATCTATCTGGCGGTACTTCATTGCCAAAATACGGGTGTAGGTCTTGTGTTTAAGACTGTTTTCGACCATTTCTCCGACTTCATTGTCGAGCGAGACGTCGTTGCCATCATCCCTGGGCTGGGTGTCCATCGGACTGAAGAGTTCGATGCCTTCGTCGCCAGACTCTAAATCCTTATCAGAGCCGATCTTATCTGCCAGAACCTCGTTGAATTTGACTTCGACACGTTTGTAGCCCGGGGTATTGAGGTTGGCAATGTTCGAAGCGATCGCGGTCTGGCGGGCACTTTCGGTTTTAATGCCGGCCTCCAGGTAACTGATAATCTGCATGTCGCTGGCCATGTAATCTCGCTTTCACAATACCTATATTTATCAACAGGTAGACAAACTTTGTCGTGCACTTCGGATATGCAAAAGGGGTGCCAAGACTGACGAAAGCGATTTAAGGCTCAGAAATGGGATGGAGTAGGATTATCTGTTCGGAAATTTTGCGCGCGATTACATACCCAGTGCGCTTCTCTGGGATTGGAGCAGGGCGAGGGTTTTTTCAAGGCGAGCGAATTTTTGCTTTAAGCGTTCCTCGGCGCGGGTGAGGCGGGCTTCTTCCTTTGTTATCTGGTCGCCGATATTTTCAATGCTGTCTGAAGTGTTTTCCTGCTCGATGGTGAGGGATCCGTATTTTGTGCGAAGAAAATCATCAAGGACGTTTTCTAACATGCCGGCGAAGCCTTCCTTAACACGGACTTGTGCGGTTATGGTTGCTGTTCCGGTGTATTGGGCGGTGAGGCCAAGGCCTGCTTCGGGGTAAATTGTCTTTCCGGAGTCATCGGTTTGGCTGGATGCCAGAATTACGCCACCAGTGACGGTAGCTGTGTGCCAGGTGGTGGTTCCCAATGTCCTGGTGCGAGCGGCTGTGAGGACGGAATCAGTGAAGGTGGCTTCGACTTCGTAGGTGCCACCCTTTGTTTTATCTGAGGCGCTGTAGAATTTAATATCCTTGCTGTCGGAGGAGCCAATTTCACTTGCGCCGATGAGTTGAAGGACATCGGAATAGTTGCTTGAGAGGGCGTTGTCGAGGATAGCGGTATCCAGTTCGAGTTTGCCTGTGGAATCGACGGTAAGGCCGATCTGGGCGGGCATGATATAGGTGTCGGTATCTTTCGAAAAGCCGGATGTTGTGGAGATCAGTGGGCTGTTGATCTTTGTTCGGATAGCAGAGACGGTGAAATTCGAGATAAGGATGCCGGCGGTGCCAGTGGCGGGGTCGTATTTTGTGTTGGTTTTGATGAAGTCTATTATTTTGTTATAGTCCTCGACAAATTCCTGGAGCTTTTCCTTGAGGGTTTCGGTGTCGCGGGTGATGGTGAGGGTTACGGTTTCATCGATTGATGTAACGGAGTTTAAGTCTATTGTTACGCCGTCTATGACGTTTTCAATGGTATTGCCCGAGTTTTCGAGCCAGCCCGCAGCGGGGTAGCCGTCGACCCTTATTTGTGAATCCTGGGCGGACTGGGTTGTTGTCCAGTTGGCGGTGTTCGAGAAACCAGCGAGGGTCGCGGCGGTTGTGCCATCGTCTGTGATCTCAAAGCCGGGCAAGGTGAGGACTGCAGAGCCGGCTGGGTCTGCGGTGAAGCCGAGGTTTAATGTCGAAAGGGATGCGCCCGAGGTATTATCGACGAGCTTGATGCGGCCGTTTTCGAGGATGGCGGTTGCGCCGTTGGCATCGGAGCCGAAGGCGTCAGTTATTGCGGAGAGGAGTCTTTCGACGGTAGTCGTGTCTGTGATGGTGAGTTCGGCAGAGACAGGGGTGCCATCGTGTTTGGTGCCTGTAATGGTTATCTTGTCAGTTGTGCCAAGAGTGCCGGAGAAGGAATCGAGGTCTTTTATTTTGGTGGCCAGGCCTGCTTCAGCTCCGCTGGTTTTGAGTTTTTCGAGGCTGGAAAGCTCGAAAGTTGAAAACGGGTTTATGGAGATGTCGAAATCCGCGCCGGTATCTGTGCCTGTGAGGACCAGGTGGTACTTGTCGTTGTATTTTAATAATGAGGCGCTTACGCCGGGGTTTTCGTTGTCGTTATTGATCGAATCGACGAGGTTCTGCAGGGTGGTGGTATCGGTGGTGGTTATGATCCGCTGCTGGTTGTTATAGCTGTATATGAACTTTCCTGCGCCGATTTTTTCATCGGGGTAGCTGTACTCGGTATTGTAGACCTTTCTTTCAGAGGCAGCGAGCTGGTTGACTTTTATGCTGTGGGTGCCTTCAAAGGCGGAATCAGAGGCGGTTGCGGAAATAATGTCCTCGTCGGAGGATTTAACTTTGAAGCTTTTAAGCTCGGTAGTGTTGGATATGGCTTTTGCGGATTTTTTGAAATCCGACAGGAGGTTATGGAGTTCCTTGAGGGCGTCGAGCTTATCGTTGCGCTCCTGCTGGCGGGCCTGAAGTTTGAGGAGCTTTCGCTGCTCGATCTGCATAAGTTGCTGGATGAGCGTGTTTGTGTCGAGTCCGCTGTTAAGACCGCCTAGGCTGATGGCCATAAATCACCTTTTCTGCAAATGCACAAATGCGGGCGAAAGGCCCACATGTTATTTTCGTTGAAAAACATGTAATCTTTAGATGGATTTGGCAAACCAACAATTTATTAGACTCCTTTTGCGCATTGGTCCAATAAATTCTTCGCGGGCAGGTTTGCGGGGTCGTTTTTGAGGCAAACTGTAAGGCTCTGGCAAGCGAGATCAAGGGCTATTGTCGCGGCGAATGGGGTTTGTTCCTGCATTTGGGTCTGTGCCATGGCTTTATAGGTTGCACCCACAAGAGTTAGAAAATACGACGGGCGGTTTTGGGGTGAGATGGCGGCCCAGTTGATGTCAGGGAAAAGCTCCTGGGGGGTGAAGGAATCGACGAAACGCTTAACCGCTTTGAAATGCGAGGCGGCATTTTCGGTATCTTTTATCGGCGAGGCTGGGTTTTCGAGCCTATGGCAAAGCGGCTGCTTGAAATGCACGGCTTTGAGATCGGCGAGAATGAAGCGGCGCATGAAATCGTAGGTGTCGCCGGCGGAGAGGGATTCATCAAATAGGCCAACGGTGTCGCAGGCGGATTTTTTAATGATGCCGCGGGGTTTGATGAGGGTGCGGCCTGTGCGGAACATGTCGCGGATGAGGAAGCGACGGTCGCCGTAGTCGGGTTGAGCTGCGGTTCGGATACGGTTGCCCAGATCGTCAATGATGTGGTTGTCGCAATAGATCAGGTCGGCATCGGGCGTCTGGGCGAATGTTTGCATGGAAAGACGGAGGAAATGGGGGTCGAGAATATCATCGGTATCGAGCAGGGCGAGGATTTGGCCTTTCGCTTGAGCGACGGCATAATTGCGTGCGGCGGCGGTGGTTGAGTGTGCCGCGAGTTTGAAGTACTTCAGGCGCGGGTCGCTACTGCCAGCAAGAGCAGAGGCGATGTAGGTGGAAGCGGTGTTGTCGACTACGATGAGTTCAAAATTATCGTGTTGCTGGGCAAGTGCGCTTTGGATGGCTTTTTCGGCAAGGTTAAGGATTTTGCCGGGGACCATGATGATGGACACGAGGTGCCTGGAGAAGTCGACGGCGGCGAGCGGCTGAGCGGAGGTGTCGCTGAGAGACAAATTATAAAAGGCATCGTTGTCGGCGCACCATTGGAGGACGTCCTGGGTAGATTGAGCATCTATAAATTGCGATTTGAAAGTGACGGCGGCTTGATTGTTGTGGAGCCGAATTTCGTCTTCGAGATACTTGCGGGCGTGCTCTTTGAGATCGAGCGACCATGACGCAAGTGCTTTGAGGAGTGAGAAATTTCTCAGTCGGGTAGTGGCTTGCGGGTCGAGGGATTCGACCTGAGAGAGCCTGATGAGGCAGCTGACGAATTTTCGCGTATTAAGATGACCTATGGCGCCCTGGGCGTATTCGAGAATTTGGCCTGGCTGGAAGGGCTGTGATTCGGATGCTTTGATCGAATCTGCGCATTCGGTTAGGAAGGCGGAGCAATCGCAGGCTCTGAGGAGTTGGCCTGGATCGGCGGAAGGGTCTGCTTTTATAACATCGAAGGTGTTTTTAAGTTTTGTAATTGAGTATTCGACAAAAAGTTTTCGGCGGCCTCGGGAATCGAAAGGCGGGAAAGCTCCCATTTGCGAGGCGGTGTGCATGCGGCGGAGCATGAGAATATCCGGAATCGTAAGGAATTTGAAATGCTTTGTAAAATGCGAGTAAATGGCGGCTTTGGCCAGCCAGACGGAATCTGAGCCGAACGGATTTGTATCGTACGGACCTATAAGGTCGAAAAGGTCTTTTCGTATTATAGCGGCGCCGTGGACCATGGCGGGTTCACGCTTCATGAGTTTATCAAGGACCTGTTCGTGTGTGCCTTTATAGGGGATTTCCTCGGTTTGGGCGAGGGAAGTGAATTTTTCGAGGAAGGCGCGGTAGCTGTGGCCTATGATGCCCAGTGAGGGGTCGGCATCCATGTATCCGGCGAGTATTTCGAGCTTGAGGGGCGTCATTATGTCGTCGGCGTCCTGGATGACGATGTATTTGCCTACAGTGCGTTCTATGGCGAAATTGCGACGCGTGTAGGGGCCTTTGTTGTCATCGAAGTAAAACGGTTTGATACGGGGATCGCGGGCGGCGTATGATTCTATTATCTTACGCGTGTCATCGGTTGAGCAATCATCCAGGAGGAAGAGTTCCCAGCTTTGATGCGTCTGGGCGAAGATGGAATCAATTGTTTCGTGAAGGAAATCTTCGCAGTTATAGCAGGCTGTTACAATCGAAACGAGGGGCTGATCTGGTTTTGTGACAGGGCGGCTGGGCCGGGGCGTTTTGGATTCCAAAACGGCGAGCACTTTTGGAGCAACAGCGGCAGGGCTGTATTTTTGGGCGAAATTATCGCGTATGCGCGAGGAGAAGTCCTGCCAGAGCTTGGGATCATCCAGGAGGGTGAGGCATTTTGCGGCGAAATCGTCGGCGGAATCGGCGATGAAACAATCTGTGCCATTTGTTAGATCAAGGCCTTCGGCGCCGATGGAAGTAGTAACAAACGGGGTGGCGGCGGAGGCGGCGGAGCCGAGTTTTCCTTTCATGCCTGCGCCGTAGAGCATGGGGCAGACGAAGAGGGCATATTGCGATATTGTTTGCTCGGCGTTTTCGACAGAGCCAATAGCCTTGATATTCGGATGTGTTTCAAAGGCGTCTTTGAACTGCTGATTCTGGTAGCCGAGGATGTGGAACTCTATAGCAGGCTTGGCCGCGTGAATTTTTGGGAATATTTCGCGGATGAACCAGTCCACGGCATCACGGTTGTGGTTTGTTGCGCATGAGCCTATGAAGCAGATGTTTTTTCTTTCGGAAAGGGGCGGTACGGCGGTGAGCGGCTGGTGAATATTTGGTATTACCGCGACCTGGCAGTTGGGAAGTGTTTCGAGTATGTTTGCGCGTTCGGCTTCGGTTACAGTTATAACGCAATCGGCGGCTTTATACAGGGCTGTTTCCGCATGGAGGATTTTTTGCGCAAGGGCAAGGTCCTGGGGGTCGCGTGAAATTTCGTATTTACGGCTGAGTTTTTTGTAATGGAAGTCCATTGTATCAGCAATGATGCGGATCGAGGGGTATCGAGCAGCGACCATTTGTGAAGCCATGGCGGCCCATGCGATATATTCAGGGTTCCATAAATTTGTGAACCAGATGCAGTCGGGTTTTTCGGGGGCATAAAAGAGATGGTTATAAAAACCCGCGAGACCTTTATCCACTTGTTCAAATGAGATGTTTTGTTGGGCAAAACCGGCGATGTATGATCCGTCCGCTTGTGTTTTGACTGAATAGAGGAATTTAATTTGATGGCCATGAGCGAGGAGGATGCGGAGTATCTGGGTGACACGAACGTTGGAGGAGCCGCGGTTTTCGTTTGGAAGCCGTTCGCAATAGAATAGTATTTTTGAGGTATTGGCGTTGCTAAAGCGCGTGGGTTGTGTATCGGGCGGCGCGGGCGAAGGGGAATGGGCTGTGCTTTCTTCGAGATAGCCCTTGAGGAAATATGCGCGAAAGCATAGTGCCCATATCTTGTGGACGGACTGGGTTGTCGGGTTTGAAGCGTTTATGAACTGCGCGGGGTCGGCGTTTATAGTAGGCTCATATTTGAGCATTGAGCTGTGCCATTTATCGAGATTGGGGGCGTGTAGCTGCTCGAATTCTGCTGCGGCGTTCTTTAGGCGGTAACTGTCGAGTGCGACGGCGGGATGTTTTTGGGCCAAGTGGAAGAGGGATCGCCCCTGGTTGCGGCATCGCTTGCAGAATGTTTCAAAATCGATGGGGCGGAGGATCGTTTTTTTTGCGTTTGCGTTGTAAAGGATTTTAATATCGCGGTCGAGGAGCCGGCAGATGAGTTCTGTGTCTTCATGGCCGAAGCGGAAGATGGGGTCGAAGGGGCCGTTGAGTTTCGCAAGGAGAGCTTTTTTTGCGGAGATCAGGCCGCCCCACCATTTCCACGGTACGTAGAACTGGCCGTCGGACATGTGAGTAAAGCCGAAATACTGGCCGCCGGGGCCGGTAACGTAGTGCATGAGCGGGGTAACGGTGAGGCCTGGGTGCCAGTCGAGGTGGCCCAGGACGGCGATGTTTTCGGCTGGGTGCTTGGTGTGGCTTTTAATGTGCTCGGCGACTAGATCGGGGCCGGGCATATCGTCGTCATCGTGGAAGAGGATTATATCACCTTTTGCTGCGGCGATGCCGGTATTGCGGGCGGCGGCGAGGCCGGAGTTTTGCTGGTAGATGTAGTTGATATTAAGTTTGTCGGCGAAAACATCGGCTACTTGCTTTGCGGGTGGGGTTGAGCCGTCGTCTACGAGTACAATTTCAAAAGAATCTTTGGGGGCACTCTGGGCGGCGAAGCCTTCAAGCACCTGGGGGAGGAGGGCGGCGTGGCTGAAGGTTGTGAGGACGACGGAAAGTTTATATGGGTTGCTGGATATCGATTGCGGGATAGGGGTTATTGCTTGTGAGGACGGCATAATGTTTCGGCGGTAAAGGATCGCGATAATTTCGTCACGAGAGAGCAAGCTTTTCCGGGCTGGGATTTGGTTAAGGTAACTTAACGGAACATCATTTATCGGGCTTGAATCCCGGAAAATGTAGTATTTGTTTTTTAGAAAATGAACAAAACTCAAAAGTTTTTCATAGTTTACGCGTTGATCAAATGTTGATGAGATACTGGCAGCGAGTTCCTGGGTGAGATGTTGGGCCAGTGTTTTATTTACAAGACCTACTTTGGACAACACGCCATCGCCGAGGAGTACAACTTTTTTGCGAGCAAGCAAGGCCTCAAAAGCGGTAGTGGAGTTTATTGAAACAACAGTATCAGCAATTTCGATCATGTCCCAAATATTGACATCTTTTAAAATGTGAATATTGGGGTAAGCTGAAGGCAGTGAACAGATTTTTTCAGTTCCGGCCTTTGATGCTTTGGGATGGGGTTTACAGATCAGGTGAGTGTTTGCAGGCAGTGATCGGGCAGTAAGTTCAAGGGCCTGGGCCACGTCGGTAAACGGCGAAAAAAGTCTGATATTGGTGTCTCTATCGACCTGGCCCGGGAAGAATACGACTGACGCTTCATTCGGTAATCCGAGTTGTTTTCGTATTGAGTTGTTTGCGCGTTGGGGCTGCTCCCATGCGCTTGCGCCGGAGGTCATTATTGTTCGCAGATATTTTTCTATGGCGGCTTTATCGACTGAATCACAATTAAGGTTTTCTGGTGTGAGTGAGCAATTGGCGTTTATGCCAACAGGGTCGAGATACCAGCTTTCGGGGAGCATGCCTTTTTCGGCGTACAGGAAGGGGATATCAAGCTCATTGAGTGTTTCTCGAATAAAGCCTCTAATATCGGCCATGCCATTCCATACAATTACTACATCGGGCTGGACGATCGAGGCGCTATATCTGAAAAACGCCAGTTTATCACTGAGTACCTGAGGTTTGCTCCATACAGATTTTGATAATAGTTGATTCGTTGTATAGCGATAGCCGGCGGTTTTTAGGTAAGCTGAAAAATCTTGATGTTTGGATATCCGCAAGTAATCAATGACGTTGTTCTCAATAAGTTCGTCATCCGAAACTTCGAGGTTGTATGATGTACAGAATAATTCAATGCTGGAATTATTGCGCAAAGCGGCTCGTAAGGACTTATAAGATTGATAAATCCAGAGATCGTAGCCTTCCATTGATACAAGTATTCGCATCTCGCCTCGAAAAAAAATTAAGTCTGATGATTCAATTCATAGGGCGGCCTTTTGCTGTATGTTTGCAGAAGTCTGCGGGAGTTTTGGGTGGCGGTGAGGTCGGCGCGGGTTTGGGCAAGCTGGGTGTTCAGGATGGCGGCGAGTTCGTCCATCAGGGATCGCAGGGGGTCGCTCGAGCGGAAGAGGTCGGTGTCGGCGGGGGAGAGTAAAGCGATGGCGTCGGAGATTTGCTGTGAAATCTCAAGCGCGTTTTCATCGCGGCCGCTGCGGAGGAGCGCGAGTTGGTCCTGGAGAAGGTTTTCGAGCTGGGGCATGCTGATATTCGGCTGGTTCATTGTGCTTTTACCCCGTGTGTTGAAGCAATGCGGTGCTCGACTTCTTCTAGGAGGTTGGCTGCGTCGGTGTTATCAGGCGTAAAGGTGAGGATATCACTTAACAGGGTGCGGGCATTGTCAAGGCTGCCATCGCGGTAATAAAGCGTAGCGAGGCAGAACATTACGGCTAAGTCTGCGGGGTGGGTTTCGAGATAGAGCCGCAGGTAATGGATGACCTTGGCGAAAGAACCCATCTGGATGGAGGTCTGGAAAAGGCCAAGGAGGGCGGTGAGGTTGTCGCTGTCGATATCGAGGCATTTGAGATAGAAATCCAATGCCTGGGGGAAATTCTGTTTTTGCTGGTGTACCATAGCCAGGCCGCAGAGGGCACGGGCGCAGTTGTTATCGAGGCGTTTTGCGACTTTGAAGGCGAGTTCAGCGTCGTCAAGTTTGCCCTGCTGGAGGGCGATGACACCAAGTCCGACATATGGCATGGCTTCATCCGGGGCAAGCTGGGCGGCTTGCTCATACTGCTGCTGGGCACGGGGATAGTCGGCCAGCGATGTATAGCAGTCGCCGAGTTCCTTGAGTACCTCGTAGTGCTGGGTGAGGGCGTTTTCGGGCATATCCGTTGAGCGTTGATTATTATGCATTGCAGAGAGTTCCTTGCAGTATTGATTTTGCCTGTTCGAGGGCGCGGGATGCTCGTTCGAAGTCGTTCATCTTCTGATAGATGCGGGATTCGAGGACGAGCGTATCGATGATCGGCCGGTTGTTGTTGATGGCGGAAATAATTTCAAGTGATTTTGAGTACATGCCGGCTTTGAAATAGCAGTTTGCGGCGGCGGTCTCCATCCAGAGCGTGTTGCCGCAGTTTGCGCCGATGTGCTGATAGATGCGGGCGGCACTTTTGCAATCGCCATCAGCCTGGTACTGTTTGGCTTGTTCAAGGAGGTCGTCGAGTTTGAAGGGCAATTCTTCCCTGATGGGGTTTCGAACGACAATACCTGCGGCCTGGGCGCTTTGGAGGATATCGAGATATGGATATGCCTTGCGAGCTGCGAGCAGTTCGTTCGAACGGAATACCGCACCGAATGAGCCGGGCGGGAGATTATCCAGGAAAAAGGCCTGACTGAGCTGCGCGTTGCCGATCAGTGCGTAGAGAGGGTCTTCGACCCAGGCGTGGGTGACGGGATGATTGGTGGGGACAACGGCAATATATTCACCATCACAATGCGCCAGGGTGGCATCAATACGTTCAATACGGGAAAGGGCTTCGTCAACCGGCAGGCGGACGAGATTGGACATTGTAAGCTTAAATGAATCAATCTGGCTGCGCGGTATAGGAACAACGACTTTAAAAGCATGGAACGTGAAGACCCAAATTTTAGTAAGTATTTCGACGGCGGAATGGTCGAATAAATCCGGGGCGTAGATGATCGAGAGGTCTTTCATTTTCGGCCAGGGTTTTGGCGGTCTGGCCATGCGGATAGACATTATATTCTGAAGGTATTTGGCGGGGTCTTTTCGCTGCTTGACCGAGATGCGGTCGCAATCGCCGACTGGGCCGTAGAATTCGCCTGTAATATCATGAATATGTATGAAATCGGTAAAGAACGCGAGACGGCGGGTCATATCCCAGTCGATCATGACCTGAAGGTTTTCATTGTAAAGGCCTGTTTTCTCCAGCAGGTCACGGCGGTGCATCAGGCTTACATGGAGGACGTGATTGAAATACATAAGGAAATAGCGGTCGAAATCGCGGCTGATCTCAACGGTTTTGCTCAAAGCCGTGCGGTTGCCGTCCTGGTCTATGGTACAGTGCACCTTGTACAAGTCGCTATAGGCAGCCTGGTATGAGGGCTGTGATTCGAGGGCGTTGACAAGCTTTTGGACATGGATTGGGTAAAACATGTCATCGTCGTCGAGATAACATACATATTTGCCTTTTGCGCGAGCCAGGGCATCGTTGAGTGAATAAGGTTTACCTCGGTTCACTTGGCGATTTATAAAAACAATACGTTCGTCGGCAAAAGAATTGACGATGTCTGAGATGTCCTCGCCGCCGTCGTTGACGACGACAATTTCTATGTTGCGATAAGCTTGGTTGACGGCGCTTGCCAGCGCAATAGGAAAGTACCTGCGCCTGTTGAATGTGGGCATCAGGATTGTAACTAGAGGGCCGTTATTTCCAGTATATTCA
>MHYB01000047.1:30380-33791 GCA_001824635.1 Planctomycetes bacterium GWF2_50_10
AGGCTTCGAGAACATCATCTATGGTTATCTGTTCCATACAGTTTGTGTGGCCTTTGGGGCAGATATTGACATCATGGTTGAGCATCGAATGGAAGCAGCCTCGACAGTCGCTTGCGTGAGCGACAACAGATTGGCCTGGGCCTGAATGCATCCTGAGTTCCGGCAATACAGGGCCAAAGAGCACCACACGCGGGGTTTGCACGGCAGCGGCGAGGTGGGCAAGTCCATTATCGACACAAATGGCCAGGTCGCATTTGCTTAAGACGGCGGCGGCTTCGCGCGGCGTAGTTTGATCAATAAGGTTAAGGCCCAAGCCGAAGAATTCATCTTCAGCAGAACCGAGCTGAATAATGTTTGCATTAAATTGTTTTTCGAGCCGACGAACAAGCTCTACCCATTTATGGCTTGCCCAGCTGCGGCTTTGCCATCTTACGCCTGCGGCAATCGCGATCTTCGGGCCTGCGGCGGGTAGATGAAATTTTTCCATCATGATATTATCCCATTGGTCGAGATAGATCATAGGGCGCTTGTCGATGCCTGCAAGCGAGACGCCAATTTGGGAAGCACTGCGCTCGACGAGGTGCATGGAGGCGTTTTGCTCGGTGCGGTGCCAGTCAAATTTGAGATGCTGCTGGTAACCTGAATAGCGATATGGGAAATGCGTGTGCTCCAGGCGATTGACACAAGGATGATTTCTGAAAAGATCAGGGTGTGTTACCCTTAATGTTATGGCGGTCTGGTCGCCGAGCTTGTTTTTAAGAGCGCGGATCGCAGGCTCTATGCACATTATATCACCCACCACGGCATCATGTTCCACGAGTACATGGTTTGTGAATGTTTTGCGAGGCAGTTTGCGTACTGCCAAGGCAAAACTGTGCTGGCCGGCTGTGCCTGATTCGTCGAGATGCAGCATTTCATAATCACTTGTCTGCGATAAAGCGGCAAGAACCGTGTTGGGATCGAGGTCGTGTTTGTGATGCGGGTTTGCGGCGGGTTTGCCCACGCGAGGATAAAAATTGCGATGTGGCAGGTAGAGCACGAGATTACCGCCAGTTTTGAGGACGCGCATCCACTGGGCCAGGGCTGCGCCGGTATCCTGAAGGTCTTCAAGGCAATGAGAACTGAAGACGTAATCCATGGATTCATTTTCAAAGGGCAGCTGCATGGCATCGGCTTTTATATCCGCGGCGGGATCGGTAAGGTCAATGCCGATGGCCTGCGGGCATATTTTGTTATCGCCGCAGCCGATATCGAGGCCTTTGCCATTGCAGAACGGCAAAAGGCGGTCGCGGCAGAGATTCACTTCTAAGTTGTTTCGCAGCGGGGTATTTTCAAAATGCCTGAGCACTTGGTCGATGCTGTCGAGCTGGGCACAGAGCGGGTAACGCGCGGCAACGAATTCGCGATAGCGCCACGGTTCATAAGATTGCGAGAGCACGAGCTGGCAGAAGTCTTCCGAGATGCCGAAAAGGAATTCCTGCGGGAAAATTTCTCCAGCGCCGGGGAAATTGTGAATTACGGGCTTGAGACCACGGGCCATGCCCTCGACGATACCCATGCCCTGGCTTTCACCGATGCTCGATGAGACTATATAATGCTTGTCTTCAAGCCATTTATTTATATCGTTCTGCCAGCCGTCGAAAAAGACAACCTCGGCGAGACCCAACTCATTTACCATGTGTCTTGCGTACTGTTCGAGCGTGCCGTCTCGGAAGTCTCCGGCAAAGTAGAGCTTGTACTGTGGATCAATAAAATGAAGCTTCTGCATGCACTGCAGGAGGAACATCGGGTTTTTGCGGGCTGTCAAAAAGCCTATGCAGGCGAGATTTTTGCCGTGCGTGCGCTGGACATACTGAAATTTATCAAGATCAACACCGTTTGGGATGGTCAGCACCCGGGTGAGCGAGTCGATATTGGGCACCTGCTGGCGTAATGCTTTTGCGACAAAGCTGTTGCCGACCATAACGAGGGCGTCAATACTTTCCCACATGATGCGCTTAGGGTAATCTTCGTACGCTTCCCAGCGATGAAGGCGTGCTATGTTCCAGCAGACGCGGGGGAGTTTTGATGCTTCTACGACTTGCTCGGTGCACCATTCGAACCATGAAATATCGCTCCATTTCATAAGCTCGTACATCTGGGGCACGGTTTTGCCGGTGAATACCTGGACGGGAAAGCGTTTTTCGGTGAAAGCAATGATATCGGATAAAAATTTGGAATCGTTATCGCCTGGGAAAAAGGCGATTTTTGCCCGTTGAGTTTTTATTTTTTCAAGAAGCGGGGTCAGTTGATCCTGGTTTGGTGAAAGTTCAAGAGATTTAAGGAGCATTTCCAGCCCGGAGGCTTTTTCGCCCTGATCGATAAACGAGGCAGCTATACGGTTGAGAAAATCCGCTGTAAGGAGGTCCTGCTTTTGGAACGGGGTGATAATTTGCGCCGCCAGGTCCGGTCGGCCCTGAGCGAGGTATATTTCGGAGAGGTTCCAGAGTATCTCCGCTTTATCGCCTTCGATCTGTCGCGCGTGCTCGACGGATCGGCGGGCCTCCTCGAGTCGGCCAAGCGAATATAGTATGGCACCGGCATCGTTCAAGGCTTTTCCATCACTGGGATTGGCCTGGAGGTGCTGGGTTATTGAAACCAGTGCGGCCTGGCAATTTCCGTTTTGTGCCAGTTCCTGTGCCCGTTCATAAGCACTTAATTGTCCCTGCTCCATCAGGCATCTCCTAAAATAAAAAAGTCGACAATACTCCACAAGTATATAATGCAATTCCTATGCCATTAGTTCCTGTGAGTTTTTTGGGGAAATGGCGGGGCCAAAGCAGTGCCGGCGTTTAAAAATAAGACAGCCTGATGAAAAATTGCCGCTAATCTATAAAATCCAGAAAACTCAGTGAGAGCAGCTTGGCGGCGACCTGGAGCGACATCTCATAGAGAGTCTGGTGTCTTGAAAGATCTATGGATATCTGGGCGATGTCAGCCTGGCTGATGTAATCGGCCTGTTCTTTTGCCTTTGAGCCGAGGTCATCCATAATATTTTTGAGGTCGCTGAGGGTATTGATCTGGCCGCCGACGGTGGTAAGTGATCGCGAGAGCTGGAGATTAACTTCCTCAAGCGATTCGACCATTTTATTGCGCATTTCAAGGAGCTTGGATTCAGGAATGTCACGCGTATTTTTGAGCATGTCGCGGACAGTGATGAGTGTGTTGAAAAGATCGTAGGTGCCCGGCCTGCGGACTGGCTCGACACCTGTGGAAGTGATGTTCCTGGTATCTACATAAAGGATATTGCCTGTGACGGAGTCTGTAACGGCTGTGTTTTCCTCGCCGCCAATGGGAACAGTTGTCCACGATTTGCCGTCATCTAATGACAGTCGGTAGTTAGTGCCGTCATTTTCAACAGTCAGCCAGGCG
>MHYB01000047.1:33850-62722 GCA_001824635.1 Planctomycetes bacterium GWF2_50_10
TGGTTCACCGTAAGAATCGCCTTGGAAGACATTCCTGCCTACGAGCATGGTTTCGGCGCGGACATCGGGGGCGACTTCGACGACTCTTGAAGTATCAGCCCCTTGGTATGTGCAGCTTATAATGTCGCCATTGCCGTCGCGCTCGACAACATATGGCGCATCGTTTGTATTGGTACCGCCGAATATGTACTGATTGAGATACTTGGAGTTTGCCAGTGAAACTACCTGTTCCAGGAGGTCATCAACTGCCTGGGCGGCAATATCCCTGTGGCCGCTCTGGTCTGCGAAAGTGCCGGTTATAATCTGTGTGACAATGGTCCTGGCGTTACTTACGTTCTGTTGGATATTGAGTATTGTCGAGCTTGAAACATCGAGCGTATCGACGACATCGGCGATATTCGACGAGTAATTGGACATTGTGCGGTTTTCAGTTTCAAGGTTAAGGACGCGATAGGCTCCAAACGGGTCATCAGATGGGCGGATAATACGCTGACCTGTCGCGGCTTGTTCCTGGAGCCGGGAAAGAGCACTGGAATTTTTTGCCAGTGCGAAATTTACATTATTGAACATCACGCCAAGCGAAATTGCCATTTTAGCCTCACATTATTTTCATAAGCTCGTCAAGAGAGTTGTTGACGGTCTGCATATATTTTCCGACTGCCTGGAACATTCTCTGGTAGACAATCAGATGGGCGGCTTCTTCATTTACATTTACGCCGCTGATATTATCCTGCTGGTTTTGCAGGTTCTGGATGAGGCCGGTCACGCTTTGTTCGTGTGTTTGCGATATTCCGATCCTCTGGCCAAGAGTAGCTACGATGCTCTTGTAATAGTCGCTTGACGATGTGTTATTGAGGGAGTTCCATGACTGGGAAGCGAGCTTTGCCATTCGTGCAACATTTTCGTTTCCAGTCTGGTTTGAGAGGCTCGTGGCAATTTTTGAAGGGTCGGCGTAGATAACTTCATTAATCGTGATCGTGGCGGCACTGTTGCCCCTGAAAAATGCATTTATGCCGGCACTTGCCAAGAGACCCGATGTATCGGAATCCGCCAGTGCCAGGTATGTGAAATCTTCTCCATCGTTCAATGTGCCGGTGAAAGAGACGTAGACGCCTTCTTCGATGAGGATTTTGTAACCGGGGACATAGCCTGGCCCAAGTTTTAGAGTTTGCACCAGGTCGCCGCTTTCATTTCGCACCTCAACCATGAGGCCGTCTGTAACGCCGGTTTGGCCAGTACCTGAGACTGTGCAAGTATATGTCTGATTAAGCGTGCCGGTGTACAGTCCCGAAAACTGCGGCTGGGCGGTTCCGGTAAGAGTGCTGGTATCAGGCTGGGCAAGCACGCCCGGAACAAAATCGAATTTGTAGCCGCTTTCGGTTTCGATATGCAGTTTGCCCTGAATAACCGATGCTGAAATATTATCAAGGCCGTCAAAACTGGCGGCAACATCTGAAAGTGTTTGTGAAGTGTCTACGTCGATATACTGCCTGGTTATCAAGCCGGTGCTTTCATCAGTGACACGGATGTAAATTCTCCCGTTTTCAACGGGCGGATCGAAATCGGCAAGATCCTGATCGAGCATTTGCCATCCGGTAAGATCTTCAAACGAGCCGGTTGCACCGATACCCTGGACGTGCTGGCTGTTAATTTCAGTAATGATGCTTTTGGCCAGGTTGTTGATCTTGTCCTCTATGGCGGGAACAAGTTCGTTTTTCAGGGCGAAGATTCCGCCAAGTTTGCCGCCTTCGATATCAGTTTGATAATTATCATCTCCGGTGATAGTGATGCCGATTTTACCATCAGCTTGTAATTTGACAGTAAGGCTGTCATAAGAGCGACCGTTAACCAATGCCATACCGTTAAAAGAAATATCAGTGCTGCCTCCATCGCGGCCGATGGTCTGTATGCGTATGAGCTGGGCGAGATCGGAAATATACTTATCGCGGCTATCCCGCAGATTGCCTGCCTGCATGCCGTTAATTTCTACATCTTCGATACTGCCGTTGAGTTTGGCAATTTCGGCAATAATTGTATTTATCTGCTGTACTGTAAGCTCGGCTTCGCTTGTCAATTCGACATCAAGATTATCGAAGTAGTTACCGAAAGTGCGGAATTGCCCAGCCATTGCGTTTGCAGCCGTAACTGCCTGCTGCTGATATATCTTTTCCGTCGAGTGCACCGAAAGATCCTGGAGTGCCCCAAAGAACTCATCGATCTTCGAGCTAAGGCCGCCGCTGTCGAGATCGGATATTGCCGCTTCTATGGCGTTTAAGGTACTCAGCTCTCTTGAGGTCTGCTCGACTGTCGATTTTTGCCGGAGCAGTTCCTCTTCCAGGAGTGTGTCGTACATTCGCAGTGAGTTTTCAACTTCAACTCCGCCGCCGGAAATGCTCGAGCCTGCAATGTGGACAGGTGCCGCGCGAAGCTCGATCCTCTGGCGATGATAGCCTTCTGTCGCTGCGTTGGCGATGTTATTGCCGATGATATCCATCGCCCGCTGGCTTGCGGTAAGACCTGATAATCCTATGCTGAAACTATCCATAGCTTCCTATAATTGCAAATTAACCATTGCGGATTTGAGCTGCTGACTATGATTTCCGCGGCAGTTGTATGTTGTGACCTGGCTTTTACCGCCCAGCAGAGCATTAACAAGCTGGCGATTGAATCTTGCGCATTCCGACAGTAGCGACGCGGTGGCGAAATATTCAGTTCGCAGCTTTGCGGTGAGTTCCTGTATCTGTGCTTTTGCCGCAAGGAGCCTTGTGCTGGTACGCTGGCCTATATGGGGGATCAGGCGTGAGATATTCATTTCCTGAATTGGGCAGCCCAGTTCAATCGCCGCCTGCGCTCGAAGTTCATTTCGCCTGGATTCATTGATTGCGTAGGCATCCTGCTCGGACTTGATCACCGCAAGAAGGTCCTCTAGCGAGGCTGGGTCGCGTTTTAGCAGGCTTGCGCGCAGATCATTAAGGCGTGTAAGAGCGGCTTGGAGATTTTTGGCATCTTCCTGAAGTACCGCGGTCATTTGTGCGGCTATGATCTCGATCCTGGCATTTTTCATAATTTGCTATCCAGTGCAGCCGGAGACTGCTCTTTGTTCATCTGGTTATAAATTTCCTTCCACAGGCCAAAGCCGCCCCTGGATCCCATGTCATCAGCCATGTACATCCAGAAGATACCCTGCATCTGTTTGGAAGTATCATCTTCCACTAGTTCGGATTCGGGAATAGTGTTTTGCATTTCTTCAAAGACTTTGTTTAGAAGTACGGATTCAAAATCTTTTGCCACCTTTACCTTGTGGCTGTCCTGCATGTCGGCGTCGCGCGCAGCATGTGAGACATCCCGGTCGGGAACTTGCACGAAATTAGTTTTGGTCGTTATTTCCATTACATTATCTCAAGCTTTGCCTGGAGTGCGCCGGCCTGTTTGAGGGCGTTAAATATCGCGATCAAGTCCCGCGGCGTAGCACCTATGGCATTTAACGCCTTGGCCAGATCCGCGACTGTAATGACATTTTCAACGGGTATGAGATGACCCGGCTCTTCTGTAATATCAATTTGTGTATCCTGTACTCGCTCGGTTGTGCCCGCATCGGAAAAAGCTGCTGTGGGCTGGGAAACGTATTCGTTTTCCTTGACTTTCACTACGAGGCTGCCCTGCGAAATTGCCACAGTGCTGATGCCGACATTTTCACCGACGACAATTGTGCCGGTGCGTTCATTTATAACTACCACAGCCGGCATATCCACTTTTACTTGCGGCTGTGTGATCTGATCTATGAACTGGGTGAGTTTTATGTCAGTTATCTGCTGCGGTACTTTGACCTGTATAGTTCCCGAATCGAGGACGGCCGAGCTTGAGGCAAACATCGCGTTTATCGCATCACTGATACGTCCGGCGGTAGTGAAATCATTATTGCGTAAACTAAGCGTTACAAATCGCTGGCCCGCGATCATTTCGACAAAATCGGCCAGTTCTTCGCGTTCAACTGAAGCTCCGTCGGGTATTCGTCCGACTGTTGGGTGATTTACGCTGACCGAGGCCGCTTTTCCGCCTGCCGAAAAACCTCCAAGCGACAGCGGGCCGGCTGCTACCGCGTAGACCTGGCTGTCCAGGCCCTCAAGCGGGGTCGGGTATAGCGTTCCGCCCTGGAGGCTTACGGCATCGCCGATTGCGGAAACTGATACGTCGATCTTAGAGCCGACCCTGTCAAATGGCCCAAGTGCCGCGGTTACCATAACGATAGCTACCGAGCCTTGGCCCATTTCGTTTGGGTTGAGCACAATGCCTGAACGGCGGAGGATATTTGTGAGTATTTGCCTGCTTGGAAGTGCGCTATCGCCGGATTTGGATAAACCTACAATCAGGCCTACGCCGCTGAGCGGGTTGGAGCGGATACCCTTTATTTCGACGATATCCTTGATGCGCTCTGCGCTGCAAACGGAGCAGGCGGCAAAGATAACTGCCGCCGCAACAAACAACCTGGTTTTAATTAACGCATTCCTAAGCATATTGCACACTAGAACGGCCAAAGGAAATCAAAAATCTGACCCAGCCAGCCGACCTTATTATAAGTGTTTGAAACACCTTCATTCTTTGTAACTATCTGGAAATTCGCTACCTGTTCGGAACGAATTGTATTATCGAATGAAATATCGCTTGGCCTGACAATGCCGCTAACGGTTATTGTTTGCTTATCACCGGCGATATCACGCTGGCGTGTTCCGATGACGACCAGGTTGCCGTTGGCCTGGATATCTTCGACCACCAGCGTCACGCGGTCATCCAAGGTACGTTCGTCTTTGTAATCGGCCTGGCCGTTAAGCTGATTATTCGATGTAGCTGAAATATCTACTCCTGGCATCCTGGGAATCAGATTATGATTCGGTGTTGTGATACCAAGTTCACCGTCAAAATCAACGGCACGATTGGTAGATTTCTTAAGATCACGGCTGACCTTGTTATCCACTTTACTTGCTTCGTTGATGATTACGGTCAGCACGTCGCCAATTTTTCTGGCGGTATCATCACCGTAGACGGTTGCGGTATTAAGATCGCGTTTGGCCCAGATCGAGCCGCCGAAAACGGTTGGGGCTATCCATGTCCCGATCAGGCAAATACAAATTAATTTAGCTTTCATAATCTCCTCATTAAAAGACAGGTTCTACCGTGCCGTCATTATTTACCCGTGCAACGAGCACCTTCTGAGAATCTATATTCCTTACTTTGATGTATTCGTTCGTTCGGCCGTCCTGCATTGCTTCGCCCATGGCTGTTATAGATAGACCAGGGCGTTTGATCTGTATCACGACTCCCTGGCTGCGGCTTATAATAATCTGTTCTTTCTGGTTTGCGGCCATTTCGCCGCTGATAACTGAATTAGTTCTGATGGTGCGTTTAGCAACCAGACCGAAAGGCTCGACCCAGTTTGCCTGGGGGTACGCACTATGGTAAGTTTCGATCTTTGTATTATCTGCCGAAAGCAGCCCTCCGGCGGGAATATCCTTCAATGCGACTGCTCTTTTGGCCTGGTATTGTGCCTGGAACTGAACAGCCTGTGCATTAAGTTCCATTTGGCCCTTGTATAAAGCTATCCGCATGCGAAGCGATGTGGTACTTGCGTTTTCTATCGCGGGGTGAATAGTTACCTGGTTGGCTTCGGCGCTTACAAAAATGTCCTTTGGCGTGGTGACCGCCTTCCATGAACATGCCGATGCAAGGCCATTGTCGGTTATCGCTTTGTAAGCGGATTTCAATATCTGCTCGCCGGTGATTTTTAGGCTTTGCCTTTTTACCGACACTACCGGTGCGCCGGCAAATTCGATCTGCGCGGCATATATATCGGCTGAAGCAAGCCTGCTAAGTATGGCATTGCGGTCAAGCTGCACGTCTCCAGTTCCTATGCTGGTACGTCCCAGCGTAACAGCGGAAGCGGTTTCGACCAGGTGCTTGCTGCCGGTAAGTATTGCCGCATCGCCAAGTAATATAATATCGCTGCTGACCGAAACGCTGCGCGGCAAAAAGACCTTAAGCAAGGGCTGTTCGTCAGCGATTACCGCCGAGGCTGTCAAGAGCACCAATATGTAAAATCGACTAAGCTTCAATTATCATCTCACAAGCTGATTTGCGGTGTTGAGCATTTCGTCGCCGGCCTTGATGGCACGCGAATTTATTTCATAAGCCCGCTGGGCCGTTATGAGGTTTACAAGTTCTGTTACCATCTGCACATTTGATTTTTCCAAAAAGCCCGACTGTATCATGCCAAATCCGCTATCGCCGGGATTGCCTACAAGGGGAGAGCCGCTGGCCTCTGTTTCCTTGAGCAGATTGCCGCCCTCGCTGGACAGTCCAGCCGGATTGGCAAAACGAGCTAGTTGGATGGTTCCTACTGTGCTTTTTTGGCCTGCGGCTGAGGTTACGCTCACGGCTCCGCCAGGGCCGATATCGATTGAAACCGAATCGACGGGAACTGAAATTGCGGGTTCGAGCATGTAGCCTGTAGAAGTAACGAGATTGCCGTTGGCATCTTTTTGCAGAGAGCCATCGCGGGTATATCGTTTTTCGCCATTGGGCATCGTGACCTGCAGGAAGCCTTCGCCCTGGATCGCCACATCAAGATCTCTTTCGGTATTCGACAGTTCGCCTGGCGTAAAGACTTTAGTAGTACCGGCTGGCCGAACGCCTGAACCGATCTCAAGACCGGTTGGCGCCTGCACGCCTGAGCCGACTTCTCTGCCTGCCTCGCTGATCTTAAGGTAAAGCAGGTCCTGGAAGTCTATCTGAGAGCGTTTGAAGCCGTTTGTATTTATGTTGGCCAGGTTATGAGCTATGACGTCCACAGTCATCTGCTGTGCGCTCATGCCCGTGGCGGCTGTTGAAAAAGCTCTTAACATAATGTGATTCCTTTATTCATCATCCCATTGCGACGCCCAGGATGCTCTTAGTGTTGTCAGTGTCGGCAGTCATCATCTTCATATTAGATTGGTACATTCTGCTGACAGTTATCAGATCGACCATTTCGTCGACCATTTCTACATTGGAAGATTCCTGGTAGCCCTGCTTGATCGATATTTCCGCGACTTCTTTTGGTTTTATAAAAGATGGCGGCGCCCAGCAGTTTTTACCTACGGGAACCAGTTTGGCTTCATCCTTGCCGAAATCGGCTATTTTCAACTGGCCCATCGTGTTTTCACCGGCTTTGACAAACCCGTCTTCGGAAACGGTTATGTCGGTCACAGAGAGGCTCTCTGGAAGTACCAGCGCCCCGTCTTTGCCCGCCAGGAGCCTGCCTTCGAGATCTACGATCTGGCCCTTGTTATTAACTTTGAATATTCCGTTGCGCGAATACAGAGGACCATCGGGCGTTTCGATAGTGAAAAAGCCCTTGCCGGACATTGCCCAGTCAAGGTGATTGCCTGTATGAACAAGATGGCCCTGGGAAAAATCGAACTGGGTCTTGCTGTCGATGGCGGAATTACCCATTTTTTCTGCCAATGACTTGGTAAATGAGTTACACCTGCGTTTAAACCCAGCTGTATTTATATTCGCCAGGTTACTGGTGATAGTCTCGTATTCCTTCGTCAGCGCCGAAAGTGAGGAACTGAGCTGTTGACTAGAAATAGGCATTTATCAATTCTTTCCAGATACTGCTGGCTCGGTATTCATACTTAATTTGTGAGCGACCATATTAGTTGCCTCGACTAGTTCGTCGAATTCTTTGCCTTTTGCTCCCGTCATTTCCACTGCGATCGATAAGCCACGATCAACAGGTCTTACATGTCGCACGACTGCCACATCCTGGACGAAATTGCCGTTTGGCAAACCCATGACTATCAAAACACGATTACCTACCGATGCCTTAATAGTGCTTTCTATCAGCACGCCCGGGCCGGCAAGTTGTTTTATCCGGGCCTTGTAGAATCTAGGTACATCAAATTCAACGCCCATGTCAAATTGATAAAGAGCTATAAGCGCCTGGCTTTCAAAAGGTACCCGCGGGAAGCGCCTTCTGCTTACGACCCTGATATTCTCGGTATGGCCAAGCGAAAGCTCGCCTGCCTGGCAATTTAATACCGGGGCCTCAAATTCCAAGACTATCGGCCCACAGTCATATTGCAAAATCCATACCCCGGATGATATCTGGCCCAGATTTACAGGCAGTTGGACAGTAAAATCTCCGTCTGAATTACCTGTAATAACCGCATCCATCCACCCGGAAGCGGCGTTTTTGCGCCTGTTGACGCGAATTTTTGTTCCGGGAGAAATTTGTCTCGTGCTGGTGATAGCTGCGACAGCATGACCGTTGTTTGTGGCTGAATTCTGTACGCCGAAACCAAGCTTGGCGCGTAAAATGGTAACAGCGGCCTGAAGCTGCTCTATGTCCGCGTGGATATCGAGAATCTTTTCATTGAGCAGTTCATTTACGCCTTTTTCAAATGTATCAGGCATGGTGAAAATGGCATCGATCTGGATCAGATCGGCCTTATGGCAAATCTGGCGAAGGAGTTTTTGTTCATTCCAGGTAAGGTGATGGCTTTTGGAAAGACTGATGAACCATGTCTTTGCTGAGCGGCTCTTAACAATCCGCTGCCAGTAATGAACCAGGATAAGAAGGATCAAAAGAATTCCAACAAGGATCAGACCACCGGTTATAAATCGGTGGTCTGTTAACGGATTTGGATTTTGAAAATTCCGCAGAGCCTGGAAACGCTGTGCTGGTGTCAGCGCAGCGATAAATGTATCAGCTAAAACAGGAACAAGGCTCTGTGTAACCATCAAATCTCATTACCTTATAAGACTTGTAAGCTCTCTTAGAATATCTGTCGCGACGCGGATGGTCCTGGCGTTGGCCTGGTAGCCGTTCTGGGCTTCGATCATGTTTACAAATTCTGATGCGACGTCCACGTTCGATTTTTCAAGGCTTGAGCCGGTAAGTTCGCCTGCACCGCCGTTTAGGGCTGTTGTCGCGATCGGCTCACCGGAGTTGGCCGAGGCAATGTAATAGCCCTTGCCTACGGATTCAAGACCGGCTGGATTCTGGAAGAGGGCTATCTGGATGGACGCAATGTTCTTCTTGATACCGTTGGAGAAAGCTCCAACGAGCGTGCCGTCTTTATTTACGGTCAGACTCGAAAGCCTGCCTGCCTCATAGCCGTCCTGCTTGTTTACGACAGCCGTCGATGCGCCCGAAAATTGTGTTAGGCCGTCGTAACTATTAATGGTACCTGTGTTTACGGTCAGAGTCTGTGTGGAACCTGGATCGTGAGCGAATTGAATGCCGAAAGTCGGGGTTTCGCTGGCGCCGGCAATACCGATGTATGCACCGGCATTATTGAACTGAAGGCCCTCAATGCGGCGTTCGGTAATCGCGTGAACGTCACCTGTAAGTGACGTAAGTACCATGTCCCAGGTGCCGGTGGTGTCGGTGCGGACAAACGCGGCGTTAAGAGTGTGCTTGCCGCCCTGGCTGTCTACGACGGAAATATTGACAGTTTTGACTTCATTGCCGCCGGCGGTGATGATTTCGAAATAGCTGGGCATTGTGAGTTCATCAGTGCCGCTGGCGGAGGAGGTGTAGGCCATGTTTATGTCTGTTTTGCTGTAACCCGTTGTGTTATCAACTACTTTGATCTTGCCATCAGAGGTCAATGAAGCGGTCGAACCGGTGGTTGCGCCGCTGTCGAGGAGAGTATTTAACTTATCAATTACATCCTGGAGGTCTGTTGTGGCATCTACTGCGATGGTATTGGCGGCTGTTATGGCGGTGCCGTCACGGGTTGTGCCGGTGATGGTGATGGTTCCGGTTTGAGCGGCTCCGAAACTGCCGCTGAATTCGCCCAGGTCTTTGATCAGGGTGGTTGTCTGGGCGACGTTTCCGCCTACTGTGTAGGCTTGGTCGGAATTCAAGAGGGCCGCTCTTGCCGTGGTGCCGTCAGAGCTTAAATTGCCAGAAACGGTGATATTTGAGGTTGCACGGGCTGGCAGGGCGGTATTATATGGTATGCGGATGTCGCTTACGCTTGGATCCTGGAAGCCTTCGATTTCGCCTTCTGAGCCGAGACGCTGGACGCGAAAGCCGGTTGAAGGGTCAACCAGCATGGAATCGGCATCGACGCCGAATGAGCCTATACGGGTGAAAACGTTCTTTTCACCATCGTTAAGCACGAAATAACCTTCGCCGTCGATGGCCATATCCAGGGGTTGGCCTGTGTTTACGATGTTGCCCTGGCTCATGTCGCGGTTGATGTTGGCGACGCCTACGCCGGAGCCGAGCTGCTGGGGGTTGGTGCCGCCGATGCCGGTTGTGGGCTGGGAGGCTTTTTGAATAGTCTGGCTTAGCAGCTCAGAAAACGTGATTTTGCTGGATTTAAAGCCGGTTGTATTGACGTTTGCAAGGTTGTTACCGGCCAAGTCGAGCATTTTCTGGTGGGCCTGAAGTCCGGTTACGCCTGCTGTGAGTGCAAAACTCATATTTTATCTCCTGCTGGGGTTATTCCATTATTGCCGCTACGGAATCGAGCGGGACAACCGTGTTATCCACTCGAACGTAAATCTTGTCATTATTTTGGGTTACGTCATTGACCTTGCCTGTTTTTACTGTTGCGGGGTCTGTAGAGGTGTCGACCCAGTAGACGGTGCGGTTTACAAGGGAGTTGGCGTATTTGAGGTCATTTGGGATGCGGACGGCTGATTCTGAGCCGACGGCGGTGATCTGGTCGAGTGTTATTAAGTCTTTGCCTGCCCGGAGGTTAAAACCAGTGGAGGTTACTTCGATCTGGTCGACGACTTCCATTTTTATGTTGCCGGTGACTTTATCAACGTAGCTGACCTGTTTGCCGACGAGGGAGCGGGCGTAGTTGAGCTGGGAGTCGTTTAAGACCTTCGAGAAATTGGAGTTCATGGTCTCAAGTTGCCCAAGTTTATTATTTATGCCTTCAAGCTGCTCCAAAGAGGAAAGCTGGGCAAGCTGGGCGGTCATTTGGTCGTTGTTCATGGGTTCGAGGGGGTTCTGGTTCTTCATCTGGGTGACGAGGAGGTTCATGTAGTCGAATTTAATGCTTGAGGCTGATGATGTTGCTGCTACGGCCATAATGGTTTCCTTTCGTGTAGGGGGTACTGCAAGGTTTGTGCCAGTGGTGATTGGATAATTGTAAATGCATTATAGTGTGGGAGTTATGGATTGTGGGATTTTGTCGGGTGCTTGGAAGGCGGAAGAAATTTCCGGTGGGCGGGAGGTAATTTCCGGCGGTTGAAACTGTTCAAAGAAGTAATTTTTTATCGGCTCGTCCTATAAAAGTTAAAGGAAAAGTGGCGTAAGTGCCGAAAAATCATGTACATACAATTGATTTTCAGGAGCATGGATGCGTTTTGAGAAGTTGATGGTGATCGGCAAGGATGCCGACCTGATGGATACAGCTCGCGAAATTGCGCAAGTGGTTTACTGGGCTGAAGATATAAAAGAGGCGGGGTCTATCCTTAATTCAACCGTGGTGGATGATGTGCTGCTGGGCGGAGAGAGCATTGATGAACAAACAGCCAAGTGGCTATCGGATAAAGGTGTGAAGAAACTGAATTTTTGGGGGGGTACAGGGGGGTGCCAGGGTGTCAGGGACATTACAGGGGGGCTTTGCGGGGGCGTTAGTGGGGAGCGAAGGGTAGGGAATTTAACATTTACTACTTACGATTTGCGATTTGATAAATCCGGAACGGTTGAAAGCTGGGAGACTGGTGAGGCTAAGTCGGCGGCGGTGAAAATTCAAAATGAGGATCCGGCCAAGGTCGCGGGTGTAATTATTTCGGGGATGAAGGGAGCAAGTGCCGCGACGAGGCGGATGGCTGAACTTATTAAGATAGTGGCCAAGAGCAACTGCAACCCGGTGCTGATCGTGGGCGAGACGGGGACGGGTAAGGAAGTGGCGGCCCGGGCGGTGCATGATATTCGACATGGGAGCGATGCGGCGTTTGTGGGGATCAACTGCGCAGCGCTGACGACGACGCTTTTGGAGAGCGAGTTGTTCGGGCATGTGAAGGGGTCGTTTACGGGGGCAGATAAGGATAAGACAGGGCTTTTGGAAATCGCTGAGGGCGGGTCGGTTTTTCTTGATGAAATTAGCGAGATGAACCTTGAACTGCAGGCGAAGCTTTTGCGGGTGCTTCAAGAAAAGACATTCAGAAAAGTTGGCGGGACAAAAGAAATTGTGTGCAAGGCGACGATAATTGCATCGAGCAATCGCAAGCTTTTGGCTGAGGCGGGCGCGGGGAGATTTCGGCAGGATCTTTATTACCGGCTTGCGGTATTTCCGATACAGCTTTTGCCTTTGCGGGCGAAGGACAGGGTAGAGGATGTCTGCGAATTGGCGGGGCATTTTCTGGCGACTTCGAATATCTGTCCGCAGAAGAGCGGAAAAATTGCGGGGTTTACCAAGCTGGCGCTAGAGGCGCTGGAGAGGTATGAGTGGCCTGGGAACGTGAGGGAACTCAAAAATGTTATTGAGCGAGCGATTCTGCTTGAAAACACTGATAAGATAGGACTTTCCAGCCTGGTGTTTAATCCGGAGGCGATGGGGGAAGAGAAGCAGAGTGCTTGCGCTATTTCGGTTTCGAATGATTTTTCACTGGAGAGGGCAGAGAAAGAACTTATAAGCAAGGCGCTTGCGGAATCGAACTGGCAAAAGACGAGAGCTGCGGCGATGCTGGGGATAACGAGGGCGACGCTTTATGCGAAGGTTAAGCAGTATGATATCAGGGGGCCGGAATCATTGGTAACGGAGAGCGTGGAGGAAGTTCAAAGTTCCAAGTTCTAGGTTCTAAGTGAAAAAGACGAGTACGTAAGTGCGCGGTGCAAGAAGAGTGAGGAATGAGGAGATTGTCAGTGGTCAGTTGTCAGTGGAGGGGATTGTTGCGGGTTGCGAGTTACGCGTTGCGGGTACAGAAAAACAATTAAACGCAGATTTTGAAAAATGTAAAAGTGAGAACTGAGAGAAATTGTTGCGGGTTTAACAAAAAGTCTAAGCCTCGCAAGAGTGCGATTAAACGTGCGGAATTGCGTAGGTGCGGGGAGAAGTGCACGAGTGCAAGAGGGGCAAGAGGCACGAGGGCTGTGGAAGTCACAAATCATTTTGGTTGAATTGGTGAGTATAATTGACGCATATTATTCGAGTAGATTATGAAAAATTCAGTTATTGGTTCATGTTTATTTTTTTTAGTAGGTGTTGCGGCTGTCGCGAATACGGATGGGCGTGTTGGGCTGAATACTGAGGCAGCTATAGATTTCAATAATCTTCACGAAGAATGGACTGGAGAAGAGCCCAACTGTGTGCCTGTTACTGGGGCAAACGCTGTTAATGTAAAATTACTGGATGAGGTGATGCTCAAGTACCGCAAAAAAATTGGCTGCAGTGCGGCCACGCTGGCTATCTCGAAGCAGGGTCGGATAATGTACAGGCGTGGATATGGATGGATTGATATGGAGAGAACCATTCCAACAGGACCTGATACGCTAATTGGTATTGCCAGTTGTGGAAAATCAATGTGTGCGGCAAGTATTCGGCAACTGGCTAAAGAGAGGCGGCTGGACCTCAATGGGAAAGTTTTTGAGATGCTTGCAATAAAACCGCAAGGGCCTATACGGGATGAACGTGTTAAGGACATTACAATTAATCACGTACTTGCCCATATGGGCGGCTGGGGTGCTGATCCAGGCTGGGCTGCGATGGAGAGGGCAAGAAAGGCAGGCTTTAAGGATCCTATTGCCATGGAAACGATACTTGGTTTTATCATGACCGAACCGCTGGAAGATGAGCCTGGCACAAAGGCCAAATACAGCAATTTTGGATACGAGGTTTTGCGCCACATTGTAGAAAAGACATCCGGTAAGAGCTGGATTGAATATATGTGCAAGGATTTGATGGGAATGCCTGTTGTAAAGGAAATGAGCATAAAAGGTGAATTGCGGAGCAAGGATGATGTCTTGGTTTGGAACGCAGATGATGGCGGCCTAAATGCGTCCGCCAGGCTGTGTTGTCGATACATGGAGAAGTATTGGCTCACAGGTGAATTGCGACAAGGAAATGGTTTTTGCTGGAATATATACGGCAGTCTTGGCGGCTCGACTGCTATGATGATATGGCGGGCTGATGGGACTAATATAGCAGCAATATTTAATGGCAGGGCAGATGTATCGCACGGTGAAATTCAGAATGAGTTGGAAACTGCGTTAAGTACGATACTGCAGCTTACTATTAAAGGGGCGAGTTTTAAAGGCGGCTGGAAGAAATTTGGGCCTTTACAATGCAGTAATCTGGCTGGGGACAGTATAGATTTTGTTTTTGACGGTACCAGTGTGACCTGGTTAGGAAAGCGGTTTGATGATGCAGGACAAGTGAAAGTCGAAATCGATGAGAAGGAAATTGCAAAAGTTGATCAGTATGGGCCGATACGAGATAAGCCATTCCGCTGGAATTTTAAAGATTTGCAGCGTGGACAGCACAAAATGCGAATCACAATTTTAAGCAGCACAAATTCCAGATCAAAAGGGAACTGGATCAATGTTGAGACATTCCTTGTGGAGTAGATGGGCTAAATAGCAGGTATATGTGACAAGGTGCCAAAGTGCTTAGGGAGTGCACAGTGCAAGAGCGAGAAGTGAACTGGAGGGATAAGGACCAGGGAAAAGAAAGGAGAAGCGTGTGAGAGGCAATGCAAGGATAAGTCATAATGGAGGAGAATGGATAAGTAGACGGGAGGTAATCATGATCCAAAATTTTGTTCTTGTGATTAGTTATTTGGGCGTCTTGCTATTTGGGGGTTGTTTTGGCAGAGATGGGGCAAAGCCAAGGGTGGGTGTCGATGCGAATGATACTTATATTTTTGTTCAACTAACCGACAATCATCTTGGACTCAATCCAAAAAATTCTATAGTTACAGAAAGACTGGTCCAGGCAATAAACAATTACGAAACACAACATCCAATTGAATTTATTAGTATTACAGGGGATCTGGTCAGTGATGCTAAATATGACGCGGCACTGGGGGATTTTAGATCTATTCGAAGTAAAAGTAATTACCCGGTGTATGTTGTGGCTGGTAATAATGAATTCGACTTGCATTCAGCGGGGAAGATCAATAGCGATGGTGTTGAAAGAAATGCCAAAACATGGAAAGAAAATTTTGGCGAGTTTAATTACTGTGTCGATATTAGAAATGTAAGATTTGTTTTTATATCGCTGGAATGCCTTGTATATGGGGTTAATATTCAGGGTTGTGATATTTACAAATGGCTGGATGCCAAATTGAATGAGGCAAGGTCTTGTGATAAGCACATAATTATTTTTACTCATACGCCTGTCGTGAAGAATTATTATGAGGGCAAATTAACTTCGCCATATCGAGAGCAGGAATATGAAAGACTGAAAAAATTATTAAATGAATATCATGTTGCTGCTGTCATCGCAGGTCATTTTCATTTTGAGGAATTAGATATGCTTGGAGATGTGCCGGTTTATGTATGCCCATCAAGCGTGGATTTTGAGTGCGGCAGGGGAAGATTCAGGGTATATGAATACGATGCAGATAAGAACATTTTGAAATACAAGACGTTTGAAATTCAATAACGACGGCTGTGATCAGAAATGCAAGAGCGAGTTGTGCTAAGTGGGCAATCAGTGATAAGGTTAAGCAAAGGCACGAGGGAAGAGTAAAGAGTTGAAAAATTAAAGCAGTATGAATTCGGGTGCCGGAATCATTGGTAACGGAGAGCGTGGAGGAAGTTCAAAGTTCCAAGTTCTAGGTTCTAAGTGAAAAAGACGAGTACGTAAGTGCGCGGTGCAAGAAGAGTGAGGAATGAGGAGATTGTCAGTGGTCAGTTGTCAGTGGAGGGGATTGTTGCGGGTTGTGGGTTATACGAAGCGGGGTTAGAATGTGCGAATGTTTGAAGGTGTGAAAAGGCAAAGAAATTTAAATGCTGATTACGCTGATGTCGCTGATTTCTAAAAAACAAAGGTCATGGATTGACACTGATTTAAGTATGCTCATGGTGAAGTGGCGTGTTTTTTTAGTTTTGAATTTTGAGTTTTGAGTTGAGGGGCTGCTGGGCGGGTTTTCTTTAAAGCGTTCACCACTGAACTCACTGAACACACGGACCGGTGCTGAACTGCACAACTCGGCGGTGAAGGTGTTCGCGGGCTTTATGCGTTATTTTCCGGGGCTTGTGTTTGTCGGGGCGGTGAGTATAATCATCGTGCCGCTTGTGCACAGGTTTTTGCAGGCGCTGCATCTGGAGGTAGAGGAGTAGCATGGAAGCGAGCAGAATAGCTGAAATTAAAATTGTGCTCTGTGGGAAAGGTTTTTATCTCGCCCTTTCAGGGCTTTGTACATGGTGGTTTTTTGACCCAGGGCTGCGCTTCGCTCCACCCTGGGCTATCAAATTGCGCCCTTTCAGGGCTTTGTAGAAGGATTGTTGAATTCTAAACCCACGGTTGCCACCGTGGGCTGGTAATTGCGGCCTTTCAGGGCTGAAGACGAAAGGTTTTATACAAAATAATAATTTGGAGTTTTTTTATGAATTCTTTTGAACGTACTGTGGCATTTATAAAAGGTGGCAAATTTGACCGGCCGCCGGTGCATCCTATCATTATGAGGTTTGCGGCAAAATACGCAAATGTGCCTTACAGCCGTTTTTGCCAGGACTACACCGCCAAATGCTCGGCTGCTATAAAATGCGCGGATGACTTCGATCTTGACTGGGTCACGGTGATGTCAGATCCTTATGCGGAGGCTTCGGCATTTGGTTTGAAAGTGGAATATCCCTATGACGATCTTCCTAAACACAGTGAATATGTTCTGCGAACACAAAATGATTTTGATAATTTAAAGTGCCCGAAAATCTCTGAACACGCGCGGATGGCCACAAGGGTTAAAGAGGTTGAGACATTTCATAAGCAGGTAAAGGACACAAAATTTATTGTCGGCTGGGTTGAAGGGATGCTTGCTGAATACACTGATCTCAGGGGTATGTCGGACGCATTTTTTGATCTTTATGACGATTGTGCCAGAGTCAAGCGCGCTTGTGATATATTTTTTGAACTGGCTGCGTCCTTTGCTACGGCGCAGATAAAGGCGGGGGCACACTGTATCGGAATCGGTGATGCAGCATGCTCGCAGATTGGGCCTGAGCAGTATCATGAAATTTTCTTTCCATACGAAAAGAAACTTGTTGAACACATACATTCGTGTGGTGCGATGGCGAAAATTCATATTTGCGGGAATATATCAGGTATATTGAATGGCCTTATAAAGACCGGTGCCGACATAATCGATATCGACTACATGGTTACGGCAGTACCGCAAGAGGTTAAGAATCTATTGCCCAACCAGGTTTTCAGCGGCTGCGCAGATCCGGTATCTGTTTTGCAGAACGGCAAACCAGAGACGATCAGAGAGAAAGTTAGAGAAGAGTATAAAAATGCCGGCGGCCGAATGATAGTGTCTGCAGGTTGTGAAGTTACTCCTGAAACGTCGTTAGAGAATTTTAAGGCGTTTTGTGAATGCGCGAAAACGTTTAAAGTTCCAAGTTCTAAGTACGAAAATTGAAAAATAAAGATGCGTCATCTGGCGGTAATCGTTAACAACGAGATTCGAAGAATCTTGCGGCGAGCCAGCAGATTGAGGCCCAGGCGGCTCCTGCGGACCAGCCTGCCAGAACGTCAGAAGGGTAATGCACTCCCATATAGATTCTGCTGAGGCCGACGGCGAATGTGACGAAGAGGGCTACAGTCATTATATAGATTTTATGGCGCGGCTGGGTGACCAGGCGGCCAAGGAGGGCTGCGAGAGTGAGATAGATAGCGGCTGAGAGCATGGAATGGCCGGAGGGGAAGCTGGAAGAATGGACGTATGAAAGATGCTCTACCAAATCGGGCCTTGGCCGGGCAAAAATGCTTTTAAGTACGACTGCCAGAGCAAGGGCGCCGCCGCTGGAGATAATCAAAATGAGAAGGAGCCGCCAAAACCTGCGTAAGATCAGGAAGCCGGCCACAGCGGCGGTGGCGATCGTAAGGACGGCAACGCCTCCGAGGGCAGTTAAGTCCCGCATTGATTCTTCGAGCCAGGGCGGGCCGATGGGATCTTTTGTGTCGGCGGCACTGCGAAAAAGCAGGATGATAGCTTCATCGATGCGCTGGGTCTGGCCTTCTTTTACCTCGTCAGCCATTTCGATAAATGCCCATAATCCAGCTACGCTGCAAAATAAAGCTAACAGCACCAGCAAGTCGAGATTTTTGAAAAAGTAAGGTTTCATTAGGGGGTAATTGTATAATTGCAGGCGGTAAGTCGCAAGTCGTAAGTCACAAGAAGGAGAAGGCAAGAGGCAACAGGCAACAGTGAGCAGTGAGTGAAAAGTCACAGGCCACGAGTCATAGGCGGTGTTGGCGGGTTTGTTTTTGGCGGCCTAGCTGGGAGAAGGTGGAGATTAGAGGGGCGGCGGGGGTGGTTTGGATTTTCAGGGAGCATTTGTGGGAGTGGTTTTTTAATTGGGTGGTGTCGAGGTCGACGGATTTATCTGGGGCGAGGCGGGCGGAGTTGAGCTTGAGCCAGGCTGAGGCGCTGGCGGCGAGGTTGCGGTCGCAGGCGGTCAGGATATCATTATTGGTTCGGCGGAGCAGTGTTGATGAACCCATAGTGAGCAGGGCGGTTTGGATGCCGATCAGCGAGATGAGGGTGAGGACTAATATGAGGACGGCGCCTTTGCGTTTTTTATTTTTCATTTTGCTTCTCCAAACTGCGGGGCGGCGCCGATGAAAAAGATATGTGAGTTGGCGAATCTTTTGCGGAGGCGGCCGAGGTATTTGTATTGTATCGACCTTGTGATTTGGATGGATGGGAGGCCGTTGAGGGGGGCGAGGCGGAAATCTATTTGGGCATTCGAAGGCTCAAAAGCTGTGTTTTCTTCAAATTTTGAGGGATCGTTGGGGTCGGCGAGCTGGCGGGTTATAGAATCTTTTGCGAAGAGGTATCTTATTGAATTGTTTGGGGTTTTTATGAGCAGGACGGATGTGTTGGGGTCCTGAGGTTTTGGAGCGGAGGCGGTGAGGGCAAGCGAGGCATCGGCGGAGATCTTGTCGATAAGCGAAGATACGATAGCATCGGAATCGACGGCTTTTACGGAGATGGGGATTTCCTGGAGGGCGGTTCGGAAAAGGGAACTGAGTACCGGGCCCAGCGCAACGAGGACGGCCAGGAGGGCTAAGATTTCAACGAGGGCGAAGGCTTTTTTCATTTTGCAAGCTCCTTTGGCACGATGTAGCGGGTTAGTTCGATGGTGACGGGCTTTTTTCTGCCGCGGGCGAGGGAGGAGGACTGGGCTCTAACGAGTTTGAGGCCTTGCCACTGGCCGGTGCCGTTTGCGATGCTGGTGGTGGTTGTTACGTTTGGCCAGAGGCGGGCGAAGTCGGTTTTGGGAATGGGCGAGCCGGTGAGGGCGATGGAATCGAGCTGGGCCTGCGCGGAGGAGATGCATCTTTGTTTTTGGAGCTGGATGTCGTTGAGGCGGCCGAAGGTGTGCAGGGTGGCGGCGAAGACGATGAGTACGATGCCAAGGACGGTCATCGCAGTAATGACTTCGGCCATGATCCAGCCTTTTTTGTTTTTAATCATCATAGGGTATTTTCTCATGATGGGTACATTCCTGCAAGGTGGCTGAGTATTGTTACTATCGGAATAAAAATCGCGTAGACTGCCAGGCCGACCATGACGCCGATAGCGACGATGAGCATTGGCCAGAAGATGAACCTGGCGAGGTTGAGTTTATAGTTGTAGCTGGTGCGGTAATGGGATTCGACGGTTTCGAGCAGGGTGAGGGTGTTGGTGAGTTTGACGGTATCTGACATTGCCCAGGCGAGGGGTTTGCCCAGTGAGCATTTTCTTACAGAATCTGCGATGTCTTGGCCGGTCTGGATGGAGGTGAGCCAACAGCGGAGGCGATTTCGCATTACCTGATTGACGTCGAGGGAGAGAGTTGCGCTAACGGCGGAGTCTATGGTTTGGCCTGCGCGAAGGGAGAGGCGAAGTACTTCAAGGATGCGAACCATTGACTGGTTGAATTCGAAGAAGTGGAGGAAGGGCAGGTGCCATTTAAGGAAATCGCCGAGGCGCGAGAGGAGATATGGACGTTGGGGGCGGCGAGGGCGGAACCGGACGCGTATTGCGATCATGGCGGCGGTGGCGGCTGCTATGAGCACGACGGGGACAATTTTGGAATCCCATGCGGGGCGGATGATCTGAAACAATATGACGGTGGCTTTGGGCATCTGGATGGAGAAGTCCTTGAGGACTTCACTGAATTTCGGTATGACGAAATACATCAGGCCGGAGAGTATAAAGAAGATGATGACGAGCAGCATGGCGGGGTAGAGAGGGTGGATGGGTTGTAATCTTCGGGACTGGGCGGCTTTTTCGGCGAGGTCCTGCTGAAGGGATGCTAGCATCTGGGGGAGTTGGTTGATAGGTTCGGCGGCGGAAATCATTGAAAGGACATAGCCGGGGCAGCGGGCGAAGCCGTGTTTTATGGAATCTGTAACGGAATAGCCTTCGCTTAGCCATTTGGAGATGCGGCGGAGGGTGCGGGACTGCTCGGTTTTGGATCTGTCCGAGGCGAATTCGACGGCGGTTGCGAGGGGCATATTCTGGCGAGTGCATGCGGCGAGGGTGGCGACGACTTCGGAGGTAATGGAAAGTCGCGAAGTAGACAGGACGGCGACGAATGCGATAGTCATGAGTATGAGGAGGAAGCCGAAGTAGAACATGACTATTCCGAAAGAGGCGGAGAGTATTACCATCGCAACAATTACGAAAAAAATGAGCAGGGGTTTTGCACATCTCTGGGGCCACTGGTCGAGTTCGCGGCGGCGGTTTTCGGAGATGATGGTGATAAGTGTAACGAGTAAGATGAGTGGGGCGGCAATAAGGCCGGGTACGTCTTCGATGTATAGAGCAGAGGCGAACAGGAACGCGGTGGAGATTACAGAAGCGATGAGGGCGATGCCGGGCGTTTTCACCGCGAGGTAAATTAAGAGTACAAGTAATATCAAGCTTATCAATAGCAGCATGGGGCGGCCTTACATTAGTGTAGTGACTATTTTTATAATGGGCAAAAAGACGCCGAGGACTGTTATGCCGATGAACGCTCCTACGACGATGAGCATAACCGGCAGGAGTACGGCCTGGAGGCGGGCCTGGGCGGAGAAGACCTGCTGGGAATACATTTGGCCGAGGCCTTCGAGATTTTCGGTGAGCTGGTTTCGCTGGGAACCGAGGGCGATCGAGAAGAGAAATATTCGCGGGAGGAAACGGCAGAGCTGGCCGGCTTCGAGAATGTTTCTGCCTTGCTGGAGCTGGGCGGAGAGCATCGAGACGTCGATGTCGGCGAGGCGGCTGGATGAGGACTGGGCGGCGAGGGTTAACGCGGAGGGAACGTCGGAGCCGGATTTGATGAGGACGGACATGGCTTCGGCGATGCGTGCGAGGACGCTGTGATAATAGAGGCGGCCGAGGACGGGGACGCGGATGCAAAATTCTTCTTTGAACTTTCGGCCGGCTGGGAACGTGTTGAGGACGGAGCGGAGGAGGAGTATTAATATCACAATCGCGATTGATATAAGCCAGAAGGGGACGATTCCGGACGGGATGTGCATGATGGCTCTTGTGAGGGCAGGGAGCTGGGCGGCTGAGCCTGCCATGTCTAGCAAGATGGAAGAGAACTGGGGTATGATGAGGAGGAAGATGAGGGTAACGATGAAGGCGCCGAAGACGAAGATTATGGCGGGGTACATCATGGCCTCGAAGACGATGCGGCGGGTTTGATTGGCGATCTCGAGGTGGCGATTGAGGCTTGTGAGCATTTCGCCGAGTCTGCCTGATTCTACGCCGGCTTTGAGGAGTTTGGCGTAGAGGGGGCCGAACGTTTTTTCTCTTTTTGCAAAGGCCTGCTCGATACCGGAGCCGGCTTCGAGTTCATTTGCGATCTCGTTTATGAGCTTGCGCATTTTTGAGGACTGGATGTCTGCGGCAAGTTCGCGGAGGCCTTTTTCGAGGGGTATGCCGGCCTGGGTTATGGAGGCAAGCTGTTGGTTGAAGAGGATGAATTCGTCTTTGCCGATGGAAGTACGCGGGGGGGCGGCGGTTATTTTGCTGAGATCGTTGACGGTGAGCTTCATGTCGGTGAGGAGTTCCTGGGCCTGCTGGGTTGATGAGGCTTCGATGGTGCCGGTCATGAGGCGGCCGGAATTTGTGAGAGCGCTGTATTGGAAATTTGCCATTATAATTTCATCCTGATTCTAAATGTTAGTTCCACAGACCCTGTTGATCTCGGCGGTGTCGGTTATGCCTGCTTCTATCAATCGGCGACCATCGTCGAGAAGTGTTTTGTGGCCGCGGCTTTTTAATATTTCTTCCAGGGCGGCGAGATCGGATTTTGCGAGGAGGGCTTTTCGGAGCTGGCCGTCAAGTTCGACAAGTTCGCAGATGAGGGCGCGGCCGCGATAGCCGGTATTGAAGCATTGGTCGCAGCCGGTGGTTTTGGATTGGCTTTTTGTTTTGCAGGCGGGGCAGAGTTTGCGGACTAGTCGCTGGTTTAATACGGCGCTTACGCTTGAGGTTACCTGGTAGGGTTCTGCGCCCATTTCGAGGAGGCGAACGAGGGCGGCGGCGGAATTGCCGCTGTGCATTGTGGACATGAGGAGGTGTCCGGTGAGGCCGGCTTCGATTGCGATTTTGGCGGTTTCGGCATCGCGGATCTCGCCGATCATGAGGACTTCGGGATCCTGACGGAGGAGAGAGCGGAGAGCGGTGGGGAAGGTCATTTGGCCGTGGGGGGTAATCTGGACCTGGGTGACATCATCGATGCGGATCTCGACGGGGTCTTCGATGGTGACGATGCTTTTGCCGGGCCATCGACTGATTATGTGCCTTAATATAGAGGCGAGAGTTGTGCTTTTGCCGGAGCCTGCCGGGCCGGTGACGATCAGGACGCCTTGGTTCTGTGCGGCGATGGTCTTAATTGATTCGAGTACGGGCTGGGCAAAGCCGAGGGTAGCGAGGTCGAGGAGTTGGGGCTGTTTGTAGAACAGCCGTACTACTGCGCGCTGGCCGTTGATGGTCGGGAAGACGGCGAGGCGCTGGTCGAAGACTTTGTCGAATCTTTCGGGGGTGACTTCGATGCGGCCCTCCTGGGGTATATCGTTTCGGTAAGTAAGGAGTGAGCCGAGGACCTTGAGGCGGGCTACAATGTTTTCAGTGAGGGTTTTTGGGAGGCGTTCGATGGTATCGAGGACGCCATCGAGGCGGAATTTGACGGCGAGGTCGTTTGGGCCGGGTTCAAAATGGATATCGGAGGCGCCGGCCTGGACGGCTTTATTGAGCAAATCGTCCACTATGGCGACGACATCCGAGGTGCTGTGTTGTGGTTTCTTTTTATCCATTAACCTAATTTCTCCTTGGCTACAATTAAGACGGTCGCAGAGCCGGGTCCGTTAATTGTTTATTTTTTTAATTTTATTTGTTAACATTGTATTTGTGAATGCGTCCTTTATACAGGAAACGATAAATCGATCGGTTCGAGATGGATGCGAAAACGGCAAGTGTTGCGATAAATCTTGACGGCCTGTTGGTCGGTTCGGGCAGTGACAGCTGGGTGCTTAGCACGATGAAGGAGCACGGAGCTGCGCTGGTGAATATGCTTTGGCGCATACTTGGCCGGGAAGAGGACGTTTGCGACGCATACCAGGACACGTTTTTGCAGCTTGCCAATTGCGGGGAAAAATTAAAACCGATCAACGCAAAGGCGTACATCTTTAAAACCGCAAGCAATACGGCGATATCAATAATCCGCCGAAGGCAGATGGATGAGCGGTTTAAAAAGAATCTGGCTGTGGATATTGCTCTGAAGAGCGGGGAAGAGGTTGAGAATGATTTTGACGCAGGCCAGGTTCGGGAGGAATTGCGGAAATACATGGCTGAGCTTCCAGAAATGCTGCGCGATGTGCTGGTAATGCATGATCTTGGCGGGATGCAATACGAGCAGGTGGCGGGAATACTGGGGCTGACGAGCGGGACGGTGCGGGTGTACAGGTTTAAAGCGGTGCAGCTTCTGGCTCTTTGGATGGGTAAAAAGAATGAATAACAAGATATCCAGATGCAGACGGCTGAGGGAACGGCTAAGCGATTTTGCGGCGAAATACGCCGGGTGGGAAGCCAAATGGGTGCAGGATCATGTTGCACAATGCCCGCGGTGCCAGAAAAGATTTGGAGCTATCGGGAAGGTGGAGCTTGGACTTTCGCTACTTAGAACGGAGCCGCACGGTCTTGACCTGCTTGCCAAAGCCAATACAAAGGCTGTTGGGGTGCTTAAGCACAGTTTGAGGAATTCTGTACCTGCTGAGAGTCTCCGAATCGCAAGGGTGGAGCCTGGGAGGCTGGAAGTATTGGCAAAATACGGCAGGTCGGTTTTGGGGACGGCGGCTTGTTTTGCGATACTTATATTGCTTAAGGTAGGCATATTTTCTGCAATGGATAATATTGAGCAGCAGGGCGAGAAGGCTATCGCCCAGTACTATTCGGAGCATACCGGCCAAGATATAAGCTGAATCAACGGCGCGGCCTGTGGCCGCAAGAAACCCGAAGCTCTAAGCTTGAAATCCGAAACAAAATTACAAATGACAAGTTACCAAATCACAAACAAATTCAAATACAAGCCTAAACGAAGAAAAATTTAAAGACGGATCGCGATGATTTTGGGGGAGATATGTCGCACAAATTCTCGATTGAAAATCACAGGCGGGACGCTTGTGCTACCATTTGCCACCGTGGGCTGGTAATTGCGGCTTTTCAGGGCTAAAGTTTTCCACAAAGCACTTAATCCGAAAGCGTTGGCACATTTTTTTAACATAACCGGGGCGGGTCGTTTTGTGATTGACAGCGGTGGGGCATATTTTATAATGCTTTGGTTTTTAATATAGTTACGAACGGCATTATCATAATTTTTTCGCTGGAGAGAGTATGAAATTCAAAGGATTATTGGCGATCGCACTGGTAATTTGTGTTTTGCCGGCTGTGAGAGGCGTCGGGGCGACGGTTGAGAGCAACTGGGCGGATTTTCTTCACTACACGGCTATAGATAAATTCGACCTGGCTAAGGGTTATGGGGAGGCGCTGGTAGCTTCAAATCCTGATGGGCTGGTGATGCTTGAACTGGCTAACGAGAACCCGAACGGGTACGCGTTGCTTGTGAAATTAAGTTCGACGCAGAATGAGCTTACGGATGTGAGTACGAAGATACTGGCGATCATCGAGCAGGGCAGATTTGCCCGCAAGAGCGATCCGCAGATCATAAACGCAGAGATCAAGAGGCTTTCGACGACGGCCAGGGGCAGGATAACGGCCCTGGAGAGGCTAAAGAACGCCGGCGAGTACGCGGTTGTTTATATGGTATCAGCGATGCAGGACCCGGCAAGGCGGGATGAACTGCCTAATATAGTATGGGCGCTGGGTCAATTGGGTAAAGAGGCGGTTGGGCCGCTGGTGGCAGCTTTGCAGGTGGAAGATGTGGGGGTTAAATCCGAGATCATCCGGGCACTTGGTCTGATAAAATACCCGCAGGCGGCACCTTATTTGAAGTTTGTGGCGGAGAAGAGCGATTCGCCACAGGTGGCGGCGCTGGCGATGGAGAATGCGACAAAGATAGATGCGGGGGCTGCGACGATGGCTTCGGCTGAGCTTTTCTATCTTCTTGGCGAGCAGTATTACAATCGGGTGGATTCGCTGACGCCACCGATGGATGTGAATTTTGTGAATATCTGGTTTTGGAACGGGGAAAAGCAGTCGCTGGTACGCGAAAAGGTAAGCCCGAAATATTATAATGAGCTTATGGCGATGCGGACGTGCGAATTCGCTCTTAAGGCGGATCCGAACGCGGGTAAGGCGATAGGGCTTTGGATAGCGTCGTTCTTCCGGGCGCAATCGACTGGTATCGCTATGCCGGAATACTTTGGCGCGAGTCATCCGGGCGCGATGACATACGCGACGACGGCTGGGCCGGAGTATTTGCAGCAGGCACTTGCGAGGGCGATGTCGAGGAAGGAAACATACGTTGTTCTTAACGTAGTGGAAGCGCTTGGAACGAGCGGCGGCGAGAAGTCGCTGATGTATGTAGTGGGTACGCAGCAGCCGTTGATAACGGCGCTGGTTTATGATGACCAGGCGGTGAAATTCAGTTCGGCGCTGGCGATCGCGATGTCGAGGCCGGCGGGGAATTTTGATGGTACGGACCTGGTTGCGAAGTATTTGGGGCAGGCGCTGGCTTCGGAGGCTAACGGGCTTTCGGATGAGGCGAAGGCGCAGTACGCAATGCGGGCGGCTCACGCGATGCTCAAACTTTCGCAGTGCCGTAATAAGGTTATAGACCTTGGGCTGGCACAGGGGCAGATAATCGCGGTTGCGACGGATAGTTCAAAGGGCGAACTGCAGAAGATCGCGATGCTGATACTTTCAAATCTGGCAAGCCCGGATGCGCAGCGGACGCTTGCGAAGCTGGCACTTGATGCGGATTCCGATATGCAGGTGAGAATGCTGGCGTTTGGCGGGCTGGCGGATTCGGCAAAGATGAACGGGAATCTGCTGACGGATGAGCAGGTGAACGGGTTATATGAAATAGTATCGTCGGCAGAGGCGCCGCAGGAACTTAGGGCGGCGGCATCGGCTTCATACGGGGCATTGAATCTGCCGAGCAGGAAGGTTAAAGACCTTATTCTGGATCAGGCTAAAAGTTAGTGCTTAGTCATGGTGCTTAGTGCCTAGTTGACGGCGGCACATGCGTCTGGGCAAGGGGGATTTAAGATGGAGAAGCCTGTAAACCAGCGGGATGAGTTTGAGAGCGGGTACTGGCGGCGGTGGCTTAGTATCGGGTTTGAGTTTGCCGCGGTAATAGTGTTTTTTATGTATATGGGGTACCTTGCGGATGTGAAGCTGGGTACTGAACCTTGGCTGATGCTGGCGGGCTTTTTTATGGGTTTTATCGGAATGTTTTACCTCATATTTAAAGAGGTTTGGAAATTTAAGGACAAGATGTAAGTGTGCCTGGCAGCGATTAGCAGTTTGATGAGTTTATTTGCCTTAGCAGGCGGAGTGGCTGGGAGCGGATTTGCGTGTTTGCTTGCGCTGGGAGTGGTTGGGGCAGCGACAGTGATATCGGCGATCCCGGTGGCGGTGGCTTGGCGGGGGAAGAATGAGCACCTTATGTTGGCGGTGCTTACTTCTATTGTAATTAGGCTCTTGCTTGTTACTATGGGGGTAGTTATTATAGTGCTTTTGGTCAGGATCAGCCCGGGATGGTTTGTGGGCTGGCTGGCGTTGTTTTATGTTTTAACGCTCGTGTTCGAGACATTGGTCGTGCTATCAAGGATGAGTGTACGGACTAAGCAGAAGGCCCAGCCTTGCAGTATGTCGGTTTAAATTTCAATACCACGCTTTGTGAGTTCAACCCGCTTGCACCGGTTGTATCGGTGCCGTTGTTTCATTTTACTTTGGGCGGCTATGAGATAGCTGTCAGCAATCATATCCTGATGATGACGGTGGCGACGGTTTTTCTGCTGGTATTTATGCCATTTGCATCACGGCATCCGAGGCTGGTTCCCAGGGGGATCAATAACCTGATCGAATCGATGTGCGTGTTCATCAGGGAAGAGGTAGCAAGGCCGATGCTGGGTTCGCATACGGACCAGTATATATCTTTCATCTGGACGATATTTTTCTTTATTCTGACGCTTAATCTTTTTGCCTTGTTTCCAAGCGAGAAAATAATTCACCTGGTGACGGGCAAGGAGAATTACATAGGCGGGGCGGCGACGGCGAACATTTATGTTACGGGCGCCCTTGCGGTTATTACGTTTTTGCTGACGCATGCTTCGGGTATCAAGCACCAGGGGCTGAAACACTATTTCGCAAATTTTGCGCCGCATGTCGGGTTCCTGACGCCGATGATCTATTTCCTTGAACTCATATCGGCGTTTGTCAGGCCTTTCGCACTGGCAGTTCGTTTATTCGCTAATATGGTATCGGGGCATACGCTGCTTGCGACGATGCTTGGATTGATATTCATATTCAAGAACTGGGGCGTGGCAGGGGCTTCGGTTGTAATGGTTGTTCTGCTTTCAGTGATGGAGCTTTTTGTAGCGTTTTTGCAGGCATACATATTTACGTTTTTGTCTGCTTTGTATATAGGTTCGGCGATAGCGCCGGAGCACTAATAAAACTTGGAGGTTTTATCAAATGATCACATTGTTGAGTAGTCTTGTATGTGGGTTGCTTGGAGCAATAGGCGCAGGTGACGCCGGCTTTGCGATCCAGGGTGCCGGTATCGGCTGCGGTCTGGCGATCGTGGGTGCGGGTATTGGTATCGGTCTTATCGGCGGTAAGGCGGTCGAGGCGGTCGCAAGGCAGCCTGAGGCAGCGAGCCGAATATTTTCGTACATGATCATCGCGGCGGCGCTTGTCGAAGGTGTTACGCTGTTTGCGTTGGTTATATGCTTTTTGGCACTTTTCTGGGCCCGTGGTTAATTTGAGGCAAAAATGTTTAGGAAAGTACTGTTAATCAGTTTCTTCCTGCTGGCAGTTTCGTGTCCGCTTTGGGCAAACGACGAAGCCGCGGAGATCGCCAATAAACAAGGCGTTTTCAGCGGCACATACGCCGACGCTGCATGGACGGTGTTTACGTTCGGACTGCTGGTAGTGTTGCTGGGTAAGTTCGCGTGGAAGCCGATGCTTAACGGTTTGAACGCGCGCCAGGAGCACATAGCGCAGCAGATAGCAAACGCGGAAGCCGCG